>JBDIBD010000256.1:0-7115 GCA_039812725.1 Vicinamibacteria bacterium | reverse complement strand
GAAGAGATGCTCAGCGCGGGCGCCGTCGCCAATGACCTGCACCTCGATGAGGCGGGGGGTCTGGATGTATTTCTCGATCAGCACCGCGGCGTTGCCGAATGCGGTCGCGGCCTCGTCCCGGGCGCTGTCGAGCCACTCGTTGGCGTTCCAGCGCAGCTCGAGCAGGCGCAGCGCCGGCTGCGGGACGAAGCGCACGCCGGGCCACTCCTCCGGCCGCACGCTGGCCAGCGCGGCCTCCTCCAGCCGCGGCGCCTCCTGGGCGTCGAAGGCCTCGGTGGCGGCCCACTCCAGCCGCGCCAGGTCGTGGCAGAAGCCGCGCCGCGGCAGGCCGGGGGCCGCGCGCAGCCACTCGGGCAGCGCGCGCCCGAGCGCGTTGAGGGTGTAGCTGCGCGAGGGGTGGGCCGCCACGTAGGCCCGCACGAGCCGCTCCCAGCGCTGCTCGCCCAGGAAGTGGGCCAGCCCCGGGTAGTCGGTCTCGAGCGCCTCGGCCATGCGCAGGAAGTACATGCCGTGGTAGACGTCCAGGCGCTCGGCCGCCGAGAGCGTGGCCGAGGGCAGCACGGCCCGCTCGATCTCCGAGGGAGGCAGCAGGGCCGCCGCCTCCGGCGCAGCCAGGGCCTCCTGGAGCGGGCCGTCGTGCACGATGGCCGCCTGCATCCAGCGCTGCAGCTCCGGCAGCGGGAGCGCGCGCGCCTCAGGCAACGTGCGCCTCCCCCGCCCGCGCCGCGCGGCCGCGGAAGGCGGCGGCCTTGCGGGCCTGCGCGCGCACCTCGTCGAAGGGCGGCACGTCCTCGTCCCACTCGAAGAGCGTGGCCACGTCGCCGGTGCGGCGGCAGGCGTGGGCGTAGAGCTCCCAGACCGGGTCGATGGCGGGGCCGCTGTGCGTGTCGAGGATGTGCGTGCCCTTGTGGGTGTGGCCGGCCAGGTGGTACTGGACCACGCGGTCGGCCGGGATCGTGTCGAGGTAGGCGCGGGCGTCGAAGCCGTGGTTGAAGGCGCTGACGTAGACGTTGTTGACGTCCAGCAGCAGGGCGCAGTCGGCCTCCTCGGCCAGGCGCGCCAGGAACTCGGCCTCGCCCAGGGTCGAGGAGGCGAAGGCCAGGTAGGAGCTGGGGTTCTCGAGGGCCAGCGGGCGCTCCAGCACGTCCTGCGCCTGGCGCACGCGCGCCACGACGTGCCGCAGGGTGGGCTCGTCGTAGGGCAGGGGCAGCAGGTCGTGGGTGTTGCGCCCCAGCACGCCCGTCCAGCAGAGGTGGTCGGAGACCCAGCGCGCCCGGGTGCGGTCGGCCAGGGCCTTGAGCTTGCGCAGGTAGTCGAGGTCGAGCGGGTCGCTGCTGCCGATCGACAGCGACACGCCGTGCAGGGCCACCGGATAGCGCTCGCAGACCTGGTCGAGCACCCACAGCGGGCGCCCGCCGGTGTCCATGTAGTTCTCGGACAGGACCTCGAACCAGTCGAGCTCCGGCCAGCGCGACAGGATCTCGCCGAAGTGGCGCGTGCGCAGGCCGATGCCCAGGCCCAGGTCGGGGAGGCCGAAGCGGTTCATGGCTTCCTCGCGCCTTTTGGGGGCCGGGACGCGGCGCGCCCCGGCCCCAGGGCCTGGCTACTTCGAGGTCTTGGAGTCGCTGTCGTGCAGCGGCACCGCACAGCCGCCCTTGCCCTTGCAGCTGTTCTTCCCGGCGCAGCCGTTGTCGCCGGACTTGCAGCCGCCCTGGCCCTTGCACTCGTTGGCGCCCTTGCAGCCGTGCTTGGCGGCCGTGGCGCAGCCGCCCTTGCCCTTGCAGCTGTTCTTGCCGCCACAACCGTTGTCACCGGACTTGCAGCCGCCCTGGCCCTTGCACTCGTTCTTGCCCTTGCAGACGTGCTTGGGGGCCTTGTCGTCCCCGGCGAACGCCCGCGCCGGGGCCAGCAGCTTGGCGCCCACCACCAGCCCGGCCGTCACGGCGCCCATGTACTTGTTGAAGTCGCGACGCTGCATGCACCCTCCTGGGTTCTTGGGTACGTACCACCAACCCCCCGCGTGACGGGCCGCTTCCCCCCCCGGGGAGCGCGCCCGCAGGTTCCTGTGGGGGCTGTCAGCAGTCTAGAACGGCCGGGGCCGCGGCGCTATTCCCGGCGCGGCCCCGACCCGATCAGCACCAGCTCCTCCTGGGGCGGGACGAGGTACTGGGCCCCGTCCTCGGTCACCACCGCCATCTCCTCGACGGAGATGGTCTTGGTCTCGCCGGGCGTGTCGAGCTTCCAGGCGAAGAAGCCGTCGTAGGCGAAGAGCTGGCCCGGGCGCAGCAGGCGCAGGGCGTTGCCGGCGGGCGGCTTGTCGGTCTGCGCCCCCGACAGCGCCGGCCCGGCGTCGTGGGCCCAGTAGCCCACCGGGTGGCCGGTCCCCCAGGGCACCGGCTCGGAGCCGGCGGCCTTCATCCAGTCGCGCTGGGCCTTGTCCACGTCCCAGCCGCGCACGCCCGGTTTCATGGCCAGGAGCGCGGTACGGCTGCCCTGCCGGGCTTTGCGCCAGCGCTCCTGCACCTCGGGCGGCGCCTGGACCTCGCCGGGGCGCAGGACGTACGCGAAGCGCTGGATGTCGGTCACCCAGCGGCCGTACACGCGGATGCCGAAGTCGGTCTGGATCACGTCGCCCGGCTGGATGACGCGGTCGGTGGCGTGGGAGTGGCCGCGGTCGGGGCCGGAGTTGACGTTGGGGTTCTGGTCGGGGGACCAGGCGTCGCCCACCCCCATCTCGGCCATGCGCCCCTTGAGGTAGCGGGCCACGTCCGAGTCGCGCGTCTTCCCGGGCACCACGGCGGCGTAGGCCTCCACCTGCAGCTGGGCGGTCAGCGCGGCGGCCCGCCGCAGGATCTCGATCTCGGCCGGGGTCTTGACCGACAGCCACTCCGCCACCAGGTCTTCCGACGACACCAGCGTGGCGCGCTGGGCGGGCGTGAGGGCCGCCTCGAGGGCGGCGCGCTGGCTGTACGAGAGGCCGTCGGCCAGGCCCGCCGCGGGCGAGGAGTTCACGGCCACGCGCTTCGGCGCGGCCGCGGCCAGGCGGCCGGCGATCTCGGCGTAGAGGTCCGCGCCGCGCGGCAGCGGCACGACCTCGTCGTGCAGCCCCACGTCGCGCAGGGCCGTGGCCTCGCCCGCGGGCGAGAGCGCCAGGCTGCGCAGGCGGCCCTCCGGCTGCAGCAGGAAGAGGAAGGCCGCGGGCGCGCTGGCGTTCTCGCCGCCCACGTGCTCCGCCAGCGGGTCGTTGGCGTTCTCGCGACAGATCACCAGCCAGGCGTCCACCCCGGCCCGCTGCATGGCCAGAGGCAGCAGGACCTGCAGCCGCTCCCGGCGCACCGCCGGCCAGGGGCCGCCCTCGGCGCGGGCGGGGACGGCGGTGGCGAGGAGCAGCAGGGCGACGGCCAGGCGGCGGCGCGGCATGGGGACCTCCGTGGGGCCGATTGTCCCCCGACGCACGCGCGCTGCAAGCGCGCCCCCGACCGGCCGCTACCGACGGGACTACAATCCCCAAGACGCCACCCACGCTCCCTCGATCGAAGGAGCGACGGCTCCGAGGACACCGCCATGACCCACGACCCCGCCACGTCCTCCAAGCGCGTGCTCGAGCCGAGCGACCGCATCGCCGAGGTGCTCTTCGGCCTGATCATGGTGCTCACCTTCACCGGCTCGCTCAGCATCGCCGAGGCCGGGCGCGACGACGTGCGCGCCATGCTGATCGGGGCCCTGGGCTGCAACGTCGCCTGGGGGCTCATCGACGGCATCCTCTACCTGATGGGCTGCCTGGCCGAGAAAGGCCGCAACCTGGCCACCTCCCTCTCCATCCGCGGGGCCGCCGACGCGGCGCAGGGCCAGCGCCTGATCGCGGAGGCGCTGCCGCCGGCCATCGCCTCGGCGCTCGAGCCGGCGGACCTCGAGCGCGTGCGCCAGAGGCTGCTGGAGCTGCCGGCGCCGGCCGGGGGCGCGCGGCTCGACGGCGCCGACTGGCGCGGGGGGCTCGCGGTCTTCCTGCTCGTCTTCCTCTCGACCTTCCCGGTGACGATCCCGTTCATCTTCATGCGCAACCTGGCGGCCGCCCTGCGCGTCTCCAACGCCATCGCGGTGGCCATGCTCTTCGTGACCGGCTTCGCCTACGGGCGCGTCGTCGGGCGCGCCCCGTGGCTGATCGGCCTCTCGATGGTGGCCCTGGGAGGCGCGCTCGTCGCGCTCACCATGGCGCTCGGCGGCTAGGCCGGCGGGGCCCGGGACCGTGCGCTCCCCGTCCGCCTCCGTCGCGCTGCTCCTGCTGTGCGCCGCCCGCGCGCTCGGCCAGGCCCCCGAGACGACGCCTGCTCCCGCCGCCAGCGCGGGCGAGGCGCCCGGCGGCTGGTCCTTCTCGGCCGCGGCCTACGGCTACCTCCTGCCGGACGACGAATACGTCCAGCCCGCCTTCACCGCCGACCGCGGCCGGCTGCACCTCGAGGCCCGCTACAACTACGAGGGCCGCGACACCGCCTCGGCCTGGGTGGGCCTGAACCTGGGCGGCGGGGAGACGGTGGCCTGGGAGCTCACGCCCATGGTGGCGGCCGTGTTCGGCCGGAGCGACGGCGTGGCCCCCGGCTACAGGGGCTCGCTGGGCTGGCGCCGGCTCGAGCTCTACAGCGAGGGCGAGTACGTCTTCGACGCGGGCGGCTCGCAGAACAACTTCTTCTTCAACTGGTCGGAGCTGACCGTCGCCCCGGTGGACTGGCTGAGCCTCGGCCTGGTCACGGAGCGCACGCGCGTCTACCAGACGGAGCGCGAGCTCCAGCGCGGGCTGATGGCGCGCGTGAGCTGGAAGAACCTCGAGCTGGCCGGCTACGTCTTCGACCCGGACGACGACGACCCCACCGTGGTGGTGGCGGCCGTGCTGGGCTTCTAGCCGGGCGGCTGGCTAGCCGCCCGAGTCGGCGTCCTCGATCTCGGGCGGCGTGTCGTCGTCGAGCCGGTCGAGGTAGCCCTCGGGCAGCGCCACCTTCTGCGTGCCGCCGGTCTTGCCGCGCTGCACGCGCATGGCCTCGGGCGGGTAGGGCCGCGAGCGGTCGAGGCCCGCCAGCACCCGCTCCAGCTCGTCGAGCCGGCGCACGCCCATCAGCTCCTGCCGGAGCGGCGCGCTGCCCGGGAAGCACTTGGTGTACCAGCTGCTGTGCTTGCGGAAGGCCCGCATGGCGGCCTCCTCCCCCAGCCAGGCCAGGAGCAGCCGGGCGTGCTCGAGCATCACCTCGACCACGCCGCCCAGGTCGGGCGGGTTCCGGGGCTCGCGCCCGGCGAAGACGTCGGCCAGGTCGCGGAACAGCCACGGCCGCCCCAGGCAGCCGCGCCCCACGATGACCCCGTCGCAGCCGGTCGTGCGCATCATCCGCAGGGCGTCCTCGGCCTCCCACACGTCGCCGTTGCCCAGCACCGGGATGCGCTTGACGGCCTGCTTGAGCCGCGCGATGGCCTCCCAGTCGGCCTGCCCGTCGTAGAGCTGCGCGGCGGTGCGGGCGTGCAGGCCCACGGCGGCGCAGCCCTCCTCCTGGCCGATGCGCCCGGCCTCCAGGTAGGTCAGGTGCCCGTCGTCGACGCCCTTGCGGAACTTGATCGTGACCGGCACCGCCCCGGCGTTCTGCACCGCGGCCCGCACGATGCCGGCCAGCAGGCGCGGCTTGAGCGGGATGGCCGCGCCGCCGCCCTTGCTGGTGACCTTGCGCACCGGGCAGCCGAAGTTCATGTCGAGGTGGTCGACGCGCCCCTCGCCCACCAGGAAGCGCACGGCCTCGCCCACGTAGCGCGGGTCGACGCCGTAGAGCTGCAGGCTGCGCACGGACTCGTCCGGCGCGAACTCGGACAGGAGCAGGGTCTTGCGGTTGCCCTCGACCAGCGCGCGGGCGGTGATCATCTCGCTGACGTAGAGGCCGGCCCCGAAGCGCCGGCACAGGCTGCGGAAGGGCGGGTTGGTGACGCCCGCCATGGGCGCCAGGACCACCGGCGGCCAGACCTCGAGCGAGCCCACGCGCAACGCGGCGAACTCGCCGGGGCGCGCGAGCGGGACGTCCCGGTTGAGCGGGCTCTTGTATTGCGGGTCCATCGTCGGCGGTCTTCGAGGGGCGGGAACGTGGCTGCGCGCCGCCCACGCCGCGGCGCGCAGCGTGCGGCGGCCTAAAGCTGCGCCAGCTGACGATCCAGGTCGGCGAGCGCCTTGCGAATCTGCTCCTTGCGCGTGGGGTTCTGGGTGGCAGACTCCTGCCGCTCGAGGTCGGCCTTGGCCAGCCCGAGCGACTTCTTCTTGCGCTCGCGCTCGGGGTCGATCGCCGCCGCCGTGCCGGAGCGCTTCTTCTGCTGCTCCTGCTCGCGCTCCGCGAGCCGCTCCTGGAAGCGGCTCTCGGCGTCGATCAAGCCCTCACCAGCGTCTCCCATGAAACCTCCAGAGGAGCGCGCACCGTGCGTGCTCCAGGGGAGATTCTAGCGCAGCGGGGGCGCCGCCCGTGAGCCCGTCCGCGCCAGCTCGGCCACGGCCACCGCCACCTGGAGGTCGTCCTGGCCCGCCAGGGCCAGGCACAGCCAGTTCTCGCCGGGCTGCTGCCGCGCCACGGGCAGCTCGAGCGCGTGGTCGCGCCAGGCGTCGTCGAGACGCAGCGCGCCCAGGGCCTGGCCGTTCAGCGTGACCGTCACCGTCAGCTCGCCGAAGGGCCTTGGGGCCTGGGCCCGCAGCGTGGCGGGGAACGGCATCGGCGCGGACAGCGGCACGCGCAGGCAGCCCTCGGGCGGACGCAGCCAGCGGAACGAGCCGCCCTCCGGGCTGCGCTGGGGCTGGGACCACGCGCCGCGCAGCTCGTGCTCCTCCATCTGGGCCAGCCGCAGGCGCCCGCTGGCGTTCCACTGCGTGTACAGGTACTCGCCCGAGAGGGCGCCGTAGGCGAAGCCGGCGGCCCGCGGCCCGGCCAGGTCGAGGAGCAGGCCCTGCGCGCGCTCGCGCAGTCCGCGGGCCTGGTGCGCGGCCAGGCGCTCGAGCGGCAGCGGCCCGCCGTAAAGGCGCTGGCGGAACAGGCTGGCGAAGCCGGCGTTCCAGGCCACGGCCAGGAGCACCAGCAGGGCGGGCGCGGCCAGCGGCCGGCGGC
>JBDIBD010000255.1:0-7217 GCA_039812725.1 Vicinamibacteria bacterium | reverse complement strand
CGCGCCTCGGCGCGCCGCGCCGCGCCGGCGCCGGTGGTGCTGGAGGCCGGCACGGTGCTGCCGCTGGAGCTGCGCACGGCCCTCTCGACGGCCAGCAGCCGGCCGGGCGACCTGGCCCTGGCCGTGGTGCGCGAGGACGTCAGCGAGGGCGGGCGGGTGGTGATCCCGGCCGGCAGCGAGCTGCGCGGCCGCGTCACCGCGGCGGTGCGGGGCGGCAAGACCAAGGGCAACGCGCGCCTGGCCTTCGCCTTCGACCAGATCGAGCTGCGCGGCCGCAGCCACGCTCTGAGCACCAGCGCGGTCGACATCACCGCCAAGGACAGCCACAAGAAGGACGCGGCCATCATCGGCGGTGGCACGGCCGGCGGTGCCCTGGTGGGCGCGGCGGTCGACGGCAAGAAGGGCGCGGGCCTCGGCGCCCTGCTGGGCGCGGCGGCCGGCGGCGGCGTGGTGCTGTCGACCCGCGGCGACGACGTCAGCCTGTCGAGCGGCACGCCCCTGCGCGTGCGGCTGGCCGAGCCGCTGCGGCTCTAGCGGCCCCCGCCGGCCGGGGCGGGTCGCGCGGCAGTCTGCTGCCTCGGGGCTGAGGTACGATGGCGCCCTCCAGGAAGGAGCCCGCCATGTCCGACGCCCCCGCCCCCCTGACCCACCTGACCGAAGACGAGAAGATGTTCGCCGAGCAGGTGCGCCAGTTCGCCGAAGAGCAGGTCAAGCCGCACGTCTCGAGGATGGACCACGACGCCAAGATGACGCCCGAGATCATCAAGGCCTGCTTCGAGCTGGGGCTGATGGGCATCGAGATCCCCGAGCAGTACGGCGGCGCCGGGGCCTCCTTCTTCATGTCGATCCTGGCGGTCGAGGAGCTGGCCCGGGTCGACCCCTCGGTGGCCGTGATGGTGGACGTGCAGAACACGCTGGTGAACAACGCCCTGCTGCGCTGGGCCACCGAGGAGCAGAAGCAGCGCTACTTCCCGAAGCTGGCCACGCAGTGGGTGGGGGCCTACGCCCTCAGCGAGGCCGGCTCCGGCTCGGACGCCTTCGCGCTGGCCTGCCGCGCCGAGGACAAGGGCGACCACTGGGAGCTGAACGGCCGCAAGCTGTGGATCACCAACGCGGCCGAGGCCGAGCTGTTCATCGTGATGGCCAACGTCGACCCCGCCAAGGGCTACCGCGGCATCACCTCGTTCCTGGTCGAGCGCAGCTTCCCGGGCTTCGCGGTCGGCAAGAAGGAGGACAAGCTCGGCATCCGCGCCAGCTCCACCTGCGAGCTGATGCTCGACGGTTGCCGGGTCCCGAAGAACAACGTGCTGGGCGAGGTCGGCAAGGGCTACAAGATCGCCATCGAGACGCTCAACGAGGGCCGCATCGGCATCGGCTCCCAGATGGTCGGGCTGGCCCAGGGCTCGCTCGAGCACGGACTGGCCTACGCCCAGGAGCGCAAGCAGTTCGGGCAGGCCCTGTCCGAGTTCCAGGCGGTCCAGTTCCTGCTGGCCGACCTGGCCACCGAGCTGGAGGCGGCGCGGCTGCTGACCTACAACGCCGCGCGCCTGCGCGACGCCGGCCAGGGCTTCATCAAGGAGGCGGCCATGGCCAAGGTCTTCGCCTCGCGCATGGCCGAGCAGGTGGCCTCCAAGGTCATCGAGGTCCACGGCGGCAACGGCTTCACGCGCGAGTACCCGGTCGAGAAGTACTTCCGCGACCAGAAGGTGGGCCAGATCTACGAGGGCACCACCCACATGCAGCTGATGGTCATCGCCAAGCAGATCCTGGGCAAGATGGCCTAGGCCCGCCCGGCCGCCCGGGCGCCCCGAGGAGGGCAGCGTGCGCCAGCTCTACCCGCCGATCGAGCCGTACCGCACCGGCACGCTGCCCGTCTCGGAGCTGCACACGCTGTACTTCGAGGAGGCCGGCAACCCGGCCGGGCGGCCGGTGGTGTTCCTGCACGGCGGCCCGGGCGGCGGCCTCGACCCCGACTACCGCCGCTACTTCGACCCCGAACGCTGGCGGGTGGTGCTGTTCGACCAGCGCGGCTGCGGCCAGAGCCGGCCCCACGCCGAGCTGCGCGAGAACACCACCTGGCACCTCGTCTCCGACATCGAGCGCCTGCGCCAGGCCCTGGGCATCGAGCGCTGGGTGGTGTTCGGCGGCAGCTGGGGCAGCACCCTGGCCCTGGCCTACGCCGAGACCCACCCGCAGAGCTGCCTGGCCCTGGTCCTGCGCGGCATCTTCCTGCTGCGCCGCCGCGAGCTGCTGTGGTTCTACCAGGAGGGGGCCAGCTGGCTCTTCCCCGAGGCCTGGGAGGCCTTCCTCGAGCCCATCCCGGAGGTCGAGCGCGGCGACCTCATGAGCGCCTACCACCGGCGCCTCACCAGCCCCGACCCCGAGCTGCGGATGCGGGCCGCCCGGGCCTGGTCGGTGTGGGAGGGCTCGACCAGCAAGCTGCGCCCCGACCCCGACCTGGTGCAGCGCTTCGCGGGCGACAGCTTCGCCTTTGCCTTCGCCCGCATCGAGTGCCACTACTTCGTGAACGGGGCCTTCCTGCGCTCCGACACGCAGCTGCTGGACGACGTGCCGCGCATCGCCCACCTGCCCGGGGTCATCGTGCAGGGGCGCTACGACGTGGTCTGCCCGGCGGCCAGCGCCTGGGAGCTCCACAAGCGCTGGCCCGGCTCGCGGCTGCGGCTGGTCGGAGACGCCGGCCACAGCATCAGCGAGCCGGGCATCGCGGCGGCCCTGGTCGAGGCCACCGACGAGCTGGCGGCGCGCGCGCTCTAGAAGACCAGGGGCTGGTCGACGTCGATCTCGAACGTGACCGTCTTCGGCGCGGTCCCCGGGAAGTACTTGACCTCGCGCTCGTACGTCAGCGAGATGCGGCGGCTGGTCTCCAGCGTGGTGACCTTGAACATCTGCCGGCCGATGTAGGGGTCGAGCCCCTCCTCGCGCACGTACAAGTAGAGCCGGTCGAGGATCTTCTCGTCGGGCGTGCCGCCGCGCGGCGTGCGCGCGATCTCGTTCATCTTGTCCTTGAGGGCGTAGTTGGCCACGTAGGGCGGGCCCACGTTCCAGACCAGGTAGATCACCCAGGCGAAGACGAGGAGCCCGACGATGCTCCCGAAACGCCCTTCCCCGCGTTCGCGACTCCGGTTCATGTCCGCTGCCTCCTGCCGATAGTCTGCCCCATCAGCGCACCGTGTGGAATAGCCGTTCCCAGCGCGGCCGCGCCAGGCCCCCGGGCAGGGGGGCCTCGCCGTCGCTGGACCAGTACACGACCAGCGGCCGCCCCTCGACCTGGTCGAGGGCCAGGAAGCCCCAGTAGCGGGCGTCGTTGCTGCGGTCGCGGTTGTCGCCCAGCACGAAGACGTGGCCGTCCGGGACCACCCGCGGCCCCCAGCGCTCGAGCGCGCGGCCTCCGCCCGGGCCCAGCAGCGGGTGCTCGGCCGGCAGGCCCTCGCCCACGAAGCGGGCGTAGGGCTCCTCCAGTGGGCGGCCGTCCACCAGCACGGTGCGGCCGCGCACCTCGACCGCCTCGCCCGGCAGCCCGACCACGCGCTTGACGAAGTTGCGCGACGGGTCGCCCGGGAACTTGAACACCACCACGTCGCCGCGGGCCACGGGGCGCTTGCCGAGGAGCGTCGCCTCGAGCGGCCCGAGGGACGGGGAGTAGACCACCTTGTCGACGAACAGCCGGTCGCCGACCAGCAGGCTGGGCTCCATCGACACGCTCGGGATCTGGAAGGCCTGCACCACGAAGGCCCGCAGGAACAGGGTCACGATGAGGGCCACGACCAGGGCCTCGAGGCACTCCCGGGCCAGGGACTTGTGGCGGAATGCCGGGGCGGGCGCGGGCGCCGCCGGCGCCGGGCCGGCCGCCGGGGCCTCGAGCGGGGCCTCGCTCACTCGTCCACCCTCAGCACCGCCAGGAAGGCCTCCTGGGGGATGTCCACCGTCCCCACCCGCTTCATGCGGCGCTTGCCTTCCTTCTGCCGCTCGAGCAGCTTGCGCTTGCGGGTGATGTCGCCCCCGTAGCACTTGGCCAGCACGTTCTTGCGCAGCGGCTGGACCGTCTCGCGGGCGATCACGCGCGAACCGATGGCGGCCTGCACGGCCACCTCGAACATCTGGCGCGGGATCAGCTGGCGCAGCTTCTCGACCAGGGCCTTGCCGCGCGGGTAGGCGCTGTCGCGGTGCACGATCAGCGAGAGCGCGTCGACCGGGTCGCCGTTGACCAGCACGTCGAGCTTCACGAGCGGCGAGGTCCAGTGGCCGCTCCACTGGTAGTCGAGCGAGGCGTAGCCCTTCGAGACCGACTTGAGGCGGTCGTAGAAGTCCAGCAGCACCTCGTTGAGCGGCAGCTCGTACTCGACCATCACGCGCGTGGGCGTGATGTAGTGGATGCGCTTCTGGACCCCGCGCTTCTCCTGGCAGAGCTTGAGCACGGCGCCCACGTACTCGTCGCCGGTCAGGATCGTGGCGCTGATGACCGGCTCCTCGATCTTCTCGATCCGGCCCGGATCCGGCAGGCGCGCCGGCGAGTCCACCTCGACCACCTCGCCGTCGGTCTTGTGCACGCGGTAGCGCACCGAAGGGGCCGTCACCAGCAGCTCCAGGTCGAACTCGCGCTCCAGGCGCTCCTCGACGATCTCCATGTGCAGCAGGCCCAGGAAGCCGCAGCGGAAGCCGAAGCCCAGGGCGGCCGAGGTCTCGGGCTCGTAGAAGAACGAGCTGTCGTTGAGGCGCAGCTTGTCGAGGGCCTCGCGCAGCGCCGCGTACTGGTCGGCGTCCATGGGGTAGAGCCCCGCGAACACCATCGGCTTGACTTCCTTGAAGCCCGGCAGCGGCGCGAGGCCGGCGGCCCGGCCGTCGGCCAGGGTGTCGCCGATGGCCACCTCGGCCACCTTCTTGATGCCGGCCACCACGAAGCCCACCTCGCCCGCCTCGAGCGCCTCGACCGGCACGGGCTTGGGGGTGAACACGCCCAGCTGCTCGACCTCGTAGGAGCCGCCCCCGGCCATCAGCTTGACCTTCATCCCGGGGACCAGCCGGCCGTCCACCACGTGCACCAGGATCACCACGCCCCGGTACTGGTCGAACCACGAGTCGAAGACCATGGCCCGCAGCGGAGCGAGGGGGTCGCCGCCGGGGGGTGGCAGGCGCTCGACGATGGCCTCGAGGATCTCGTCGATGCCCAGGCCCTGCTTGGCCGAGGCCGGGATGGCCCGGCTGGCGTCGATGCCGATCACGTCCTCGATCTGCCGGCGGACGCGCTCGGGCTCGGCCCCGGGCAGGTCGATCTTGTTCAGCACCGGGACGATCTCGAGCCCGGCGTCGGTGGCCAGGTGGGCGTTGGCCAGGGTCTGGGCCTCGACCCCCTGGCTGGCGTCCACCACCAGCAGGGCCCCCTGGCAGGCCGCCAGCGAGCGGCTGACCTCGTAGGAGAAGTCCACGTGGCCGGGGGTGTCGATCAGGTTGAGCACGTAGTCCTGCCCGTCGCGGGCCCGGTACTGCAGCCGCACGGAGTGCTGCTTGATGGTGATGCCGCGCTCGCGCTCGAGGTCCATGGAGTCGAGGAACTGCTCGGTCATCTCGCGCCGGGTCAGGGCCCCGGTGCGCTCCAGCAGGCGGTCCGAGAGGGTGGTCTTGCCGTGGTCGATGTGGGCGATGATCGAGAAGTTGCGGATGTTCCTCGGCACGGCTCAGGCCCGCCCCACCCGCACGAAGTCGAGGCGCGGGCTGCCGAAGAGGAACCCGCGCCCGCGCCAGGCCGGCTTGAAGCGCAGCAGGCGGTCCACCAGGGCCTGCAGCGGGCGCTGCAGCTCGCCCTCGTCGGCCTCGGGCTCGACGCCCGCCAGCACCAGGGCCACGCGCCCGTTGACGAAGACCAGCAGGAAGGCCTCCTGCTCCCAGCCCTCGAACAGGTCCCCGGGCGGGGCCGGGGCCTCCTCGTCGGCCATGTGGGCCGGCAGCTGGAACAGCTCGGCCGCGCGGGCGGTCAGCAGCTCGGCCAGCCCGCCGCCGCCCCCGGCCGGGCTCTCGAAGGCCAGCCGGCCGGGCTCGAGCACGCAGGCGTAGCGCGCCCCGCTGAGGCCCGCCAGCACCTCCAGCAGCGACCCGACGTCCTGCGTCAGCCTGTCGTGGGATTCCAGCATGCAGCCGTTGGCTCGTCTCGCGGTTTGAGCCGGCCGCCGGGGCCCGCGCCGGGCGCCCCGGGGCCGATCCGCCCGGCCGCCGACGGAAGCGCAATATAGCACGCGGCCGCGCCCGCATGCGGTTGAACCCCGGGCGCTTCGGTGGTAGAAACCTCAGCGACCGGCTCCGGGCAAGAGGGCGGCGTGCGGCGTGCCAAGGCGGCGCCGTCCCCGGTCCCGGTGAGCGCAGGAGAGGCTGGAATGCTCAGGAAGATCCTCGCGGTCGACGACTCGGCGCTCATCCACCAGATGTACAAGCTGTTCCTGTCCCGCTACAAGAACTGCAAGCTGGTGAGCGCCATGAACGGCCTCGAGGCCCTCGACAAGCTCGGCCAGGAAGAAGGCATCGACCTGATCCTGCTCGACATCAACATGCCGGTCATGAACGGCCTCGAGTTCCTCCAGCGCGTCCAGAAGGAGCCCGCCTACCAGGGCATCCCCGTCATCATCATCTCCACCGAGGGCAAGGAAGAGGACACCATCCGGGGCCTCAAGATGGGCGCCAAGGGCTACGTCAAGAAACCCTTCCAGGCCTCGGAGCTGCACGCCCTCATCGAGAAGATCACCTCGGCCAGCTGAGCCGGGGGCCGGGGGCGGTCGCGGCCCCGGAGGGGATGGAGCGCAAGGTGCAGGACCCGGAGCTCTCGTCGGAGCTGCTCAGCATCTACATCGAGGACGCCCGCGGGCACCTCGAGGCCCTGGACGCCTGCCTGCTGGCCCTCGAGCGCGGCGGCCCCGACCCCGCCCGGGCCGCCTCGGTGCTGGGGCCGCTGCACACCCTCAAGGGCAACAGCGGCATGATGGGCTTCACGGCCGTGAAGGACTACGTGCACCGGCTGGAGGACGTCTTCGCCCGGCTGCGCGACGAGGGCCTGGCCCTGGGCCCCTCCTCCTTCGACCGGCTGTTCGCCGGCGCCACCGCCCTGCGCGAGGCCGTCGAGGCCGCCGCCGCCGGCGGGCACGAGCGGCACGACCTGGCCGCGGAGATGCGCGCCCTCGAGGAGCTGCTGCGCGGCTCCGCACCGCGTCAGG
>JBDIBD010000254.1:0-7223 GCA_039812725.1 Vicinamibacteria bacterium | reverse complement strand
CCGAGGCCAGGCCCCCGCTCCTGGCCAGCCTGCGCCTGCTGGGGCTGCGCCTGCCGCCCGCGGTCCCCGAGCCGGCCGGCTCGCCGGCGGCGGCCCAGGCCAGCGCGGCCGAGAAGGCCCTGGCGGCCTTCAAGCTCGAGGGCGAGTGGCGCGGCCGCGAGACCGTGCCCGAGGGCTCGCGCTACATCACTCTGTACTTCCAGGGCAAGACCGGCACCTTCGAGCTGGCCAGCGGCCCCGGCGTGGGCTTCCCCCTGACCCAGCTGGAGCAGCCCCAGAAGGGCGCGGTGCGCTTCAGCATCTTCGTGGGCGGCGGCCTGCGCACGTACAGCGGCCGCTTCGACGGCCAGAAGCTGGCCGGCAGCATCAGCGCCGGCCCCGGCGGAGCGAGCCTGGGCACCTTCGAGCTGGTGCCGCGCTGAGGCCGCGCCCGTGAAGCACACGCGCCGCATCATCCCGGTCTCGTCGGGCAAGGGCGGCGTGGGCAAGACCACCTTCGCCGTCAACTACGCCCTGTCGCTCTCGCGCCACGGGCGCACGGTGCTGGTCGACCTCGACACCGGCACCTCGTCGGTGCGCAGCTGCATCGACACGCCGGTGCCGCGCGACCTCTACCACTTCTTCAAGAAGGGCCTGCCCCTCGAGCAGTGCGTCACGCCCCTCGACCCGCGCCTCGACCCCGAGGGCCAGTTCGCCAACTTCGGCTTCGTGGCCGGGCCCAAGCACATGATCGAGGAGATCACCAACTTCGACCGGGCCCACCGCGGACGGCTGATCGACGCCATCAACGCCCTGCCGGCCGACTTCGTGGTGCTGGACCTGAAGGCCGGCCTGGACGAGAACGTGATCGCCTTCCTGCCCTTCTCGAACAGCGGCATCCTGCTCTTCACGCCGCACCTGCCGGCCGCCACGCTGGCCGCGAGCGACATCGTCAAGGCCATCCTGTTCCGCAAGCTGCGCGGGCTGTTCGCCCCCGGCTCGCACCTTTACGAGCAGCTGCCCGGCATCACGCCCGCCTTCGTCCACGATCTGCTGGAGCGGGTCGAGGACGTCTACGACGAGAGCCTCCCGAACCTGGACGCCTTCGTCGAGGACCTGCGCCACGCCCTGGGCGAGCACCCGGTGGTGGCCCTGGTCTCGGATCTGGTGGGTTCCTTCGTGGTGCACTACGTGCTGAACCTGTTCAACGGCGTGCGCGACTCGTTCGACAGCGCGGTCAAGCCCTTCATGGACAACCTGGCCGAGAACGTCAGCGGTCGCATGACCATCTTCAACCTGGGCTGGGTGGTGGCCCACGAGGAGATCAACCGCGCGGCGCAGCAGAAGGTGCCGGCCCTGCTCTACCGCGAAAAGCACCGCGCGGCGGCTCCGGTAGCGCCGCGCGGCCCGCGCCTGGAGCTCGAGAAGCTGGCCAGCCAGTACCTGGGCCCGCGCAACGTGGCCCGGCCGGCCGTGGCGCCGGCGGCCGGGGTGGCCCGCAAGACCGCGGCGCCGCGCAGCTCGAGCTACCTCGAGACCCAGCTCGACACCCTGCAGCGCATGTACGAGGGTCTCGAGACGGCGGGCTACCGCGACAACTTCCGCTACATCGCCCACCGCTCGCTGCACCTGCTGGCCAGCCGCCGCATCGCCGACTTCGGCGAGACGCGCATCCTCAGGGACGACGAGCTGAAGCAGGCCTTCCGGCTGCACCGGAGCTGACGCCGGGGAGCCGCGCGCGGCTCCCCGGCGTCATCCCGAGGAGCGGCCGTCCAGCCGGCGACGAAGGATCTCTCAGGCTGCACAGCCCAGCGACGGACGAAGGATCTCTCGAGCTGTAAAGCCCGGCAGATCCTTCGCTCCCAGCCAGACGAGGTCGCTCAGGATGACGGGGGCGCGGCAGGCGCAGCCGTGGACGGCCGCGGCAGGTCCCTCGTCGCCGGGCCAGCCGGCGCTCCTCAGGACGACGGTCGGCCGCTACGCGACCGTCACGTCCTTGCAGAGGTAGACGTCCTGGATGGCGTTCAGCAGCTTGACGCCCTCGGCCAGCGGGCGCTGGAAGGCCTTGCGCCCGGAGATCAGGCCCATGCCTCCGGCGCGCTTGTTGATGACCGCGGTCTTGACCGCCTCGGCGAAGTCGTTCTCGCCCGAGGCGCCGCCCGAGTTGATCAGGCCGGCCCGGCCCATGTAGCAGTTGGCCACCTGGTAGCGCGTCAGGTCGATGGGGTGCTCGCTCGACAGCTCGGTGTAGACGCGCTTGTCGATCTTGCCGTAGGGGTTTTCCTTGGTGTTGAGCGCGTTGTAGCCGCCGTTACACTCGGGCAGCTTCTGCTTGATGATGTCGGCCGCGATCGTCACGCCCAGGTGGTTGGCCTGGCCGGTCAGGTCGGCCGCCACGTGGTAGTCCTTTTCCTTGGTCTTGAAGGCCGGGTTGCGCAGGTAGCACCACAGCACGGTCGCCAGGCCCATCTCGTGGGCGGCCTGGAAGGCCTCGCTGACCTCGACGATCTGGCGCCCCGACTCGGGCGAGCCGAAGTAGATCGTGGCCCCCACCGCGGCGGCGCCCATGTCGGCGGCCTGCTCGACGCGCGCGAACATGATCTGGTCGAACTTGTTGGGATAGGTCAGGAACTCGTTGTGGTTGATCTTGACGATGAACGGGATCTTGTGGGCGTAGCGCCGCGCCACGGCGCCCAGCACGCCCAGGGTCGAGGCCACCGCGTTGCAGCCGCCCTCGAGGGCCAGCTTGACGATGCCCTCGGGGTCGAAGCAGGCCGGGTTCTTGGCGAACGAGGCCCCGCCCGAGTGCTCGATGCCCTGGTCGACCGGCAGGATCGAGACGTAGCCGCTGCCGGCCAGGCGGCCGGTGCCGAAGAGCTGCTGCAGGCTGCGCAGCACGGGAATGGGCCGGTCGGAGGCCGCCCAGACGCGGTCGACGAAGTCGGGCCCGGGCAGGTGCAGGGTCTCCTTGGGGATGCCCGTGGAACGGTGGTCCAGCAGGGCGCGCGCGTCGCTGCCCAGCGCCTCCTCGATGGCCTTGATGGTGCTCATGGCTTTCTCCTCAGCATTCGCGTTCAGTTGACGCGCGCCTGCCGTGCGCGCAGGGTTTCGAGAGTCTCGCGCAGACCGGCCGAGTCGGGCGCCTGGCCCGCCTGGGCCAGGTACCGCTCGAGGTCGCGCACGGCCAGGCTGTAGCAGTCCAGGGCCGCGTAGAGCAGCCCGCGGTCGCGCAGCTCGTCCAGGCTGCCCGGGTCGAGCCGCAGCAACAGCTCCACCACCCCCAGGGCCCGCCAGTGGTCCTGGGCCTGCACGTAGATGCCCTTCAGGTTGTAGAGCATGCGCGTCAGGATCTGGCGCTCGTCGCAGGGCATGAGCATGCCGGGCTCGAGCGCCACCTGGCGGTCGAAGATGCGGTCGAGGCGGCGCTGGCAGTCGGCCAAGGACAGCGCCCGGCCGCCGTAGAAGGGGTCGAGCAGCAGCTCGTCCTGGTCGTCCACGCGCACGATGAAGTGTCCCGGCAGGGCCACGCCGCCGACCGGCAGGCCGGCCCGCCGGCCCACCTCGATGTAGACCACCGAGAGCGAGATGGGGATGCCCAGGCGGCGCGACAGGACGTCGTTGAAGAAGCTGTTGCGCGGGTCGTAGTAGTTCTCGGCGTTGCCGCGGAAGCCCAGCTCGTCGCCCAGGAAGCGGGCCAGCTGCAGGGCCTGCGAGCGCCGCGGGGCGCGCGGGTCGAGGGCCGCGCGGGCCTGGCGGCCCAGCTCCTCGAGCCGGCCGCGCTGGGCGTCCATGTCGAGGTCGGGGTACTCCTCGCAGGCGATCAGGAGCGCCGCCTCGGCCAGGTCGATGGCGGGCGCGGCCACGACCTCGCCGAAGCGCCGGCGGGAGGCGGGCTCGCTGGGGGCGCCGTTCACGGTGCGGGGATTATAGCCCGCGCCCGGATTCACTCCGGGCCGGAGGCGTCCCCCGCCGCGCGCTCCAGCGGGTGGAGCCGGTAGCGTTCCAGGTGGGCGCCGCTGACGGTGCTCCGCACCAGCGCGTCCACGTCCAGGGCCCGCTCGGCCTCCAGGGCCTCTTCCAGCCGGGCCGCCACGCTCGGGCTGCGCGGCACGAACAGCTGGCAGCAGTCCTGGTCGGGCAGGGTGCTGATCTCGAGCGTCCCGGCCACGCGCGCCTGGGCCACGATCTCGTCCTTGTCCATGCCCACCAGCGGCCGCAGCACGGGCAGGCGCGCGGCCTCGTCGATGGTGCGCAGGTTGTCGAGGGTCTGCGAGGCCACCTGCCCCAGGCTCTCGCCGGTCACCAGGGCCTTGGCCTCCTCGCGCCGCGCCAGGAACTCGGCCACCCGCAGCATGAAGCGCCGGTAGAGCACCACCCGCAGCGGGGCCGGGCAGTTGGCCACGATGGTCTGCTGCACCGTGCCGAAGGGGATCAGCCACAGCCGGCAGCGGTACTGCCAGCGCGTCAGGGCCTGGGCCAGCTGGCGGGCCTTCTCCATCACCGTGCGGTCCTGCAGCGGGAAGGCGTGGAAGTTGGCCAGGGTCACGTTGCAGCCGCGCTTCATCAGCCGCCAGGCCGCCACCGGCGAGTCGATGCCGCCCGAGAGCAGCGCCAGCACGCGGCCCGAGGCCCCCACCGGCACGCCGCCCGGCCCGGGGAACTTGGCCGAGGAGACCAGCAGGCGGTCGCGCAGCACCTCCACCAGGATCACCAGCTCCGGGTGGTCCAGGTCGGCCTGCCAGCCGAAGCGGTCGTAGACGAAGGTGCCCAGCTCGCGCTCGATCGCGCCCGACAGCAGCGGAAAGCCCTTGTACGAGCGCTTGCAGGTGATCCTGAAGGAGCGCGGCGCGGGGTGGCCCTGGAGCGCCCGCGCGATCACGGCCCGGGCGCCCTGCAGGTCGGGCTCGGCCGGGGCCTCGTCCACGCGCGAGAAGTTGGCCACGCCGAAGACCCTGGCCAGGCGCTCGGAAAGCTGCTCCCAGCCCACCTCGTCGGCCACCCGCACCGAGATGCGGGCGCCGATCAGCTGCACGGCCAGCCCGGGCAGGTCGGCCAGGGCCCGGCGCAGGTTCATGGCCAGCTTGTCGACGAACCAGGGCCGGTTCTTCTTCTTGAGCGCGATCTCGTGGTAGCGGACGACGGCCTGCACGGCGCCCCCCGTGGTCTCTTCCGGCCGCGGCCGGACCTAGGCCCCCGCGGGCTGCGGGGCGGGCAGGGCCGGCAGGCCCAGGGCCTCGCGCACGCGCGGCTGCACCACCTCGCCCCCGTGGGTCACGCGCGTCTCGCGCACGATCTCGTCGGCGGGGGCGGGCGCGGTGAGCCCGTTCTTGAGGGCGTGGGCCAGGAAGGTGGCCACGTTGCGCGCGTACATCTGGCTGGCGTCGTAGGCCAGGGCCGAGGCCACGCTGGTGGGCCCGATGATCGTCACGCCAAAGGCCTCGATGCGCTCGCCCGCGCGGGTCAGCTCGCAGTTGCCGCCCTGCTCGGCCGCCACGTCCACGATCACGGCGCCGGGGCGCAGGCCCTCCACCATGTCCTTCGTGATCAGCACCGGGGCCTTCTTGCCCGGCACGGCCGCGGTGCTGATGACCACGTCGCTGGCCGCCACCACGCGCGCCATCAGCTCGCGCTGCCGCCTCAGGAAGTCGTCGCTCTGGGCCTTGGCGTAGCCGCCCGCGTCCTGGGCCCCGGCCGTCTCGAGCGGCAGCTCCACGAAGCGCGCGCCCAGGCTCTCGATCTGCTCCTTGACCGCCGGCCGCACGTCGTAGGCCTCGACCACGGCCCCCAGGCGCTTGGCCGTGGCGATGGCCTGCAGCCCGGCCACCCCGGCCCCCACCACCAGCACCTTGGCCGGCCGGATCGTGCCGGCCGCGGTGGTCATCATCGGGAAGATGCGCGGCAGGGCCTCGGCCGCCAGCAGCACCGCGCGGTACCCCACCAGGGTGGCCATGGACGAGAGCACGTCCATCGACTGGGCCCGGGTGGTGCGCGGGATCAGCTCGAGCGACACGGCCGTGGCCCCGCTGCGGGCCAGGCGCTGCATGCCGGCCGCGTCGGCCAGCGGGTCGAGCAGCCCCACCACCACCTGACCGGGCCGCAGCCGCGGCAGGTCGGGGCTGGGCTCGGCGCCGCGCGAGCCCAGCGAGCGCACGGTGAGGATCAGCTCCGCCTTCCGGAACAGCTCGTCGCGCGAGGTCGTGACCGTGGCGCCCTTGCCGGCGTAGTCCGCGTCGGGGAAGCCGGCCACGCCGCCCGAGCCGGCCTCGACCAGGACCTCGAGGCCGGCCTTGGCCAGGGTCGACAGCACCCCCGGGACCAGCGCCACGCGGCGCTCGCCGGGGAACTCTTCTCGGGGGACGCCCGCGATCATGGCAGCCTCCTTGGGGGCACGGCGGACGGCCGCGCCGGGCTTCTGGGAGCGGGGGGCAGTGTGCCGCACTTGCGGCCGGCTGTCACGCCCGGGCCTATAATCGCGGACGTGTCCACCGCGGCCGACTACCGCTTCTGCCCGCGCTGCGGCGGCACGCTCGTGGCGCGCGAGCTGAAGGCCGGCGAGCCGGCCCGGCTGTGCTGCGACGGTTGCGGCTTCGTCTTCTACATCGACCCCAAGCTGGCGGCCTGCGCCATCCCGCTCTACGAGGGCGGCATCGTGCTGATGCGGCGCGGGGTCGAGCCCAGCCGGGGCAAGTGGGTCTTCCCCGGCGGCTACGTCGACCGCGGCGAGGACGTGTCCGAGGCCGCGCGGCGCGAGACGCTCGAGGAGGTGGGGCTCGAGATCTCGCTCACGGGCGTGCTCGACGTCTACTCGACCCGCGGCCAGGACGTGGTGGTGGTGGTCTACTCGGCCCACGTCACGCGCGGCCAGCCCCGGGCCGGCGACGAGTGCGAGGAGGTGCGGGTCTTCGCCCCCGAGGCCCTGCCCTGGGACGAGCTGGCCTTCGAGCCCACCCGCGCGGCGCTGCGCGACTACGTGCACCGCTTCTTCCCGCGCGTGCGCGTCCCGCGCTAGGGACGGCGCCACGCTCCCGTCGCCCGAGGAGGCCTGCCGCGAGGCGCGCTTCCTGCACCTCTCCGGCCGGACCGAGGAGGCCTGGCAGGCCGTGCAGGCGCTGCTCCGGGCCGACCCGGGCTGCCTGCCCGCGCTGCTGCTGGCGGGAGAGCTGCTCGACGCACGGCGGCAGCCCGCGGCGGCCCTCGACTGCTACGAGCGCGCCTGCGGGGCGGCCCCCGAGTCGGCCGCGGCC
>JBDIBD010000253.1:0-7227 GCA_039812725.1 Vicinamibacteria bacterium | reverse complement strand
GCCTGCGCCGCCCACGTCGGCGAGCACGGCGGCCCGCGCTTCTTCGAGCGGCCGGGCTGGCCGGAGGAGCTGCGCGCCCTGGCGCAGCGCATCCCCGTGCGTGGCCGCCTGGAGAGCGAGGCGGAGCGCCTGGCCGCGCTGCGGCGCGAGCTGGTCGAGTCGCGCGCCCTGCTGGAGGAGCGCCTCGGACGCCCGGCCCTCGACCTCTGCTACCCCTGGCACGTGGCCGGGCCGACCGCGCGACGCCTGGCCCGCGAGGCCGGCTACCGCAGCGCGTACTGCGGCAAGGTGCGCGGCGTGCCCGTCACGCTGGCCGGCGGCGACCCGCTGCGCCTGGCGCGCGTGGGCGAGGACTACGTGGAGCTGTTGCCCGGCCGCGGCCGCGGCCGTCTGACGGACGTCCTGAGGACCAAGCTGACCCGGCGGCTGCGTGCCGCCCGCGCCCCGCGAGGTGGCCGGTGACCGAATCCACTGCCCCGAAGCACCTGCTCGTTCCGGTCCTGCCGCTGCAGGAGCTGTGCCTCTTCCCCGAGGCCTCGCTGACCACGCTGGCCGGCACCCGGCCGACCCTGCGGGCCCTCGAGATGGCGGCCCGCACCGGCGGCCAGGTCCTGGCCGTCCAGGCCCTCGGCCCGCGCGAGGTCCACCCGGTCGGCACGCTGGCGAGCGTGCGCGAGGACCTGGCCCTCGAGGACGGCTCGCACCGCGTCGAGCTGGACGGTCTCGAACGCGCCAGCGTCGTGACCCTGCTGGGCGCCGACGCGCTGGTGGCCGAGGCCCTGGCGCTCGAGGAGGGCGACGAGGGCGACGAGTGGGGCCCGGCGGTCGAGGCCCTGGCGCGCTACCTGCACGCCCACCCCGACCTGCGCTCGTTCCTCGACCAGCAGCGCCGCTCCAGCCGGCCGATGGCCTGGGTCAACCTGGCCTGCCAGCACCTGCCGATCACGGCCTCGGCGCGCCAGAAGCTGCTCGAGTCCGACGCGGCCGGGCGCTGCAAGCGCATCAGCCGCGGCCTCGACGCCCTGCTGCGCAAGGAGAAAGGCGACTGAGCAGCCTGCCGCCGCCGGGCGACGAGGCGCGGGCCGACAAGGCCCGCCGGGTGGCGCGCAACACGCTCTTCTCGGCGGTCGGCGAGGGCTCCAACCTCCTGCTGTTCCTGCTGGGCTTCCTGATGGCCCGCCTCATGGGCGACAGCGCCTTCGGCGCCTTCGCCGAGGCCTCGGCCTTCGTGGGCCTGTTCCGCATCCTGCCCGACTTCGGCATGTCCTACGCCTCGACCCTGGAGATTGCCCGCGACCGCTCGCGGGCCGGGGCCCTGGTGGGCAACCTGCTGGGCTTCCAGGCGGCCCTTTCCGTCCTGACGGTGGCGCTGTGCGTCGGAGCCGGCAGCCTGCTCTACGACCGCCAGCAGCTGCTGGTGGTCGCGCTGCTGTGCGCCGACCTGCTGCTCAAGGCCGTCAAGTCCACGCTGCGCTGGCTGCTCAAGGGCTTCGAGCGCTTCGGCGGCGAGTCCCTCTCGCTGCTGCTCGAGCGGCTGGCGCTGGTGGCGGCGGTGCTGCTGGCCATCCGCGCGGGTGGGGGCCTGCTGGGGGTGGCGCTGGCCTTCGCCCTGGTGCGCCTGGTCGACACCGCCGGGCTGGCCGCCTACGTGCACGCGGCCGTGCTGCCCCTGTCGCCGCGCTGCGAGACCGCCACCTGGAGCGACCTCCTGCGGCGCGGGCTGCCCTTCGCCTACGCCGGCGCCATGGTCACGCTCTTCTTCCAGGTCGACCAGGTCATGATCGGCCAGATGCGCGGCGCCCAGGAGAGCGGCTGGTACCGCGCCCCGGTGCTGGTGCTCGAGGGGCTGACGCTGGTGCCGCGCATCCTGGGCTACGCCTTCATCCCGGCCATGGCGGCCTGGCACCGCAGCGCGCCGGCCTCGGTCACCGCGCTCTACCGCCGCGGGGTCAAGTACCTGCTGCTGGTCGGCCTGCCCGTGGGCGCCTTCGGCCTGCTGGCGGCCCGGCCCTTCGTGCTGCTGCTGTTCGGCCCGGGCTACGAGCCCAGCGCCCCGGCGGCGGCCATCCTCGTCCCCGTCTGCGTCTTCATGTTCCTGTCGAACTTCAGCGAGACGACCCTGGCCTGCATCGACCGCTGGCGCGCGATCGTGCTGGCCTCGACGGCCGCGCTCGCCCTGAACGTGGCCCTCAACCTGGCCTGGATCCCGCGCTCCGGCTACCTGGGGGCGGCCTGGGCCACGCTGCTCACCGAGGGGGCCTACTGCGTGCTCTCGGCCTGGGCCCTGGGCCGGGCCGGTCACGCGGTCCCGTGGGTGGGGCTGGCCTGGAAACCCTTGCTGTGCGCGGCGGGCTTCGCGCTCGCGCTGCAGGCCAGCCTGCCGCTGGGCCTCCTGCCGGCGGCGGCGCTGGCCTCGCTGGCCTGGGGGGCGGCCGTGCTGGCCCTGCGGGTGGTCGACGCCGACGAGCGCCAGGCCCTGCGGGGCCTGCTCGTCCCCCGCCCGCCGGCCTGAAGCGGTGGTAACGTTCCGGCCGTGATCGTCGACGACCTGCTCGCGCGCCGGCTGATCTTCGTCTCCGGCAAGGGCGGCGTCGGCAAGAGCTCGGTGGCCGCGGCGCTGGCGCTCTGCGCGCGGCGCCGCGGGCGGCGGGTGCTGCTGGCCGAGATCGACGCCCCGCGCAGCCTCGGGCGCACCCTGGCCGGGGTCTCCGCCGGCCCCGAGGAGTCCGAGCTCCTGCCCGGGCTGTGGCTGATCAACCTGGACCCCTCCGGCGTGATGGACGAGTACGTCCGCCACGTCGTCAAGCTGGAGTGGGTCGCCCGGCGCGTGCTCGAGAGCCCCGTCTACCATCGCTTCGTGGCCTTCGCCCCGGGGCTCAAGGAGCTGATGACCCTCGGCAAGCTGATGGTCATGGAGGAGGCCCGCGCCCGTCGCGGGCCTGGGCCGCGCTGGGACACGATCATCGTGGACGCCCCGGCCACCGGCCACGGCCTGGCGCTGCTGAAGGTCCCGATGGCCGCCTCGGAGGCCGTCCCGGTCGGCCCCGTGGGCCACAACGCGCGCCGCGTGCTGGGCCTGATGCGCGACGTGGCCCGCACCACCGTCGTGATCGTGGCGGTCCCGGAGGAGATGGCCGTGACCGAGGCCGAGCAGTTCCACCGCCTGGCCCGGGACGAGGTCGGCATGGACGTCGGCGCGGTGGTGCTGAACGGCTGCCACGAGCGCCTCTTCAACCCGAGCCAGGAGGCCGAGGTGCTCGAGCGCCTGGCGCGCGGCGAGGACGGCCCCCTGGCGGGGCGCGTGCGCCTGGGGCCGGCCCTGGGCGCCGCCCGCCGCCAGCTGCGGCGCGAGAAGCTGACGCGCTTCTACCTGCAGCGCCTGCGGCGCGGGCTGCCCGCGCCGCTGCTGACGCTGCCGCACGTCTTCACCGAGCAGCTGGACGTGGCCGCGCTACGGCGCTTCTCGGAGAAGCTGGAGGCGGCGTGACCAACCTGCGCCGCGCCGCGCCGCTGCTGCAGGCCCTGGCGGGCCGGCGCTACGTGGTGGTGTGCGGCTCCGGCGGCGTGGGCAAGACCACCACGGCCGCGGCCCTGGGCCTCAAGGCCGCCTTCGCGGGCCGGCGTGTGCTGGTCTGCACGGTGGACCCGGCCCGGCGGCTGGCCACCAGCCTGGGCCTGAGGCAGCTGGCCGAGAAGCCGCGCCGGCTGTCCCTCGAGCGCCTGGGCCAGGCCCCGGGCGAGATGTGGGCCATGATGCTCGACACCAAGCGCACCTTCGACGCGCTGGTCGAGCGCTACACCGCCGACGAGGCGGCCCGCCAGCGCATCCTGGGCAACCGCTTCTACCAGCAGATCTCCAACGCCCTGGCCGGCAGCCACGAGTACATGGCCATGGAGAAGCTGCTCGAGCTGTCGCGCGACGAGCGCTTCGACCTGGTGGTGCTCGACACGCCGCCCACCCGCCACGCGCTCGACTTCCTGGAGGCCCCGGACCGGATGATCGACCTGCTCGACACCAGCATCCTGCGCTTCTTCCTGCGGCCCTACTTCGTGGCCGGGCGGCTGACGCTGAAGGTGGTGGGGCGCACGGGCTCGCTGCTGCTCGAGCTGGTGGACCGCGTGCTGGGGCTGCAGTTCCTGCAGGACCTCTCGGAGTTCGCCCTGGCCTTCGAGTCCATGTACGACGGCTTCAAGCAGCGCGCCGGCCAGGTCTACGAGCTGCTGCGCAGCCCGGCCGCGGCCTTCGTGGTGGTGGCGGCGCCGAGCGGGCCGTCACTGGAGGAGGCCCACCACTTCCACGCCCGCCTGAGCGAGAAGCAGATGCCCTTCGCCGCCTTCCTCGTCAACCGCGTGCACACCGACCCCCGGGCGGGCCGCGCCGGCGGCGAGCCCCCGCGGCCCGTCGAAGACGACCTGGCCGCGCGGCTCTTGGAGGTCCACGCCCGCCAGCGCGCCCTGGCGCGCCTCGACCGGGCCAGCATCGCGCGGCTCAAGGGCCGCACTCGCGAGCAGGTGGTGGCGGTGCCGGAGCTGGAGGGCGACGTGCACGACCTGCGCACCCTGGGCGAGCTGGCGGAGGCCCTGTTCGGGCAGCCCCTGGCGCCCGCCCTGCGGCTGGCGAGGAGGGCCTAGTGCGGATCCTGCTCTACTCCGGCAAGGGCGGCGTGGGCAAGACCAGCCTGTCGGCCGCCACGGCCGTGCTGGCCGCCCGGCGCGGCCACCGCACGCTGGTGGTTTCCACCGACGCGGCCCACAGCCTGGGCGACGCCCTGGCGGTCACGGTCGGCAACGACCCCACCCGCGTCCTGCCCAACCTCGACGCGCTGGAGGTGGACGTCAACGAGGAGCTCAACCGGCACTGGGGCGTGATCCACGAGTGGCTGACGCGCTTCATGACCTTCAAGGGCGTGGCCGACGCGGTGGCCGAGGAGCTGGCCATCCTGCCGGGCATGGAGGAGCTGTTCAGCCTGCTGCGGGTCAAGCGCTTCGCCTCCTCGGGCCAGTACGACCTGGTGGTCATCGACTGCGCCCCCACGGGCGAGACCATGCGCATGCTGAGCGTGCCGGAGGTGCTCAACTTCTACTTCACGCGCATCTTTCCCATCCAGCGCACGGTGGTGCGCTCGGTGCGTCCGGTGGCCCAGCGCATGACCGACATGCCGATCCCCTCCGACGACGTCTTCGGCGCGGTCAAGTCGCTCTACGAGCAGATGGAGGGGCTGGGGCCGCTGCTGCAGGACCCGCGCAAGAGCTCGATCCGGCTGGTGCTCAACCCGGAGCGCATGGTCATCAGGGAGTCCCAGCGGCTCTACACCTACCTGGGCCTGTTCGGCTTCCCCGTGGACGCGGTGATCGCCAACCGCGTGCTGCCGGCCGAGGCCCGCTCGCCGTACTTCGACCGCTGGTTCGAGATCCAGGCCGGGCACCTGGCCGAGGCCCGCCAGGCCTTCGACCCGCTGCCGATCTTCGAGGCGCGGCTGTTCGACCGCGAGATGATCGGGGTCGAGAGCCTGGAGGAGTTCGGCCGCCACGTCTTCGGCCGGCGCGACCCGGCCGACGTGTTGTTCCAGGAGCGCCCGATCGAGATCAAGCGGGCCGGAAAGCAGTACCATCTGTTGATCCGGCTGCCGTTCGCGGAGAAGGAGCGCCTGCAGGTCTTCACCCACGGCGAGGACCTGGTCGTGCAAGTCGACAACCAGCGCCGCCACCTGGCCCTGCCCCGCTCGCTCGCGGGGCGGCCGGTCGAGAGCGCCGCCTTCGAGGCCCAGCACCTCAAGGTGGTCTTCGGCCCGAAAGGAGCGTCATGAGCACGAGCGGGGAGCGCGGCAAGCCGCGCCAGGCCTGCTGCATGGTGTCGGAGATCCTCGAGGAGGCCGGCCTCGATCGCGAGCACGCCCGGGCCCTGCGCCGGCAGGTCCTGCAGGGGATGATCCTGCTCTGCCAGTGGCAGCTCCAGCGCATGGACGAGACCGACGCCCAGGCCCAGCCCGCCGCGGGCCCGCGCCGCCCGCGGCGCGTGAAGGTCGACTGACGTGCGGGCCCGCCCGCGCTTGGCGCTGGCCGCGGCCGTGTGGCTGGGCGCCGCTGCCCTCCCGGCCCGGGCCGTCGACCTGACGGCGTTCGTCTCCAAGGGCTCGCCCGGCGAGACCTGGAAGCGGGGCTTCGGGGGCGCCTTCGGCATGACGCTCTTCAAAGTGGCGGGGCTCGAGGCCGAGCTGGCCCGGCAGCCGCTGGAGCCCAGCGAGGGCCATCTCGACACGCTGACGGGCGCCGCCCTGCTGGCCCCGCCGATCGGCCGCTTCGTCCCCTACGCCGGCCTGGGGGTGGGCGCCTACCGCCGCAGCCTGCTGGGCGACACCGACACCAGCACCCACACCTGCTTCATCGTGGGCCTCAAGGTGCGCCTGGGGATGTTCCTGCTGAAGGGCGACTACCGCAGCTACGACCACCTGCAGGATGCGGCCGGCAGCCTGGACTCGCGCGTCAACCTGGGGGCCGGGCTCTCCTTCTAGCCCGCGGCCCCCCGGGGCGCCGCCGGACCGGCCCGTTGGTGTTAGACTCCCGCAACCGTGGTCTTCTTCAACTACACGACGATGCAGGTCACGGCCAAGATCGTGTACTACGGTCCTGGCCTGTGCGGGAAGACCACCAACCTGCAGTTCATCCACCACAAGACCGCCCAGGGCACGCGCGGCGAGATGGTCAGCCTCGAGACGGAGGGCGATCGCACGCTCTTCTTCGACCTGCTGCCCATCGACGTGGGCGTGATCGGCGGCATGAAGGTGCGGCTGCAGCTCTACACCGTGCCCGGGCAGGTCTTCTACAACGCCACCCGCAAGCTGGTCCTCAAGGGCGTCGACGGCGTGGTCTTCGTGGCCGACTCGCAGGCCCCCATGCTGGAGGCCAACGTCGAGTCGCTGCGCAACCTCGAGGAGAACCTGGGCGAGCTGGGCGCCGACTCGGGCCAGGTGCCCGTGGTCTTCCAGTACAACAAGCGCGACCTGCGCAACATCCTGCCGGTCGAGGAGCTCGACAAGGCCCTGAACCCCCGCGGCGCGCCCCACTTCGAGGCCGCCGCCCGCCACGGCATCGGGGTCTTCGAGACGCTCAAGGCCGTCTCGCGGCTGGCGCTCATGTCGATCCGCCGCAAGCTCGTGGCCGACGACGCCGCCCGGCGCACCGGCACGGCCGCCGCGGCCCCCCCCGCCGCCGCTCCGGCGCCGAAGC
>JBDIBD010000252.1:0-7229 GCA_039812725.1 Vicinamibacteria bacterium | reverse complement strand
AGAGCCCGAGGGCCAGCAGCGCCCCGGCCGCGCGGCGGAGCAGGCGCGCGCGCACGCTACCTCCGCGAGCCGTAACGCAGCGCCAGCCGCGCGGCGCGGCCCGGGGCCGGGTAACCCAGGACCTCCATGTACTCCGCGTCGAGCGCGTTCTCGCCCGTGGCCAGCAGCGTGAGCCCGGCGCCCAGGTCGAGGCGCGCGCGCAGGTCGAGCCGCGCGTAGCCGTCGTTGCGAAAGAGCCCCAGGCCCGAGAAGTCGCTGTCGGCCCGCTCGCCCACCAGCAGCAGCGTCGCGCCCAGCGAGCCGCGCCCCGCGCGCCAGGCGGCCGTGAGCGAGCCCTGGTGACGCGGCCGGCGCAGCAGCTCCTGGCCCTCGGCGTAGATGGCGTCGAACGCGTTGCCGCTCTCCAGGATCTCGCCGTCGAGCAGCGTGTAGGCCGCGCGCAGCTCCAGCGGCCGGACGGGCGCCGCCTCGAGCTCCAGCTCCAGGCCCTGGGCGCGCGAGCGCCCGAGGTTGGTGTAGGAGCCCTCGAAGGTGTCGTAGTCCTTCACGAAGTAGGCGATCTGGTCCTCGTAGGTGTGGTGGAAGAAGGTCGCGCCGGCCCGCAGGCGCCCGTCCCACAGGCGCTGCTCGAGGCCCAGGTCGAAGGTGCGGCTGCGCTCCGGCGCGAGGTCGGGGTTGCCGCGGGCGTAGAACGAGATGCCGTAGGACTCGAAGAAGCTGGGCTCCTTGATGCCCGCGCCGGCCGAGGCCCGCAGGGTGGTGGCGTCGTCGCCCCCGCGCAGCCGCAGGGCCAGCGCCGCGCGCGGCACGGCCCGCGTGCCGTAGCTGTCGTTGCGCTCCAGCCGCGCCCCCAGCGTCAGGAAGGCGCGCCCGCCGAGGGCCAGGCGGTCCTGGACGTAGACGCCGAGGTTGTCGCGCCGCGGCGACAGCATCTCCTGGCCCGGCGTGCCGATCTCGCCCGTCTCGTGCTCGAGCTCGGCGCCCAGCGTGAGCAGGTGCGCCGGCGCGGCCTGCCAGTCGGCCTGGTAGCCCGCGGAGAGGCGCGCGGTCTGGTTCTGGAAGCCGGCCGCGTCGGGGAAGTCCGAGTAGGCGAAGGGGGCGCTGACGCCCGCGTAGGCCGGCACGTACGAGCCCGAGTCGAGCGGGTCGAGCGAGAGCTGGCTGGTGAAGGCCCAGCCCAGCGACAGGCCGTGGGCGAAGGCGCCGCGGGCCTGGCGCAGGCGCGCCCCCAGGACCCAGTCGCGGCGCTCGAACGAGGCGTCGAGGTCGGGGCGGCCGAAGGCCGTGGGGCCGGGTGTGCCCACGCTGCCGTCGTCGAAGCGCGCGACGCCGCGCAGCGTGGTCGAGGGGCCCAGCGCCAGGCCCAGCGAGGCCGCGCCGCTCCACTGCTCGAAGGCCGAGTTGGGCTGCTCGTTGTCCGTGGTCAGGCGCTGCAGGCCCAGGTTCCAGTCGCCGCCCCCGGCGCGCCCGGAGGTGGCCGCCTGGTAGCGCTGCCAGTCGAAGCTGCCGCCCTCGGCCTCGGCCCGCAGCTCGGCCCCGTTCTCCGGCCCGGCCCGGCGCGTGACCACGTTGATCACGCCCGCCAGCGCGTCGGTGCCGTACAGGCTCGAGGCTGCGCCGCGCACGACCTCGACCTGCGACAGCTCGAAGGGCAGGGCGCTGCCGAGGTCGAAGGCGCCGCCGGGCTGGTTGACCGGCACGCCGTCCACCAGCAGGCGCACGAAGCGCGAGTCGCCGCCGCGCACGAAGGTCGAGGCCTGCAGCCCCTGGCCCCCGGCCCGCGCGCTCGAGAGGCCCGGCGTCTCCTGCAGCAGCGTCACCAGCGAGGAGGCCTGGCGCTCGTCGATGCGCCGCGCGTCGAGCACGGTGGCGCTGGCGCCCAGGGTCGCGAGCGGAGCCTCGCTGCGCGTGGCCGCCACCAGCACCTGCTCGCGCAGGGCGCCCGGGCGCAGCACGGCCTCGAGGCGCGCGTCCCCCGCGCCGACCGAGACGTGGGCGTCGCCTTCCAGCTCGAAGCCGGCCGCGCCCACGCTCAGGAGGTAGTCGCCCGGCGTCAGCGCGGAGAGCTGGAAGCGCCCCTCCGGGCCGGTCAGCAACTGGCGCGCGCCGTCGGGGCCCAGCAGGCGCAAGGGCAGGTGCGAGACGCCCTGGCCGTCGGCGGTGCGGACGGTGCCCGTCAGGCGGCCCGGCCCGTCGGCCCGGGCCAGCGGGGCCGCGATCGCCAGCGCGGCGAGCGCGCCGGCCAGTCGGGTGCGGTGCAGCATGCGAGTCTCCCTCTTCAGAGGAGGCTCGACGCGAAATGGCGGACGGGCGGAAGCCGGAAGGAAGGGCGCCGACGAGTCCTGAGCCTCTTCACGCGAGAAGCCTCGGTCCAGTTCCGTCGGGCAGGTTTCCTGGCTTCCGGGTCGTCGCTCGCCTCCTGGCCTTCCCCGGCCCTCCCGGGGCCGAGTGACCCGCCGCGCTCAGGCGGCGTGAACGTCGGAGGCGGGCTCGCCGGTGACAGTGGCGGGACCGCGCAGGATTCGCACCTGCTTCCCTTTTACCCTCCCCCAGCGGGAGGCACCTGACGGTGTGACCCGGCCAGTCTCGCGCGCCGGCTGGGGCCTGTCAAGGCTCGGGCCTTCGGTCACCTGATATCGTGATATCATGAGGCATGGCCCAGATGGTGGTCCGCCAGGTGGACGACGACGTGAAGGCGAAGCTCCAGCGCCGGGCGCGGCGGCACGGCCGCAGCACCGAAGAGGAGGTGCGCGAGATCCTCCGCAACGCCGTCAGAGGCGAGGACCAGGCGCCCGGGCGGCTCGGGTCGCGGGTGGCCTCGCGGTTCGCCCGGATCGGGCTCCAGGAGGACCTCCCGGAGCTGCGCGGCCAGGCCGCCCGGCCGGCCCGGTTCAAGCCTTGATCCTGCTCGACACGAACGTCGTCTCCGCGCTCATGCGCCAGACGCCGGACCGCGCCGTGATCGCCTGGCTCGACAGCCTGCCCGCCGAGTCGGTCTGGCTTCCGGCCATCAGCGTCTTCGAGGTCCGGTTCGGCCTCGAGCTGCTGCCCGCGGGCCGCAGGCGCCGGGCGCTCGAGGAGGCCTTCAGCCGCGCTCTCGAGGAGGACTTCCAGGGCCGCGTGGTGCCCTTCGACCGGGGGGCTGCGGATGCCGCGGGCGCGATGGCCGCCGAGAGGCGCCGCGCCGGCCGCCCGGTGGACATGCGCGACGTGCAGCTCGCCGGCATCGCCCGGGCCCGCAAGGCGGCGCTCGCGACCCGCAACGTCAGGCACTTCGAGGGCCTGGGCCTGTCGCTGATCGACCCCTGGTCTTGACGCGAGCCGCCGCTGGCGGCTACTCGATCTGGAGCTGCTGCAGCTCGACGGGCGTCGTGAGCGCCACCTGGAACTGCTTCTCGTCGACCTGGATCTCGATCGGCCCGCCCTGCGGCGTCAGGGCCCAGCCCTTGGTCACGGCCAGCGCGCGCCAGGCGCGGCGGTAGAGCAGCTTGACGCTCACGTCGATCAGCCAGCCCGGCTGGGCGTCCGGCGGCAGCGCGAAGGTGACGGTGGTGTTGTCGGTCGTGCTCGAGGGGATCAGCGTGTTGGAGTAGAGCGCCTCGGCGTCGATGAAGAGCGTGGGCCGCACCACCGGGCCCGTGCCGTTGATGCGCCCCTCGGTGACCTTGGCGAAGCCCTTGCCCGGCTTGCCGAAATGGTCGCCCGGCTGCGTGCCCGGCACGTCGTCGTCGGCCCAGAAGGGGATGGTCGGCCCCGAGGTCTGCACCAGCGGCGTCCCCAGGTAGCTGGCCGAGACCAGCACCATCGCGTTGCGGATCGAGATGCCGGTGGGGAAGGCGTGGCCGGCGTTGTTGGTGACGGAGGCGTTGACCTGCACCACCCCGCCCACCTCCGCGCCGTTGGCCGCGAGCGTGATGGCGCCGGCCAGGGTCGTGGGCGTCGCGCCCACGAAGGAGTGGTTGTGGCGCTGGCTGCCGGGGCGCGTGGGCCCGCCGCTGGCGAGCGTGCCGTCCGTCGCCGCCGCCGGCATGTGGCAGTCCTGGCACGAGCGGAAGCCCGGCCCCGGCACGGCGTAGGGCGAGGCCTGCCACTCGACGTAGGTGTTCTGGCCGGGCGCGCCCGTGCTCGGGTTCGTGTACTGGTGGCAGGAGGCGCAGTAGAGCGAGTCGCGGTAGACGGCGGCCTCGCTGTTGCGCATCGTCTGGGCGACGTCGGGCAGCGGGCCCCACACGAAGGGCCAGGACGTGCCCAGGTCGTCCGGGAAGCGGTAGGAGGTCTTGCCCAGCAGGTGCAGCGCGTTCAGGTTGGCGCCGTTCACGCCGTCGATCTTGTGGCAGGCCAGGCAGCCCACGCCGTCCATCACCACGGGCGACTCGAAGGCCGGGTCGTCGAGCATCACGTTGCCCGGGTTGGTCACGTCCGCCAGCGAGATGTGGCAGGTGGCGCAGAAGCCGGTCTCGCCGGGGTCGTGCGAGGTCTTGTAGACGTAGCCCGCGGCGCCGCCGGGCGTGCCGGTGCCCGCGAACAGGTCCATCACCCAGGCGTCCCGGGCCGCGCCGGCGTGGTTGGCGGTCTGCCACTGGCTGTACTGGCCGGTGTGACAGATGCCGCAGAAGTTGGCGTCGGGCAGGTTCAGGATGCCCGAGGTGGTCTGGCTGGTGGCCGGGATGACGGGCAGCAGCAGCGTCACGCCGGTGGCGCCGTTGGTCACGCTGGTGCCGGCGGTGTTGTAGTGCGGGGGCGCTCCCGGCGCGTAGGGCAGCGAGGCGGTCAGCACGCGCGACCCGCTGAAGCTGGTCGTGAGCGTGAAGGCGCCGCCGGGCCCGGTGGTGGCGACCGGCGCGCTGGTGGTCTGGAGCCGCACCTGGGCGCCGACGATCGGGTTGCTGTCCTGGTCGAGCACCACGCCGGAGACGTCGGCCAGCAGCGGCGCGGCCAGGCTGGCCAGGACCACCGCGGCCGCCGGAGACAAGGAGCTGAGGGAAGGGCGCAGGGACAAGGACCACCTCGTGGAAACGGGCCGCGATTCTACCCCGTGCGGTTTAGGATAGGAGCATGAGGTGTCCATGCTGATCACCATCTCGTTCCACGACGCCGAGGGGACGCCGGCCCTGCGCCGCTACACGCAGGCGCTCTCCCAGGACCTGGCCAAGGCCTTCAAGCAGGTGCTGTCGGTGGAGTGGCACCTGTCGACCGAGCGCCACCTGTGCCTGGTGCGCCTGCAGGTGCACGCGCGCAGCGGCTACTTCCGCGCCACGGGCGAGGGCAAGGCCTTCCGGGCGGCCCTCGACCAGGCGGCCGACAAGCTCATGGACCAGCGCCGGCGGCTGAAGGACATCGCCCGCGGCGCGCGCCGCAAGGCCTCGGCGGAGGTGCGCCGCAAGCCGGCCCTGTAGCCCGCCGTCGTGCTGAGCCCGGCCACAGCGGGCCGTCCGCGAGACGCGGAATCGGCGTCGTCATCCTGAGTCCGGACCGCAACGTGTGGTCGGCCACGCCAAGAAACGTCGTGTCATCCTGAGTCGCCGTCGTCCAGGTCGGCGACGAAGGATCTCTCGGGCTGTACGACCCGGCAGATCCTTCGCTTGCGATCCGGACGGTGTCGCTCAGGATGACGGTTTCTTGGCAGTCGCCTTCCTCGGCCGCGCCTGCGGTGGGATCGGCCCTCAGGCGGACGGCTCGGAGGCCGGGCCCGTCATGGCCTCGGGCCGCACCCAGGCGTCGAACTGCTCCGCCGTCAGCAGGCCCGACTGCAGCGCGGCCTCGCGCAACGACAGGTCGCCGGCGTGGGCGGCGCGGGCGATGCGGGCGGCCCCGTCGTAGCCCAGGTGGGGCGTGAGCGCCGTGACCAGCATCAGCGAGCGCTCGAGCAGCTCGGCCACGCGCTCGCGGCGCGGCTGCAGCCCGGCCAGGCAGTGCTCGCGGAAGCTGTCGCAGCCGTCGGCCAGCAGCCGGCAGCTCGACAGGAAGGCCTGCGCCAGCACCGGCCGCATGGCGTTGAGCTGCAGCTGTCCCGAAGCCCCGGCCAGGTTGACGGTCACGTCGTTGCCGAAGACCTGCGCGCAGGCCATCAGCACGGCCTCGCTCTGGGTCGGGTTGACCTTGCCCGGCATGATCGAGCTGCCCGGCTCGTTCTCGGGCAGGGCGATCTCGCCCAGCCCGGCGCGCGGCCCCGAGGCCAGCAGGCGCACGTCGGCGGCGATCTTCGACAGGGCCGCCGCCACGGTCTTGAGGGCGCCGTGGGCGAAGACCAGGCCGTCGTGGCAGGCCAGCGCCTCGAACTTGTCCGGGGCGCTCTCGAAGGGGTGGCCGGTCCACTCGGCCAGCCGCCGCGCCACCAGCGCGCCGAAGCGCGGGTGGGTGTTGAGCCCCGTCCCCACGGCCGTGCCGCCCACGGCCAGCTCGTAGAGCCGCGGCAGGGCGGCCTCGACGTGGCGGCGGGCCTGGTCGACCTGCGCGGCCCAGGCCCCGAGCTCCTGCCCCAGCCTGAGCGGCGTGGCGTCCTGCATGTGCGTGCGGCCCAGCTTGACCACGTCGGCGAAGGCGGCCGACTTCGCGCGCAGCAGGTCGCGCAGCTCGAGCAGGGCCGGCAGAACCCGCCCGCGCAGGGCTTCCACCGCGGCCAGGTTGATCGCGCTCGGGAAGACGTCGTTGGAGGACTGGCCGCGGTTGACGTGGTCGTTGGGATGCACCAGGCGTCCCTCGCCGCGCGGCCCGCCCAGCAGCTCGCTGGCGCGGTTGGCCAGCACCTCGTTGACGTTCATGTGGCTCTGGGTGCCGGAGCCGGTCTGCCACACCGAGAGCGGGAACTCGTCCTCGTGGCGGCCCGCGAGCACCTCGTCGGCGGCCGCCGCGACGGCCCGCGCCAGCGGCTCGTCCAGCAGCCCGAGCTCGAGGTTGGCCAGCGCGGCGGCCTTCTTGACGCGCGCCAGCGCCAGGATCACCTCGCGCGGCATGCGCTCGCGCGAGATGCGGAAGTGCCGCAGCGAGCGCTCGGTCTGCGCCCCCCACAGCCGCCCGGCCGGCACCTCGATCGGCCCGAAGCTGTCGCTCTCGGTGCGCGTGGGCTGTCCCATGCTCCCCTCCCACCGGCCGCCGGCCGGCCCGGCGGGAGCATAATCGCGCAGTCCATGGCCGCCTGCCTGCGCTGCTCCCGCGAGACCGGCCCCGGTGCGCGCTTCTGCGCCGGCTGCGGCGCGCCGCTCGACTCGTCGGCCACGCCCACCGGCACC
>JBDIBD010000251.1:0-7231 GCA_039812725.1 Vicinamibacteria bacterium | reverse complement strand
GCTGGCCCGGTGGCGGAGCACGAACTTCCTGGCCCGGTAGGCGACCGTGTTGGGCCGGGCGGTCACCGGACGGCCTTCGAGGAAGCGCCGCAGGTCGTCGGCCAGGGCGGCGACGGTGCGATAGCGGCGCGCGGGGTCCGCCTGGAGCGCCCGGGTCACGACGGTGTCGAGGTCGCCGCGCAGCCGCCCGGCCCAGCGCGTCCCGGGGAGCGTGGGAGCCGCGGCCACGACCCGGGACGGCGGCGGCGGCTCCTCGGTCCTGAGAGACTCCAGCAGCCGGGGCAGCGCCGAGGGATCGCGCACGAACGGCGGCCGTCCGGTCAGCAGCTCGAAGGTCAGCGCGCCGATCAGGTAGACGTCGGTGGCGGTCGTGACCGGCTCTCCGAGGAGCTGCTCGGGCGCGGCGTAGGCGGGGGTGCACGGCCGCCCACCGAGCTGCGTCTCGCGCGTGTCGACGTCGGCCTCGATCACCTTGGCGATGCCGAAGTCGAGCAGCTTGAGGCGTCCGTCGGCCGTCACCAGCACGTTGCCGGGCTTGATGTCACGGTGCACGACCAGGCGCTGGTGCGCGGCTTCGACGGCGTCGCAGAGGTCGAGCACCCGGCCGAGCAGCTCGTCGAGGCTGGGCCGGGTCTCGCGGACCCAGTCCGTCACCGACAGGCCCTCCACCAGCTCGAGCGCGAAGTAGGGGCGGCCGTCCGGCGCCAGGCCGCCGTCCAGCAGGCGCGCGATGTTGGGATGGTCCAGGCTGGCCAGGATCTGCCGCTCGGCCAGGAAGCGGCCGACGATGGCCTCGGCCCCCCGGTCGGCCCGGACCAGCTTCACGGCAGCGCGTTGCTCGAAGACCCCGTCGGCCCGCTCCGCGGCCCAGACCTCGCCCATGCCTCCGGAGCCGAGGATGCGTGTCAGGCGCCACGGCCCCACCCGCGCACCGCGACCGAGCTCCTGCGGCGCGGGCGGGCCGGCGCCGTGCAGCGTCGGCGTGGTCTGGTCCTCGTCGTGGGCCACGTCCTCACCTCCAGCCTGCGACGACGACGACGGAAGACGAGCCTGTGGCCGAGCCTACCGGCGTGTCAAGGCCCGCCGGCCGTCACCTGGCGGCCACGTCCCGTGACGGGGCGCACACGTCGATCCCGCCGCCCTGTGACCGACCGCACGTCTCGGGCGCCGACGAATCCGTTCTGCTGCTCATGGCCGCCGCGAACGCGGGGCCGGGAGGACGAGCGCCATGTCGGACGACAAGCAGCCGGGCCAGGGAAACGATTGGCAGACGGTCGAGTTGTCGGACGAGGAGCTCGACACGGTCGCCGCCGGCCTGGGCGCGACGCGCCTGCCGGCCGTCCAGCGTCCCGGCACCCAGGCCAGCGCGCCGGTCCAGCCGGGCCAGCAGCAGGGCATCATCGCGATCCTGATCGGGCTGTAGGCGGCCGGGCGCCGGGGACGTCCGGCACGGGGACGCGGGCCGGCTGGCTGCTAGTCGGCCGCGCCCGCGGGGCGAGGCGTCCAGCCCAGGGGGGCCGGCCCGCTGCGCGGTGCGTGACGCACCGCCATCGGAGCGGACGCCGTCGCCGGCTCGCGCGCGACGAGGTACGCGTTCTGGTCGTGGTGCAGCGCCTCCTCGGGCAGGTGGCGCCACCAGCTGCCCAGGTCGCGCCGCACCTGCTCGGTGTAGAAGGCCGGGAGCTCGCGGCTCTCGCCCTCGAAGTAGCGCCGCAGGGGCGCGTCGGTGTCGAGCAGCCCGCGCACGGTCGAGTCGTAGCGGATGCGCCCGGCGCCCTCCGACGACAGGGCCCGCACGGCGTTCATCCAGCGCGGGAGCCTGCCCTGGTTGGCCTGGAAGCGCCGGCCCACGGCGCGCCACGAGAACGAGTGCCGCCGCAGCCCGATCACGCCGTCGTAGAAATCGGGCCAGGTGTAGTGCTTGGGCCGCACGTTGATGGAGCGGTTGTTGTCGAGGAAGTGGAAGGGCGTGGGCAGCACGCGCCCGGCGCGCTGCAGCTCGAGGTTCAGGGGCGCGGCCTGGCCGAAGGCCGAGAACAGCGAGTAGGCCGGGAAGACGCCGGGGGCCAGGTCCACGAAGCGCTTGGTCAGCTCGAAGGGCTCGGGGCCCTCGTCCTCGTCGAGGCCGAGCACGAAGTTGGCCTGCACGTAGGGGATGTGGCGCAGCACCGTGTTGAGGTGGTCGGCCACCAGGCGCACCTTCTCGAGCCCGGCCGCGCCGCCGGTCTTGGCCTTGCCGCCGAGCGAGTACCAGGACTCGACGCCGGGCAGCATGGCCACGAAGCCGTTGGCCTTCAGGCGCCGCAGGTGCGCCTCGGACAGCAGCGCCAGGCTGCTCTCGGCCGCGAAGTCGATGCGCCGGCCGGCCGGCACCGCCTCCTCGATGGCCGACATGATCTCGTCGAAGCGCACGCCGAAGTTGGGGTCGTGCCAGCCCACGCGCGGCCGCTCCATCTGGCCGAGCAGGAAGCGCAGGTCCTCCTGGATCTGGAGCGTGTCGAGCGGCTTGTAGTCGACGGTGGCGTCGATGCAGAAGCTGCAGGTGTAGGGGCAGCCCAGGCTGCTGAGCATCGGCACGAGCTTGATGACGGGCGTCTTGGCCAGGGTCGGCGCGATGAACTTCCAGCGCTGCCGCACGCCCGGCAGGTGCGCGGGCTGGCGGCTCGAGCCGAGCTGCAGGCCGGGGGCGTGGGGCGCGCAGTCCCGCAGCACCTCCTCGACCAGGGGCTTGTCGGTGAAGCCCAGCACGTAGTCGAAGTAGCGCGCGGCGTCGTCGGGGTAGCAGCGCGCGTGGGGCCCGCCCAGCACGGTCACGACCCCCTGGCGGCGGTAGAACTCGCTCAGCGTGTAGGCCAGCTGGGCGCCCTGGGTGTAGGCCGCGACGAACAGGATGTCGGTGTCCGCGGGCAGCGCGCGCTTCAGGTCCTCGCCGCCCGTGTAGCACAGGAAGCGCACGTCGTGTCCGGCTTCCTCGCACCAGACCGCCAGCGCCTGCGGCATGATGCTGGCGAAGTTCGGCTGCATGAGCCGGCCCCAGAGCGCCCGGGAGGGACCCCGGCTGACGAGGTCCAGAATGCCGACACGGAGACGCCGCATTGAGGGCTCCCTCCACGCTTAGCTCGTGGAGGGGCAAAATGGCCCCCGCGCGGCTCAGTTGCAGTCACTGTAGCACCTCCGCCGCGAATCTCCCTCGGGCGCGGCCGGCGCCGGGGCCGGGTACAATCGGGCCGCTTCCTCCCGCCAGACCAGGAGACCGGCCCGATGCACGAGACCATCCCGCGCCTGTTCGCACGCACCGCCACCACCCACGCCCAGCGCCCGGCCCTGGGGGCCAAGCGCGGCGGACAGTGGGTCACCTGGACCTGGGCCGAGCACCGCCAGCAGACGCTGCGCTTCGCGCGGGCGCTGCTGGCCCTGGGCGTGAAGCCGCGCCAGGGCGTGGCGATCATGGGCTTCAACCGGCCCGAGTGGTTCTGGGCCGACCTGGGGGCCATCCACGTCGGCGCCGTGCCGGCCGGGGTCTACGTCAACACCACCCCCGAGGGCGTGCGCTACATCGTGGACCACTGCGAGGCGGCGGTGGCGGTGGTCGAGAACCAGCAGCTGCTGGAGCTGTTCCAGGCGCTGCGGCCGCAGCTGCCGCTGCTGCGCGCCGTCGTGGTGATGGAAGGCGGCCGGACCCAGGGCGACGTCTACGCCTGGGACGACTTCCTGCGGCTGGGCGAGGCGGTCCCCGAGAGCGCGGTCGAGGAGCGCGTGGCGGCCCAGTCGCCGGAGGACCTGTGCACGCTGATTTACACCTCGGGCACCACGGGCGCGCCCAAGGCGGTCATGATCGCGCACCGCAACGTGACCTTCCTGGCGGGCGCCGTGGTGCCGCAGTTCGGCCTCGACAGCGAGGACCGCTTCATCTCCTACCTGCCGCTCTCGCACATCGCCGAGCAGTGCGTCTCGCTCTACATGCCGGGGGCCGTGGGCGGCTGCACCTACTTCGCCGAGAGCCTGGAGGCGCTGGGGGAGAACCTGCGCGAGGTGCGCCCGACCGTCTTCTTCGGCGTGCCGCGGGTGTGGGAGAAGATCCAGGCCCGCATGCAGGCCGTGGGGGCCCAGGCCCCGGCGCTGCGCCGGGCCATCGCGAACTGGGCCAAGAAGAAGGGCCTGGCGGGCGGCTACGCCGAGCAGGCCGGCCGGCCCAAGCCGTTCGGCTACGGCCTGGCCAAGAAGCTGGTGTTCGACAAGGTGCGCGAGCGCCTGGGCCTCGACCGGGCCCGGGTCTGCCTGACCTCCGCCGCGCCGATCTCGCTGGGCACGCTCGAGTACTTCCTCTCGCTGGGCATCCCGATCCTCGAGGTCTACGGCATGAGCGAGGACACCGGGCCCACCACGCTCTCGACGCCCACGCGCTACCGCACCGGCCGGGCGGGCTGGGCGTTCCCCGGCACCGAGCTCAAGACCGCGGAGGACGGCGAGATCCTGATCCGCGGGCCGCACGTCTTCCTGGGCTATCTCAAGGACGAGGCCGCCACCCGCGAGGCGCTGGACGCGGAGGGCTGGCTGCACTCCGGCGACGTGGGCGACATCGACGCCGACGGCTTCCTGCGCGTGACCGACCGCAAGAAGGAGCTGCTGATCACCTCGGGCGGCAAGAACGTGGCCCCGGCCCCGATCGAGGCGCGCCTCAAGACCGTGCCCGGCGTGGCCCAGGCCGTGCTGCTGGGCGACCACAAGAACTTCTGCGCCGCGCTGTTGACGCTCGACCCCGAGCGCGTGGCGGCCGTGGCCCAGGCCGCCGGCAGCCCGGCCCGCAGCGTGGACGAGGCCCGCGCCTGCCCGGCCTTCCGGGCCCACCTCGAGCGCGAGATCGAGAAGGTCAACGCGGCCCTCGCGCGCTACGAGCAGGTGCGCAAGTTCGAGATCCTGCGGGGCGAGCTGACGGTGGACGGTGGCGAGCTGACCCCCACCATGAAGCTCAAGCGCCGCGTCATCCGCCAGAAGTACGCGGCCGAGATCGAGAAGCTCTACGCCTGAGGGCGGACCGCAGCGGCGCGCCGGCGAGGCGGAGAAGCGTCGTCGTCATCCCGAGGAGCCGCCGCCCAAGTCGGCGATGAAGGATCTCGCGGGCTGCACGACCCGAGAGATCCTTCGCTCCAAGCCGGGACGGTGTCGCTCAGGATGACGGTTTCGCAGCTGGCGCGGCGGCGGGCGCGAGGGCGCGCAGCAGCGCCAGCACGCGCCCCTCGACCAGCTCCCAGTCGTACTCGCGCCGCACGTAGTCGCGGCCGTTCTCGCCCAGCCCCGCGCGCAGCCCGGCGTCCTCCAGCAGCAGCCGCAGGGCCGGGGCGAACTCGGCGTAGCCGCGGTAGAACAGGCCGGCGTTGCTGCGCCGGCACTGGCCCTCGAGCACGCGGCACTCGGCGTTGACCAGCACCGGCCGGCCCAGGGCCCAGGCCTCGAGCACGCTGAGCGAGAGGCTCTCGAGCGCGCTCGGCAGCAGCAGCAGCAGGCTGCCCGCCAGGAGCGCGCGCTTCTCGGCCTCGCTGACCTCGCCCAGCAGGCGCAGGCGCGGGTGGGCGGGCAGCTCGATCTGCTGCCGCCCGGCCAGGGCCAGCAGAGGCAGGCCGGGCAGCTCGCCGGCCAGCTGGATCCAGTAGTCGGCCAGGCGGTCGACGCCCTTGGTCCAGTCCACGCGCCCGACGTAGAGCGCGTAGGGCTCGCAGAGGCCGAAGCGCGCGGCCAGGTCCGCGGGCGCGCCCTCGGGTGCGAGCTCCAGGCCGCTGCCCACCACGTCGGCAGGCGCCGCCGTGCCGCCGGCCGCCTGCTCCACCAGCTCGCGCTCCTCGGGTGTCAGGTAGGCCAGGGCGCCGGCCGAGCGGAACAGCTCGCGGAAGACGCCCAGGCGCACGGCCGCGTCGTCCTCGGCGGTCGGCACCAGCAGGGCCCGCGCGGCCACCTGCGGCAGGGCCTGGAAGGTGGTGGCGTAGCGGTAGGAGTAGAAGACGAACGCGTCCGCGCCGCGGCGCTCGGCCACGGCCCGCACCAGGCCCGGGCAGAGCGGGCCGTTCTCGAGCACCCAGGCGCGCTCGTCGTCGGGCGTGTGGAAGTCGCGGAAGACGATGTCCGAGAGGAGCGCGAAGCGCCGCTCGTCGCGCCGGCGCTCGACCGGGAAGCGCGTCACCGCCAGCCCGTCGACGCGGGCCGGGCCGGGCGGGTAGTGGTCGGCCCAGGTGCGGTAGTCGAGCGCGCAGGTGGTCAGGACCTCGACCTGGTGCTCGCGCGCCAGGCGGCGCGCCAGCCAGCGGCAGTGGGCCTCGGCGCCGCCCGTGACCTCCTCCCCGTAGCGCTGCACGACGAAGCACAGCTTCACGGGCGAGGCTCCGGCCGGGCGGCCTCCAGCTCGGCGCAGCGGCGCTCGAGCCCCTGCAGGCGCGCCTCCAGCCGCACGATCTCGCGGATGGCGTGGTGCAGCTCGTGGAAGAAGTACTGGTTGACCTGGGTCTGGCGGTCGAGCACGTGGTCCGTGTAGAGCCGCACCACCGGCCGCACCAGGCGCTTGGCCACCAGGCTCAGGCGCGCCAGCAGGCCGGCGCGGTGGGTGCGGATCAGGTAGTCGGTGGCGATGTTCCAGTCGTGGCCGGGGCCCAGGAAGCGCTCCAGCAGGCGCGGGTCGATGGCGGCCTTGGCCGCGAAGCGGCGGTAGCGCTCGCGGGCCAGCTCCTCCAGCTCCTCGTCCGTGAGCAGGCCGCGCTCGCGGCGCAGGCGGTTCTGCTCGCGGATGCCGTCCATGATCCGCCCCACGTCGATCTCGGCGCGCAGCATGCGGGATTCTAGCCCGCGGGGCGGTCCGGGGACCGGACGGCCGCGGGACCGTCAGTCGCCGCTCGGGCCCTCGGCGGACTTCAGGTTGAAGTTGACGGTGATGGTCACGAGGAAGGGCGTGGGCACGCCGTTCAGCAGCAGCGGCTTGTAGCGCCAGCGCCGCACCGTGGCCGTCACGGACTCGTCGAACAGCGGGTGCCCGCGCAGGACCTTCACGTCGCGCACGCGCCCGTCGGGGCCCACCTCGGCCTCGAGGATCAGGATGGCGCTCACGCGCGCCTGGGCCGCCAGGGCCGGGTACTCGGGCCGCGGCGACTCGATCAGCTTGGGCGCGCGGATCACGCCACCCACGCGCACCAGCGCCGCGGCCGCGGGCGGCGGGGGCGGGGCCGGGGGCAGGCCGCCCACCACGCCG
>JBDIBD010000250.1:0-7240 GCA_039812725.1 Vicinamibacteria bacterium | reverse complement strand
GCGGGCATCCCCATCGACGTCGTGCCCCTCTACCCTACCGACGCCACCAACCGCGGCTAACGCATCGACCCCGGCCGTTACTACCCGGGGGAGCTGGACCTGGCCCCCGAGGAGCTGGCCGTGCTGCGCCTGGCCCGGGCCGAGGCAGCGGCCGGCTCCCTGGCCCCGGCCCTGGTGCAGCGCCTGCGCCTCGACCCCGCCAAGCTCCAGGGCCTGGCCGAGGGGCTGCGCCAGCTGTCCGCCCAGGCCGACCTGGTGGGCCGCGTGGGCCTGCGGCGCGAGCTGGACGAGGGGCTCGTGCTGGAGCGCGTGAGCGGCCCGCTGGGCGTGCTGGCGGTGGTCTTCGAGTCGCGCCCGGACGCGCTGGTCCAGATCGCCGGCCTGGCCCTGCGCAGCGGCAACGCGGCCGTGCTCAAGGGCGGGCGCGAGGCGGCCCGCAGCAACCTCGCCCTGGCGGCGCTGCTGCAGCGCGTGCTGCGCCAGCACGGCCTCGACCCGGCCGCGCTGACGCTGCTCGAGGGGCGCGAGCAGGTGCAGGAGCTGCTGGCCCTCGAGGGGCTGGTGGACCTGGTGGTGGCGCGCGGCTCGTCGGAGTTCGTGGCCGCGGTGCGGGCGCAGACGCGCATCCCGGTCATGAGCCACGCCGCCGGCGTCTGCCACCTCTACCTGCACGCCGCCGCCGACCCGCCGATGGCGGCACGCCTGGCGCTCGACGCCAAGTGCAGCTACCCGGCCGCCTGCAACGCCGTCGAGACCTTGCTGTGGGACCCGGCCGCCGGCCCGGCCCTCGACGCCTGCGTGGAGGCGTTGCGCGAGGCCGGGGTCGAGCTGCGCGGCTGCCCGGCCACGCGCGCCCGCCACCCCGGCCTGCTCCCGGCCGAAGCGGCCGACTGGGACGCGGAGTACGGCGCGCTGGTGCTCTCGATCCGGCGCGTGGCGGGCCTCGACGAGGCCCTGGCGCACGTGGCCGCCCACGGCTCGCGCCACACCGAGGCCATCGTGACCGACGACGAGGCGGCCGCGCGGCGCTTCCTGGCCGAGGTCGACGCGGCCGGCGTCTACTGGAACGCCAGCACGCGCTTCGCCGACGGCTACCGCTACGGCCTGGGGGCCGAGGTGGGCATCAGCACGGACAAGCTCCACGCGCGCGGCCCGGTGGGCGTCGAGGGCCTGCTGACCTACCGCTGGCTGCTGCGGGGCCACGGACAGTGCTCGACGGACTACGGACCGGGCCTCAGGCGCTACCGCCACCGCGACCTGCCGATGGACTGAGCGGCGGCGGAAACCGGAGCCGGTTGACCACCGCGGGGCGCCCTCCTACGCTCCTGCGATGGCCCTCCATCCCACGCTTCCGGGTCGCTCCCGGCTCCTGCTCGTCCTGCTCGTGGCCCTGTTGGCCGGCCTGGCGGGCCTGGCCGTGGTGCGAGCCCTCCGTCCCGCGCCGCCGCGCTGGATCGCGGCCACGCCGGCTCCGGCTCCGGAGAAGCTGCGCTATCCCGCGATTCCCACGCCCCCCGGCGCCACGCTGGAGCGCGTCGACGACGCCCTGCTGGAGGCCTGGGCGCGGCGCAACCTGCTCGAGGCGTACGAGCGCACCGGCCGGCACGGCCCCTGGGACGCCGTCGCGCGCGAGTACGTGACGGGGGAGCTGCCGGTGGTGATGGGGCGGCGCGCCGGCTCTCCCGCGCCGGCGCGGCTGGAGCTGGGGCGGCGGGCCCTGGCCCAGGGCTGCCGCGACCCCCTGGTCGAGTTCCTGGTGGGCCGGCACCTGTGGGCCGAGCGCCTCGACCCGGGCGAGTCGATCGCCCTGTTGCGGCGCGCCGTGGCGGGCTTCCGGCAGATCCGCTACCCCCGGGGCGCCGCGCGCCTGGCGGCGTCGACGCTGCGCGAGGCCTGGGAGTCCGCGCGCAGCGAGGCCGACTGGGGACGCGAGGCCGAGGCCCTGGAGCTGGCCTGGTTCCGGGAAGCCCTCGTGGACGGCAGCTACGCCGAGGGCGAGAGCGTCGTCCTGGTCTGGCAGGCGACCCGCGGGGACGGCGACTGCTTCAAGCGCCACGGGGAGAAGCTCGTGGCCGCCCTGCAGCGAGCCCCGCGGGTGGAGGAGTGGGCCCGCCTCTATTTCTCCGCGCGCGGCCACCGCGACCGCGCCTGGCAGGCCCGCGGGGAGGACTTCGCCGACCGCGTGCCCGAGTCGGCCTGGCCGCTCTTCCGCGCCGAGTCGGCCCTGGCCCATCAGGATCTCGTGCGCTCCTGGACTTTGCGGCCCGACCGGCCCGAGGCCGCGGCGCTGCTGATCGTCGTCTCCCGCGACGCCCAGGCGGAGGGGGAGACGGCGCGCCTGTGGTTCGAGCGCGCGGTGAGCGCGCGCTTCGACTACCGGCCGGCCTACGATCAGCTGTTCGGTAGCCTCTACCCCCAGTGGGGAGGTAGCGCCGAGGAGATGATGGGCCTGGGGCTGGCCGCGGCCGACACCCGGCGCTACGACACGAAGGTTCCGGGATTCCTGCTGTCGGCGCTGGAGCAGACCATGAGCGACCAGCTGCTGCGCAAGCGGCGGGCGGGACCGCTTTCCCCCCGGCCGGTCTACGCGTTCGAGATGCCGGGAGTCAAGGCGGCCGTGAGGCAAGTGCTGGAGGGCTACCTCGCCGCGCCGGACCCGCCCGAGGACCGGGCCGTCTACCACTCCGTGGCTGCGATCATGGCCGAGCGCTCGGCTCGCTTCGGCGAGGCCCGCCAGCATCTCGCGCAGGCCGGCTTCCGGCTCCGCCGCGACGTCCTGTGGCGCATCCGCGGCCAGGCCGACCTGGTCGAGACGCGCGCCGTAGCGCTGGGCGGACCTGCAGCCGGCACCATCGGACGGGCCGAGCAGGCGCGGGCTGCGGGGGGCCTGGCGGCCGCCCTGCCGCTGTTCGAGCAGGCGCTCCACGAGGACCCCGAGCCTGCCGCCCAGAAATGGGTCCTAGATCGCATGGCCCTCCTGCAGTGGGAGGAGCGCCTGGCCGCGGGCGGGTGGGCCGATCTGCAGCCCCGGCGCGCGCTGCTCGAGGGCTGGCAGGCGCGGGAAGGCCAGGCCACCCTCGAGGACGACGGGGCGCTGCGCGTGTCCTCCGGCTGGCGGGGCACGCTCGTGGACGCAGGGGTGCGGCTCGGGCCCGACTTCGAGCTGGCTGCGCGCATCGAGCTGGTGGCGAGCACGAACGGGGCGTGGCAGGCAGGCCTGGTGTTCGGCGACGCGTCCGCGGCCGCGGACGAGTGGGCCGTCGTGCGCCTGCACCGCCACTCCGGGGGCCAGGAACGGGTGGAACTGCTGCGCAACCACGACCCCCACACGCCGCTGCGGTCCGTGCCCGTGCGGCTGCGGCCGGTCAACGACCTCGGCCTGCTGTGCCGGGCCCGCCGCGTGACCATCACCCTGAACGGCACGGTCGTGCTGCGCGAGGCGGATCTCGAGCCCGACCTCCCCTTGTCGCCGAGCACGACGTTCTGGCTGGGGGCCGACATCGACGACAACAGCACGGTCGTGCGCTACCGCGACGTGAGAGCGCGACGGCTGGAGGCCCGCGCCGGCGGCTGAGCGCGAGCCCCCGTTCCAGCGCCTACTGCAGGCTGGCCAGGATCAGGACGTGGCCGCGGCTGCCCTTCAGGTCCTCCATGGCCTTGCCCAGGATCGCGCCACGGGCACGGTCGAGGTCGCTGGCGCGCATCGCGTGGCCCGGGACGGGGGACGTCGTCAGCAGGTCGCCGGCCCGGACGGGGCCGTTCACGTCGCTGGCCAGGCAGTAGGTCGTGCCCGACAACGTCACGGTCACACCCTGGATCTCGGCCAGGCCGCGCAGCGTGATGCCGGGGTTGTAGTCCCTGGCGCCCGCCACCACCCCCGCCACGCGCCGGTCGTAGGCCTCGCGGGCCAGCACCAGCGCGCCGGGACGCGCCGGGTCGATCGCCATCACGGAGCCGGGCTCGGCCGCGGAGGCGGGGAAGGCCTCGGCCACGTCGCCGGCGAAGGTGCGCACGCCGAGGTTGCCGCTGATGGACGTCCCAGCCGAGCCCGCGCTGTTGTAGAGCGCCACGAAGCCGGAGTTGTCGGGAAAGACGCCCATGATGCCCCTGAAGCCGGCCGAGTTGAGCCCGGCCGAAGTGCTCCACACGATGGAGCCGCTCAGGGGTGCAGCGGCTCCGGAGGAGTCCATCGGGACGAGGCCGACCACGGGCGTGTTCACACTGTTCAGGACGAAGACCCCGCCCGTCGAGATGGGGTCGGCCTGGACCTCCTTGATCGAGGCCAGGCTGGCGCGGGTCTGCGCTTCCAGGTCCTTGGCCAGGCCAGGGCGGCTGTCGCCGCTCGACGACAGGGCCACGGGCACGATCAGCGCGCACGCCAGAAACAGGGGCAGCTCGTTCTTCATGGTTCCTCCTCCGAAAGCGCGGCCAACCGGCAGGAGTCCGGGAGGGAGGCGGGCTGTTCCGATTGTCGCGGAGACGGACAGTCTGCACCCCGGGAGGAGGCTTTGTCCAGCGCCATTTTGCGGCCGGGGGCCCGGGCGCGCGGGCCCGGCCGCTACTTCGCCTACTGCAAGCTGGCCAGGATCAGGACGTGGCCGCGGTGGCCCTTCAGGTCCTCCATGGCCTTGCCGAGGATCGCGCCGTGCGCCCGGTCGAGGTCGCTGGCGCGCATCGCGTGACCCGGGATCGAGGAGGTCGTCAGCAGGTCGCCGGCCCGGATGGGGCCGTTCACGTCGCTGGCCAGGCAGTAGGTCGTGCCCGACAGGGTCACGGTCACGCCCTGGATCTCCGCCAGTCCGCGCAGCGTGACGCCGGGGCTGTAGCCCTTCGCGCCGGAAACCACGCCCGCCACGCGGCGGTCGTAGGGCTGGCTCGCCACCACCAGCGCGCCGGTCCTGGCGGGGTCGATCGACATCACCGCCCCCGGCTCGGCCGACCCGGCCGGGAAGGCCTCGGCCAGGTCGCCCGCCGCCGTGCGCACGCCGAAGTTGCCGCCGATCTGGGTTCCGGCCGTCCCGGCGCTGTTCACCACGGCGATGAAGCCCGAGTTGTCCGGGAAGACGCCAGCCAGGCCGCGGATCCCGGCCCCGCTGGTCACGCCGGTGGAGTTGCCCCATGTCAGCAAGCCGCTGTAGGGCGCCACCGTGGAGCCGGAGCTGTCGGACGGCATGGCCCCGAAGACGGGCGTGCCGGACGGGTTCAGGACGAACACGCCGCCGGTCGAGATCACGTCCGCGCTCAGGCGCTGCACGGCCGCCAGCGCGGTGCGCACCTCGGTCTCGGCGGCCTGCAGGAGGCTGGCGCGGCTGTCGCCGCGGGACGGCAGAGCCAGCGACACGACCAGGACTGGCGCGAGCAACGCCAGGAGCTTGCTCCTCATGGCTCTCTCCTTCACGACACGGAGGGCCGCCCGGTCGGAAACCGGGGCCTGCAGGTAGGGACGGCTCGACCGGGTGGGACCCGTGGGTGAGTTCAGTCTGCTCCGCGACCCGCGCGGGTGTCCAGGCTTTTTCTCTCGCGCCGGGCCGTCAGGCGGGCTCGGTGCGAAAGCGATACCCCACCCCGGTCTCGGTCAGCAGGTGGCGCGGCCGGGCCGGGTCGGCCTCGAGCTTGTGGCGCAGCTGGCCCATGAAGACCCTGAGGTAGTGCGGCTGGTCGACGCAGCCCGGCCCCCAGACCTCGCGCAGCAGCTGGCGCTGCGTGACGACCTTGTCGGCGTGCTTGAGCAGGGCGCACAGCAGGCGGTACTCGGTGGGCGTGAGGCGCACGTCCTGGCCGGCACGTTGCACGCGCCGGGCCGCGAAGTCGACCCTCAGCTCGCCGGCCTCGAAGACCGGTTCGCCCGCGCCGCCACCCGCGGCGGCCGCGTGGCGCAGGGCCACCCGCAGGCGCGCCAGCAGCTCCTCGATGCCGAAGGGCTTGGTGAGGTAGTCGTCGGCGCCGGCGTCGAGGGCGGCCACCTTCTCGGCCTCGCGGTCGCGGGCCGAGAGCACCAGGATGGGGGTGCGCGTCCACTCGCGGATGCGGCGGGCCACCTCGACACCGTCCAGGTCGGGCAGGCCGAGGTCGAGCAGGATCACGTCGGGGACGCGCGTGGCGGCCTGCGAGAGGGCCTCGGCGCCGCTGGCCGCCTCGATCAGGCGATAGCCCTGGGCCGGGAGCGCGGCCCGCAGGAAGCGGCGGATCTGGGGCTCGTCGTCCACCAGCAGCACCAGCGGAAGGTCCGGGGCCTCTTCAGTCGGGCTCACCGGGCAGCTCCGGGGCCGGCGGCGGCGTGCCGCCGACGGGCAGCGTGAAGCGGAAGGCGACGCCGCGCGGCGCGCGGCTCTCGGCCCAGATGCGGCCGCCGTGGGCGCTGACGATGGCCCGGCAGATGGCCAGGCCCAGGCCGAAGCCGGCCTGCCCGGCGACGCCCCCGCGCTGGAACTTGTCGAACACGCGCTCCTCGGCGCCGGGCGGCAGGCCCGGCCCCTCGTCGGCCACCTCGACCGTGACGCCCGCCTCGTCGCTCCAGGCCGCGATCCGGATGGGCGTCTGCGCCGGAGTGTACTTGAGCGCGTTCTCCACCAGGTTCACGAGCACCTGCTCGACCAGGCTGGCGTCCATCGGCACCAGCGGCAGGTCGTCCGGCAGCGTGGTCGTGACCGGCCGCCCGGCCAGGCGCCGCGCCAGCCGGTTCAAGGCCGAGCCGACCAGCTCCTCGAGCGAGTGCCACTCGCTGCGGAGCTGCAGCGTGCCCGACTCCAGACGGGTCATGTCGAGCAGGTTGCCGACCAGGCGGTTGAGCCGCTCGGCCTCCTCGTGGATGGTGGCGGCCAGCTCGGCCCGCAGCTCCTCCGGCACCGCTGCGCCGGCGCGCAGGGTCTCGGCCGCGCCGCTGATGGCGGCCAGCGGCGTGCGCAGGTCGTGGGAGACCGAGCTGAGCAGCGTGCTGCGCAGGCGCTCCGACTCGGCCGAGAGCCGGGCCGCCTCGGACTCGCTGGCCAGGCGGGCGCGGTCGAGGGCCGACTCGAGCTGGTGGGCCAGGGCCTCGAGCAGGTCGAGCTGGCCGGGCGAAAGGGGCCGCAGGCTCTCGTGGGCCTGCAGGCCCAGCACGCCCAGCATGCCGTGCGGGCCGCGCAGCGGCAGGAACAGCGCGGCCGCCCCCGGCAGGGTGTCGGTGCCGAGCCCCGAGGGCAGCCCGTGCTCGAAGGCCCACTGCGCCACGGCCCGCTCGCGCGGCTCCGCCACCAGCCGC
>JBDIBD010000249.1:0-7258 GCA_039812725.1 Vicinamibacteria bacterium | reverse complement strand
GCGATCGACAGCAGCTCGATCTCGAAGATCAGGGTCGAGTTGGGCGGGATCGAGCCGACCTGCCGGTTGCCGTAGGCCAGCTCGGGCGGGATGGTGAGCTTGCGCTTGCCGCCCACCTTCATGCCGGGCACGCCCAGGTCCCAGCCCTGGATGACGGCGCCGACGCCGAGCCGGAACGTGTAGGGCTGGTTGTTGGCGCGCGAGCTGTCGAAGACCGTTCCGTTGGTGAGCGTGCCCACGTAGTGCACCGTGAGGGTGTCGCCGTTGGCCGCCGTGGCGCCGGTGCCCACCACCAGGTCGACCACGTCGAGGGTCACCGTGCCGGGGCTGGTGGGCGAGCTGCCGCCGCCCCCGCCTCCGCAAGCCGCCAGTCCCAGGGCCAGCACGGCCAGCGCCGCACGCTTCAGCATCTCTTCGACCTCCAGGCCGCCCGCGCCCCGGCGAGACGGCAAGAACGCCCATGATACCCGCGGGGGGGACCGCCGCCCACCAGGCGAGAAACCGGCTCCCTTCCCGCCGAAACGGTAGTAGCGTTGAGGTCTGGGGCCGTCGGGCGGAGCGCGCGTGTTCGTCCCCGGACCCGGGGGGAGGGGACCGATGTCGAAGCAGGCATTCCAGGACTTCATGACCAAGGTGGCCCAGGACGCGGACCTGCGCCGCGAGCTCGAAGCCCTGGCGCAGGGGGCGCAGGGCGTCGCGGCCTCCCAGCTCGTCGCGCTGGCGGCCCGCAAGGGCTACGCCTTCGGCGTCGAGGACGTCGGCGCCGAGCTGAGCGAGGAGGAGCTGGCCGGCGTGTCGGGCGGCCTGCTGCCGGCCGTGAACGTGGCCCACAAGTACGAGGGCAAGATCTTCCCGAAGGTGGACTCGTTCGTGAAGCTCGACGGCCTGCTCAGGTTCATCAAGTGAAGGGCGGCCGGCCCGGCGGGTAGCGGCGAGCCCGGGCTAGTCGTCGCCGTCGAACAGCTTCAGCGCCACGAGCGTCGCGTCGTCGCGGGCCTCGAGGCCGCCGAGGTGCGCGCGCAGGGCGGCCTCGACCCGCGCCAGCAGGTCGGCGGCCGAGTCCTGGGCGGCGGCCTCGGCGGCCAGCCGCTCGAGCCGCTCGACGCCGAACTCCTCGCCGGCGGCGTCCTCGGCCTCGATCAGGCCGTCGGTGAAGAGCAGCAGGGTGTCGCCGCGCTCGACGGGCAGCGTGCGCTCCTCGTAGTCCCCGCCGGGCAGCAGCCCGAGGGGCCGCCCGCTGGACTCGAGCCGCTCCAGGCGCCCGCCGGCGCGCAGCAGGAACTGGGTGCCGTGGCCGGCGTTGACGTAGCGCAGACGCCGGCCGCGCCGGTCGACCACGGCGATGAAGAGCGTCAGGTAGGCGCGGCGCGGCCCCGTGGCCCCCAGCTCGGCGTCGAGGTCGGCCGCCAGCCGGGCCAGGTCGCTGTCGACACCGAGCCGGGCGCGCAGGGTGGCCTGCAGGCTGGCCATCATGATCGCGGCCGGGACGCCCTTGCCCGAGACGTCGCCGATCAGGGCCGCCGCCCGCTCCTCGGACAGGGCGAAGTAGTTGAAGAAGTCGCCGCCCACCTCGCGGGCCGGGAAGGAGGCCCCGGCCACCTCGGCGAAGTCGAAGCGGGCCGGCTCGCGCGGCAGCAGCTCGCCCTGGATGCGCCGTCCGATCTCCAGCTCCTTGCGCAGGCGCTCCTGCTCCAGCAGGCGCTCCTGGTTCTGCTTGAGGTCGCCGGCCATGCGGTTGAAGGTGCTGGCCAGCCGGCGCAGCTCCAGGCCGTGGGGCACCGGCACACGCACGTCCAGGTCGCCCTGGCCCAGCCGCTCGACGCCGTCGGTGAGCGTGGCCAGGTGGCGGGTCAGGCGCCGCGAGAGCGGCAGGATGCCGAAGAGCGCCAGCGCCACCACGCCCAGGCCGTAGGCCAGGTTGCGGGCCGCCGTGCGGCGGATCTGCTGCAGGGCGCTGTCGAGGGGCCGCGCCACGCCCACCGTGATGCCCGACGTGTCCTGGCGCTGGGAGACCACCACCCAGTCGTCGGGGTCGACCGCGGCCGCAGCGTGGGCCGGGGCCACGGGCGACAGTCCCAGCCCCTGCAGCGTGGCCTGGGCGGCGTCGCTGGCGGCGTAGAGCCGCCCCTCGGCGTCGATCGCGAAGGGGATGCCCTGGTCGTCGCGGCCGGCCTCGGAGACCACCAGCTTGAGCAGCGAGCGCAGCTCGGACTGCTCGGCGGCCTGCAGGGCGTCGCGGCGGGCCTTGGCGTACGGGCTGTCCTCGCCGCCGTGCGCGCGCGTGCGCGCCCGCTCGAGCTGGGCCGACAACAGGTCGAGCGCCGTCGCGAGGCGGCTGCCCATCTCCTCCGCCAGGCGCCGGCTCTCGGCCTGCACGGCCTGCCGGTAGGCGGCCTGGGAGGAGGCGTACGAGTAGAGCGTCATGGCGGCCAGCGGCAGCACCGCCAGCAGGAAGAAGGCCAGGCTCAGCTGGGTTCGCAGTCGCATGCGCTCGGGGTCGGCTGCAGGGTATCACCCGGCCGCCAACCGTGAGACGCCGGCGGCCCCCCGGGGGTTGCAGCCTCGGGGGCGCGCGTCAGCCCATCAGGCCGCGCAGGAACTTGGCGACCACCCGCAGCTGCTTGTGGTCGAGGCGGCCGATCACGGTGCGGGTCATGGGGGCCAGCACGCGCAAGGCCCCCGACACGGTCAAAGAGGCGCTCTGCTGGACCACGAAGCCGGCCTTGGCCAGCTTGAGCGGCTCCAGGTAGTAGTAGCCCAGGCCGGCCTCGCTGAGGGCCACGACCAGCTCGGCCAGGGCCGCGCGGTGCGGCGTGGCGTCCTGGTCCGCGTCGATCGCGTCGAGCAGGGCCTGAGTGCGCTTGCGCAGCTCCTTCGAGTGGAAGAAGCGTAGGGACGGCTTGGCGGTGGCGGGCATGGCGGCTCCTCGTTGTCAGTCGGCCACGACCTGGGTGCCGGCCGTGCCGTCGGCCATGGCGCCCAGCTGGTCCAGCGCGCCCACGGCGGCGCGCCGGCCGGTGCGGCTCACGAACTCGCAGGCCGCCTCGACCTTCGGCCCCATCGAGCCGGCCGCGAAGCGGTGCGCCAGGAGCTCGGCCGGGGTGGTGCGCGCCAGCCGGCGCGCCTGGGGCGTGCCCCAGTCGAGGTAGACGCCGTCGGCGTCGGTGGCCATCACGAACAGGTCGGCCTCGAGCTGCAGCGCCAGCAGCGCGCTGGCGCGGTCCTTGTCGATCACGACCTCGGCGCCCACCAGCGTGCGGGTGCCGGGCAGGTACATGGTCGGGATGCCGCCCCCGCCGGCGCAGATCACCAGCGTGCCCTTCTCGAGCAGCCAGCGCACGGGGCGCAGCTCGAAGATGCGCTGGGGCCTCGGCGAGGGGACCACCCGCCGCCAGCGGTCGCCGTCGGGACGCAGGACCCAGCCCTTCTCGGCCTGCAGGCGCCGGGCCTCCTCCTCGGAGTAGACCGGGCCGATGGGCTTGCTCGGGTTCTGGAAGGCGGGGTCCTCCGGGTCCACCTCGACCATCGTCAGGACGGTCGCGAAGGGCTTCTCGAAGGGCACCAGGTTGCCCAGCTCCTGCTCGATCATGTAGCCGATCATCCCCTCGGTCTCGGCCCCCAGGACGTCGAGCGGGTAGGGGTCGACCCCGGCGTAGGCGGCCGACTGCAGCGCCAGCAGGCCCACCTGCGGGCCGTTGCCGTGCGAGATGACCAGCTCGTGCTCCAGGGCCAGCGGCGCCAGGGCTCGCGCCGCCACTCTCACGTTCTCGCGCTGGACCTGGGCCGAGAGCGGCTGGCCGCGCTTGAGCAGCGCGTTGCCTCCCAGGGCCACGACGATGCGCATGGCGCGCCTCCCAGGCGGGTAGTCTAGCCGAAGGCCGCGGTGCCGCCCGTGCGAGAATCGGCGCATGCTCCCCTCGCGCCGGCTCGTCCTGGCGCTGGCCCTGCTCGCGGGCGCGCTCCCCGCCCGCGCGCTGGACCCGTCCCGGAGGGTGACGCAGTACGTCCACGACGTCTGGCGCGCTCCGCAGGCGCTGCCCTACGACGGCGTCAGCGCCGTGGTGCAGTCGCGCGACGGCTACCTGTGGGTCGGCACGATCGAGGGCCTGGCTCGCTTCGACGGCCTGCGCTCCGTGGTCTTCGACAAGGGCAACACGCCGGCCTTCGCCAACAACTGGGTCAAGGCGCTCCTCGAGGACCGCCGGGGCCGGCTGTGGGTGGGCACCTACGGCGGCGGGCTCGTCTGCCGCGAGCAGGGGCGCTTCCGGCGCCTCGGGGAGGCCGACGGCCTGCCCCAGGAAATCGTGCTGGCCCTGGCCGAGGACCAGGCGGGGCGGCTCTGGGCCGGCACGCACGGCGGCGGGCTGCTGCGGCTCGAGGCGGGCGCCTCCCGCTTCGAGCGCGAGCCCGCGACCCGGGCGCTCGAGGGCGCCACCGTGCGCTCCCTGCTCGCCGGCCGCGACGGCGCGCTGTGGATCGGCACGGAGCAGGGCCTCCATCGCCTGGCCGACGGGGTCCTGGCGCACGTGGCAGGGCTGCCCGACGAGCGCGTGATCTCCCTGGCCGACGACGAGCAGGGCCTCTGGATCGGCACCGAGCGCGCCGGCCTGGCGCGCCTCGAGGGTGGCCACGTGACCCGGCTCGGCCCGGCCCAGGGGCTGGCCCACGAGCGCGTCTGGTGCCTGCACCGCGACCGCGACGGCAGTCTCTGGATCGGCACCGACGGAGGCGGCCTGCAGCGCCTGCGCGAGGGCCGGCTGGAGAGCCTGAGCACCAGGAACGGCTGGCCCTCCGACTACGTCTGGGCCTTCCACGAGGACCGCGAGGGGAGCCTGTGGGTGGCCACCAACGGGGGCGGCCTGAGCCGGCTGAAGGACAGCAGGGCCGTTCCGCTCGGGCAGAAAGAGGGCCTCCCCAGCGACTTCACCTGGGGCGCGCGGCGGACGCGCGACGGCAGCCTCTGGATCGGGACCGAGGATGCCGGCCTGGTGCGGCTCCAGGACGGGCGCGTGATGCGGCTGGCCCTCGGCCCCGAGCGGGGACGGAACCAGGTGCGAGCCCTGCTCGAAGCGCGCGACGGCACGCTTTGGGTGGGCGGATCGGGACTCTTCCGCGTGGAGGGCGGCCGCCTGGTCGCCGTCGGCCTGCCCGGCCTGCGAGACCTGCGCGTGCGGGCCCTGGCCGAGGACGGCCGGGGCCGGATCTGGATCGCGGCCGCGAGCGAGGGGGTCAAGTGCCTGGGTCCTGGAGGCCGGCTCGAGCGCCAGCCCCTCGAGGCGCTGGCCGTCGACGCCGCAACCGTCCTGGCCGCGCGGGACGGCACCGTCTGGGCCGGAGGCCCGGGCGGCCTCTTCAGCACCAGGGACGGGCTCACTCGCAGCTGGGGAACGGCCGACGGCCTGCCGAGCCAGGGCGTCGCGTCGCTGGCCGAGGACGAAGACGGCAGCCTGTGGATCGCCACCCGGGCGGGCCTCGCGCGGCTCTCGGAAGGCCGCCTCGAGACGCTCACGGCGCGGCAGGGGCTGCCGGAGGACGCCGTCGTCGTGGTGGAGCCCGACGAAGCCGGCGGGCTCTGGCTGGGCTCGAACCGCGGCCTCTTCAGGGTCCGCCGCGACCAGGCCCTGGCGGCGGCGGCCGGCCGCGTCTCGGCCCTGGACACGCTGCACCTGGGCCTCGACGACGGCCTGCGCAGCCTCGAGGTCAACAGCAGCGGCTCGTCGGCCTGGAAGGACACCGACGGGCAGCTCTGGTTCGCCACGCGCGCGGGGCTGGCGCGGGTCGACCCCGGCCGGCTGGCGCGCAACCCGCTGCCGCCGCCCCTGGCGATCGAGGAGGTCGTGGCCGACGAGCGGCCACTGGAGGGCGGCGGGCCCTGGCGCCTGCCCGCGGGAACCCTGCGGCTGGAGATCCACTACACCGGCCTCAGCCTGCGCTCGCCGGGGGCGGTGCGCTTCAAGCGCAAGCTCGAGGGCTTCGACGCCGACTGGGTGGACGCGGGCACGAGACGGGTGGCCGACTACACCAACCTGCCTCACGGCCGCTACCGCTTCGAGGTCCTGGCGGCCAACGACGACGGCCTGTGGAGCCCGCAGGCCGCCCGCGTGGAGTTCGAGATCGCCCCGCGCCTGCACGAGACGCTCTGGTTCCGCGCCCTGGTCGTGGCCTTCTTCGCGCTGGCCGGGCCGCTGTTCTACCTGGTCCGCGTGCGCCGGCTGCGCGGGCAGAAGGAGGAGCTCGAGCGCCAGGTGGCTTCCCGCACGGCCGAGCTGCAGGCGGCCACCGAGCGCCTGGCGCAGCTGTCGCGCGAGGACCCGCTGACCGGCGTGGCCAATCGGCGCCGGCTGGACGAGACGCTCGAGGACGAGTGGCGCCGGGCCACGCGCCAGCGCGAGCCGCTGGCGCTGCTGCTGCTCGACGTGGACTTCTTCAAGAGCTACAACGACCGCCTCGGCCACGTGGCCGGCGACATCTGCCTCCAGGCCGTGGCGCGCGCGGTGGCGGACGCCCACCGGCGCGCCGGCGAGGTCGTGGCGCGCTACGGCGGCGAGGAGTTCGCGGTGCTGCTGCCCGGGACGGCGCGCGCGGAGGCCCTGGCGGCGGGCGAGGCGCTGCGCCGCCGCGTGCAGGAGCTGGACCTGCCCCACCCCGGCTCGGACGTGGCGCGCGTGGTCACGGTCAGCGTGGGCGTGGCCTCGCTCGGCCCGGAGAGCGGCCGCACGCCCACGCAGCTGTTGGTCGAGGCCGACCGGGCCCTCTACCGGGCCAAGTCGGGCGGGCGCAACCGGATCGAGGGCTGAGCTCCTGGCGGGCTGGCGCGTCCGTATCTAGTTTTTTTTCAGTAACTTGAGGGTTGGTAGCGCTACGGGGATTCGAACCCCGGTTTGATGGCTGAGAACCACCCGTCCTAACCCCTAGACGATAGCGCCGTCGGACAGATTACGGATGCGGGGCGGGTGTGTCAAGTTGGCCCCGGCGCTGGCGGATCCGGCCAGAATGGGCCCGTGAGCGAGCTCCCGCAGGGCCTCCCGCTGCTCCCCGACGGCAGCCTCCGTTGCCGGCCGCTGGCGGCCGCCGACCTGCCGCTGCTGCAGTCCTGGCACCACGCGGGCGCGGCCAGCTTCTACGACCTGCGGCCGGACGACGAGGAGCGGGCCGCCCAGGCGCTCTCGCCCGAGAGCCCGCACTTCGTCCTGCTGGACCCGGGCGGCGCGTGCGTGGGCTACTTCTGCGTCGGCCCGGCCGCGCGCGTGGCCGGCGG
>JBDIBD010000248.1:0-7300 GCA_039812725.1 Vicinamibacteria bacterium | reverse complement strand
CGGGCGCTCCTCGGCGCGCTGCTCTTCGCCGCCAGCGACAGCCTGATCGGGCTGACGCGCTTCCGCGGCGCGGCCGCGGGGGCCGAGCTGCTCATCCTGCCGCTGTACTGGGCCGGCCAGGCGCTCATCGCGGCCTCGGCGCGGGCGGGCCGCCCGGCCTGAGCCCCGCAGCGCGCGTGCTATGCTCTCGCGCACTGCGACCCCTCCGGCAGCAGAAGGCAACCGAGCCCTTGAAGCCGAACGCTCGCAGCGCGCGCCGTCCGCCCGCCCCGCGCCCCGGAGCGTGCCCGTGACCCCGCTGCGCGCGGACGGGGTGGCCGAGGCCTCCCTCGACCGCTTCTCGCTGCGCTTCCTGGGCTCGGAGTGGGAGCAGGCCTACCGCGACGAGAGCTTCCTCGGCGCGCGCGCGCAGGCCCGGCTGTGGGCCGCGGCCGGCTGCGTCTTCTATCCGCTCTTCGCCCTGGCCGACCGCTGGCTGGCGCCGCTGACCTACCCCGCGGTGTGGGGGCTGCGGCTGGGCCTGGTGGCGCCGCTGCTGGTGCTCGCCACCTGGCTGCTGCACCGGGCCTGCGGCCGCCAGGAGCGGCTGGCGGCCGAGCGGCTGGTGATCGCCGGGCTGGCCCTGGCCGCCCTGGCCCCGCTGGCCTTCGCGGCCCTCGGCCCGGCGGAGAGCCGCTTCGTCTACTTCGTGCAGTTCCTGGTGGTGCTGCTCTTCGGCCAGGGCTTCGTGCTGCTGCGCTTCGGCCAGGTGGCGCGCGTCTCGCTGCTGCTGGCGGCCGGGCACCTGCTGCTGGCGGCCGCGGGCCACCTGCTGCCGGACGAGTCGCTGCGGCCCAGCCTGGTGCTGCTGAGCGCCGTGCTGCTGATCGTGACCTTCACCAAGTACAACCAGGAGCTGGCCCAGCGGCGCGTCTTCCGCAAGGCCTGGCAGCTGCGCCTCGAGCAGCAGCGTTCCGACCAGCTGGCCCACTACGACGCCGTGACCGGCCTGCCCAACCGGGCCCTGGGCCTCGACCGGCTGGCCCGCGCGCTGGCGGCGGCCCACCGCCGCCAGCACCTGGTGGGGGTGCTGTTCGTGGACCTCGACCACTTCAAGAAGGTCAACGACACCTCCGGCCACGCCACCGGCGACCAGGTGCTGGCGGGCGCGGCGCGGCGGCTGCAGGACTGCGTGCGCGAGGAGGACACCGTGGCCCGTTTCGGCGGCGACGAGTTCCTGGTGCTGCTGCCGACCCTGCGCCAGAGCCACGACGCCGAGCTGGTGGCGCGCAAGGTGGTGGAGGCCTTCGCGCGGCCCTTCTCCCTGGCCGGCCAGGAGTACCCGCTCTCGGCCAGCGTGGGCATCTGCCTCTACCCGGCCGACGGCCACGACGCCTCCGAGCTGCTGCAGAACGCCGACGCGGCCATGTACCTGGCCAAGCAGGAGGGGCGCAACGCCTACCGCTTCTTCCGGGCCCAGCTCAACCGCGCCGCCCAGCGCCGGCTGCAGCTCGAGGCGGGGCTGCGCCACGCCCAGGCGCGCGGCGAGCTGTCGCTGGTCTACCAGCCCATCGTGCGGCTGGCCACCGGCGAGGTGGCCGGGGCCGAGGCGCTGCTGCGCTGGCGCAGCGCCCAGCTGGGCGAGGTGGCCCCGGCCGAGTTCGTCCCGATCGCCGAGGAGAGCGGCCTGATCGTGCCGATCGGCGACTGGGTCTTCGAGCAGGCCTGCCTGCAGGCCCGCGCCTGGGAGCGCGACGGCGGCCCGCCGGTGCGGCTGGCGGTCAACCTGAGCAGCCGCCAGCTGCGCGACCCGGGGCTGCCCGAGCGCCTGGCGCGCGTGCTGCGCTCGAGCGGCGTGCCGCCCGCGCGGCTGGAGCTGGAGATCACCGAGAGCATGCTGGTGGAGGAGGGCCCGGTGTCGCTGCAGGCCCTGGAGCGCCTGGCGGAGCTGGGCGTGCGCCTGTCCGTGGACGACTTCGGCACCGGCTATTCCTCGCTGGCCTACCTCAGGCGCCTGCCCGTGCACACCGTCAAGATGGACCGGTTCTTCATCGAGGACGTGCTCGGCGACGCGCGCGCCGCCGCCCTGGTGGAGGGCATCCTGGCCCTGGCCGCGCGGCTGGGCCTGGAGGTGGTGGCCGAGGGGGTCGAGCGCCAGGAGCAGTGGGACTTCGTGCGCCGCAGCGGCTGCGGCTTCGCCCAGGGCTTCTTCGTGGCGCCGCCCCGGCCGCCGGCGCCCACGCCCGTGCCCGTCGCGGCCGGCGCCGCCGCCCCGGCCGGGGTCGGCTAGGCTAGACCTCGGGCGGCTGCATGCCCATCGAGGCCCACTCGTCGCGGGCCGGGCCGTACACGCCGGGGACCGGCAGGCCGGCCTGGCGCATCAGCACCGTCATCTGGCCGCGGTGGTGGGCCTGGTGGGCCACCAGAGCGAACAGCGTGACGCCGCGCGGCCAGCGCTCGCCGTACATCTCGTCCTCGACCCGCAGCGTCTCGTCGGTCCAGCCGGCCGCCTGCAGCGCGGCCAGGAGCGAGTCGGCGGCGCGCTGGTAGGCCGCGGCGATGCCGGCCGCGGTCGAGAGCGGCGGCGCCTCGGGAGCCGGGCCCTCGACGGCCAGGCCCGTGCGGCCCATCATCTCGCCGATCGTGCCGGCCAGGTGCCAGGCGATGCGGCCGAGCGTGCGGTCGGCCGGAGCCACGCGCTGGGACAGGGAGGCGTCCGTGAGCGCGCGCAGCACCCGCAGGGTCTGCTCGCTCTCGTAGGCCCAGGTCTTCTCGAAGTCGGCGACGCGCCGGAACATGGCGGCCTCCCGCGGCCGGCTAGGCGCGCTGCGAGAGCAGCGCGAAGCCGATCAGCTTGTAGAGCAGCCGCGCCCCCACGTTGGCGTCCCACTCGGAACGCCCCTCGGGGTCGGGCGCGACCTCGTTCAGGTCGAAGCCCACGATGCGCCGGCCGCTCTCGACCAGGCGGCGCAGCAGGGCGGTGGCCTCGGCGAACGACAGCCCGCCGGCCACCGGCGTGCCGGTGTGGGGGCACAGCGACGGGTCCAGGCCGTCCACGTCGAAGGAGACGTAGACCTCCTGCGGCAGCTCGGCCACCACGCGCCCGCACAGCCGCGACCAGGGCTCGCCCTCGAGCTGCTCGCGCTTGAGGTCGGCGTCGAAGAAGGTGCGCAGCAGGGCCGGGTTGTCGCGGATGAGCTGGTCCTCCTCGTCGCAGTAGTCGCGCACCCCCACCTGCACCAGCCGCTGCAGGCCCGGCACCTCGCGCACCACGTTGTTCATGATCGAGGCGTGCGAGAAGCGGAAGCCCTCGTAGGCCTCGCGCAGGTCGGCGTGGGCGTCCACGTGCAGGATGCCGAAGCCCGGGTGGCGCTCGGCCACCGCGCGGATCAGGCCGAAAGGGGTGGAGTGGTCGCCGCCCACCAGGCCGACCAGCTTGCCGGCCGCGAGCCAGCGCCGCGACTGCTCGTGCACCCAGGCGTTCATGCGCTCCGAGAGCGCGTTGACCGCCTCGGCCGCCAGGCGCAGCTCGGGGTCCTGGCCCGGTCCGCCGGCCGCGATGACCGGCTGGGCCATGCGCCGGGCCTCGTCGCTCCAGGCGCGCAGGTCCTCGGAGATCGGCAGCATGGCCAGGCCGGCCTGCCAGGGCCGGCCGACCTCGCGGTCGAGCGGGTCCACCTGGCGGCTGGCGTCGAGGATGGCCTGGGGCGCGGCGGCCGTGCCGCCGCCGTACGAGACCGTGGCCTCCCAGGGGACCGGCAGCAGCACCACCCGCGACTCCTCCGGGGTGAAGGGCAGGCCGTAGATGCCCCCGCCCACGGCGGCCGCGTTGGGATCGAAGTCGACCACGGCTAGGCCGAGTGCCGGGCCAGCGCGTACTTGCGCTGGTACCCGTCCTCGAGGGCCGTCAGGGTCACCTCGAACATGCCCGCCGCGTTGCAGGCGTAGCGCTCCTCGATCAGCGGGCCCTGCTCGAAGACGCGCTCGACCGGCACGCCGCCCAGCTCGCGCTCCGGCAGGTCGCGTAGGCGCGGGTCGAAGGGGAAGCGCACGGCGTCCCAGGGGGTGACGTGGCCGTCGGGGACGCCCGAGCGCAGCCGCCCGCACTCCACGTAGCGGAAGTGGCCCATGTTGTGGGCCGGGCGGTAGGTGCGCACCGCCTCGAGCGGCGCGTCGCTGCGGGCCGGCAGGCGCGTGTCGCGCAGGAAGATCGGGTCGAAGGAGACCAGCTGGCCGGCCCGGGCCTCGCGCCAGACCCCGAAGTGGCGCGAGAGGCAGTCGGAGAGCGTGTAGCCGGCCGCGTCGTCGAGGAAGTTGGCCAGGCCGATGGCCGTGGCCGCGAAGGGGTGCGGCGAGCGCCGCACGCGGTGCTGGCCGAAGCGCTCGCGCAGGTGCCGGATGACCAGCGGGAAGCTCGAGGCCCCGCCCACCACGTAGAGGCCGGCCAGCTCGTTCCAGCCGACCTCGTCGTCGGAGGGGCCGCGGCGCGGGTCACGCATGACCTCCTCGACCGCCGCGAGCGTCTGCTCCACCAGCGGCCGGCAGGCCTCGTAGACCTCGTCCATCGGCAGCACCAGCGGCGGCCGGCCCAGGAGCGTCAGGTCCACCACCAGCCGGCGGGTCTGGGGCAGCACGCCTTCCTTCTGGCGCCGGCAGTCGTCGAGCAGCGCCGCGCGCACGGCCGGCTCGAGCTCCTTCACGCCGGCCTTGCGCAGCGCCAGCTCCAGGATGGCCTCGTCGAAGTCGTCGCCGCCCAGGCGGCTGACGCCCGCGCTGGTGACCACCTCGTTGGCCAGCCCCGACATGTGGATGAGCGAGGCGTCGAAGGTGCCGCCGCCCAGGTCGTAGACCAGCACGTACTCGCGCTTGCTGGTGACCGTGCGGCGGAAGCGGTGGGCGTACTCGAAGCCCGCGGCCGAGGGCTCGTTGAGCAGCGCCAGGACCTCGAAGCCCGCCCGCCGGAAGGCGTCGAGCGTCAGGAAGCGCTGGTCGGAGGAGGCGTTGGCCGGCACGCTGACCGCCACCTCGAGGGCCTCGTCGCCCGGCAGGCGCGCGCTGGAGGCCTCCAGCACCTGGTCGCGCAGGCGACGCAGGTAGGACGCCAGCACGTCCACCAGCAGCAGCTCGCCGCCGGCGGCCTGCAGCGCGGTCAGCGGGCCCGCGTCGGCCAGGCGCCGCTTGAACGAGCGCAGCAGCTCCCAGCCCGGCTCTCCGGCCAGCGCCGCCGCCTCGGCCCCGAAGCGTAGCTGCCCGTCCTCGCCCACGGCCACGAGGGAGGGCACGGCCTCGCCCCAGTCGAAGCCCACCACCGGGTAGTTGCCCCGGTCGGAGAGGGCCGAAACCGTGTGGGTGGTGCCGAAGTCGATGCCCAGCCGCATGTGGGAATTGTACGGGACTTCGTGCCGCCTTCCGGCCGCGGCGGCGCCGGCCCCCACCGTGCGGTGAGCGCCCATTCACTTTTTTCCTTGACAGCTTCCGCCTCGCGACCTTAGTTTGGGGTTCAAGTTTCCGGACAGACCAAAGGACCATCCGGCGCCGCGCCCAGCGAGCGCCAGGAAGGGGGAGAGGCATGCGCAGAACCGGCACCCTCACGGCCGCGCTGCTGTTGACGGGGCTCCTCGCGGCGCCGCTCGAGGCCCGCACGGGCGTGGTGTTCGTGCACGGCAAGGGCGGCAGCGACCTGGCCAGCGAGAGCGTGGCCCGCGCCTACTGGGGCGACGACATGATCCGGGCCACCACCAAGAACTACGCCATCCCGTACCTGATCGCGCACTACGACGGCACCCAGTACATGTGGGTGGCGGCCGGCCAGGTGGCCGGGCAGATCACCGCCTGGATGAACGCCAACTCGATCGACGACATCGTGGTCGAGACCCACTCCTTCGGCGGCGTGGTGCTGCGCTGGCTGCTCTCGAACCCGACCTACGATTCGCGCTACCCGGCCATCATCAGCCGCGTGCGCTGGGTCAACTCGATCGCCCCGCCCAACAAGGGCTCCGAGGCGGCCGACCTGGCCGGGACCCTGTCGGGCTCGTGGCTGACCGGCTGGCTGGTGAGCCTGGTGGGCCAGGACAACGACTCCACCCGCAACTGCCGCACCGACTGGATGGCCTACTACAACCAGTACTACCTCAAGGGCACCTCGGGCCGCCCTGCGCTGCCGAAGACCGTCTACAACATCGCCGGCACCGGGCTGTGGAACGACTTCGCCCACGCCGAGGACTACGGCCTGGCGACGTTGTCGGGCATCGCCGGCATGCCCGGCGAGGACGACGGCATGGTCTCGCAGTACAGCGCCCAGGGCGCCGGCGTGGCGTGGTTCACCACCGCCGCCAACCACCACCACAACCGGCGCAACGACTACCGCAAGATCGGCGACGCGCTGGCCACGGACTTCTGAGGAGGAGCGGAACCATGCTGCGCAGATCCCTCTCGGCCGTTTCCGCCCTCGTTCCCGTGGCCCTGCTGGCCGCGCCGCTGGCCCTGGCCGGCGCGCCGCAGGTGCAGACCGGCGTCTTCGCCGCCGGCGAGCGCTACGAACCCCCGGCCGACAGCGCCCCGGCGCGCACCTCGCGCGCCTTCGTGGCGACCGTCGAGCTGAAGGACGGGCGCGCCACGGTCGAGCTGCCCGTCACCGGCGGCTCGCGCCTGATCGTCTGGAGCGCCGCCGCGGCCCCGGGCGCCGGTGGCCAGGCCGCGCCCCTGGCCCTGCGCTCGAACCTGCACCGCCCCTCGGGCGAGACCGTCGCGGCCGACGCCGCGCGCGGCTTCTCTATCCCCGCCGACGAGGCCGCCGAGCTGGGCCTCGACCGCGGCGGCGCCCAGCAGGCCCTGCACGTGAAGTCCGCCGAGCCCGGCCTGCACCGCCTGGAGCTGCAGGCCGACAGCGACGGCGTCGTGACCCTGGTGGCGGCCGAGCCGGAGAGCCGGCTGACGCTCGAGACCAGCGCCGGCCCCCTCTCGCGCCAGCCCGGCCAGCCCCTGACCCTGCGCGCCACGCTGCGCGAAGGCGACGCCCCCCTCCTCGGCGCACAGGTCGTGGCGCGCCTGTCGGCCGAGGGCCGCACCGGCGGCAAGGCCCTCGAGCTGCGCGACGACGGACGCAGCGGCGACGGCGCGCCGAACGACGGCGTCTACGGCCGCGTGCTGCGCGGACTGCCCAGCCAGCCGGTCGGCCTGTGGTCCGTGCGCGTCGAGGCCAGCGGACGCGACCTGTCGGGCCGCCCCTTCCGGCGCACCGGTGGCGGCGGCTTCGTCAACGAGGCTGGCGACGCGCGCCTGGTCGAGGGGCGCGTCACGGCGCAGGTGGCGCCGAGCGGCC
>JBDIBD010000247.1:0-7309 GCA_039812725.1 Vicinamibacteria bacterium | reverse complement strand
CTGCGTCGTCCCGCCCGACGACGTGCCGGCGCTGGCCGGAGCGCTGCGCGCGCGGCTCAACGACCGCGACCTGGCCCACCGCGAGCGTGAGGCGGTGGCCGCCTTCGCCCGCGAGCGCCTGACCTGGGCCCGGGCGGCGGCGGAGCACGAAGCCCTCTACACTTCGCTCGTGCAGACCCGAGCGGGAGCGCGCTCCTGAGCTCCGCGCGAAGACGACCGCCGCGAGCCGCCGAGAGAGCGCCGTCGGCAGGGCCCGCAGAGGCGACCCGCGGCGGCCTGCCCGAGCGCTGGCTGCGCGCCGCACCGCTCGCGGCGGCGCTCATGGCCCTGGCCGTCTACCTGCCCTCGCTCGGCGGCGGTTTCCTCTACGACGACGGCAACCTGGTCCTCCGCAACCCGGCCCTGCGCGAGCCCGGCAACCTCCGGGCGGTCCTGCTCTACGAGCCGTCGCGGCCGCTGCTCACGCTGAGCCTGGCCGCGAACGCAGCCCTGGGCGGGCTCGCGCCCTGGCACTTCCACCTGGTCAACGTGCTCCTCCACGCCGGCAACGCCGCGCTGCTGGCCTCGCTCTTCGCCTGGCTGGCCGCGCGCCTCGGCCGGCAGGACCTGCGCGCCTCCGCCCTGGTCGGAGCCTGCTACTTCGCCGCCACGCCCATGGCGGCCGAGACGGTGGCCTACGTGGCCAGCCGCTCGAGCGCGCTCGCGGCCTTCTTCGTCCTGGCCAGCCTGCGGCTGGCGCTGCCGGCCCTGGTGGAGGCCTCCCGCTGGCGCCTGGGCGCCTCCCTGGGCTGCTTCCTCCTCGCAGCCGCGACCAAGGAGGAGGCCGCGGCCCTGCCCCTGCTGCTGCTGCTGCTCGACTACTTCTTCGTGTCGCGCCAGGACGGCGTCGAGCTGCGCCGGCACGCGGGGAGGCACGCCGCCTTCTTCGGCCTGCTGCTGGCCGGCGTGCTGGCCCGCCGGGCGCTGACCGGGAGCTGGCTGCCGGCCCAGGTGCTCGACCCGCGACTCTACCTGCTGACGCAGTGGGCGGCCTTCCCGCTGTACCTCGGCCGGGCACTGGTCCCCTTCGACCCCGCCTTCTACCGCTATCACCCGCCGGCCTCCTGGCCGCCCGACCCCGGCACCCTGGCAGGCGCCCTGGCCGCGGCCGCGCTCGTGGGCGGAGCCTGGCTGGGTCGCCGCCGCTGGCCCGAGTGGTCGTTCGCGGTGGCCGCGCTCGCCACTGGCCTGCTGCCGTCTTCCTCCATCGTCTCGCTCAACGAGATGGTCGTGGACCACCGCGCCTACCTGGGCGCCTTCGGCGTGGCCTTCGCCCTGGGGGCGCTGATCTGGCGCCGCGGGGGAGCCCGCCTCGCGGTGATCGTCCTGGCCCTGTGCGCCGCCCGCAGCCTGCACTACCAGTGGATCCTGGCCGACCCGGTGCGGGCCTGGCAGGACGCCGTCCGGCGCGCCCCGGCCTCGGCCGACGCGCAGTGCGCCCTGGGCGAGGCCTACGCCGAGCGCGGCGACCCGCGCGCCGAGCAGGCCTTCCGGCAGGCCACCCGGCAGCGCCCGGAAATCGGGCGCTACTGGGCCAACCTCGGCCTCTACCTCGCCGAGAGCGGCCGCCTCGTCGAAGCCGTGCCCGCCCTGCGCGAGGCGCTCGCTCGCGACCCGCGCGACGGAGTGGTGCGAGACTACCTCGGGTCGGTGCTGCTGAGGCTCGGCCGGGTCGACGAGGCCCAGGTCGAGCTGGAGGCCGCCATCGCCAGCGAGCCCGCCTTCATCCAGCCCCACCTCACCCTGGCGGAGATCGCCCTCGCGCGGGGCGACCGCGCCGAGGCGCGACGACGTCTCGAGACCGCCGCGGGGCTGGGCCGCGACGCCGAGCAGGCCGCGCGCCTCGAGCACCTCCAGCGCCAGGTCCAGTGAGGGGGCGGGCGCCGTGAGCCTCGAGCCGACGGCCAGCGCGATCGTCCTCAACTACGAAGGTCGCGGCGTGGTCGAGGAGGCGGTCGAGAGCCTGTTGTCGCAGGACCTGCCCGGCCTCGAGGTGCTGGTGGTCGACAACGGCTCGAGCGACGGTTCGGCCGACGATCTCGAGCGGCGGTTCGGCGGGCGCATCCGGCTGATCCGCTCGCCGCGCAACCTGGGCTTCGGGGCCGGCAACAACCTGGCCCTGCGCGTGGCGCACGGACGGCACCTGATCCTCCTGAACAACGACGCGGTGGCGGCGCCCGGTTTCGCGCGCGAGATGGTGGCGGCGGCCGAGGCCGACCCCTCGGTGGGCATGGTGGCCGCGCGAGTGCTCGACTACGCCAGGCGAGACCGCATCGACACCGTCGGCCACCTGCTCTACCCGGACGGGCTCAACCGCGGGCGCGGGCGCCTCGAGGTCGACCGGGGCCAGTGGGAGGGCTGCCGCACGGCGCTCTTCCCCAGCGGCGCGGCCGCCCTCTACACGCGCCGGATGCTCGACGACGTCGGCCTGTTCGACGAGCGGCTGTTTCTGTACGGCGACGACGCCGAGCTCGGGCTGCGCGGTCGCCTGGCGGGCTGGGGCTGCGCGCTGGCGCCGCGGGCGGTGGCCTGGCACCACTACTCCCGCGCCAGCGGGGCCTACTCGAGCCTCAAGGCCTTCCACGTCGAGCGCAGCCGCGTGCTGCTGCTCCTGAAGCTCTTTCCCGTCGGCCTGGTGCTGGCGAGCCCGCTCTTCACCGGCGCGCGCCTGGCACTGCAGGCCTGGGCCGCGCTCACCGGCCGGGGTGCCACCGGGCGGCTGGCGCGGGAGCTCTCGCTCCCGCGGCTGGCGTGGCTCACGCTGCGCGCGCACGGCTCGGCCCTCCGCCAGGCGCCCGGAACGCTGGCCGAGCGCTGGCGCGATCGGGGCCGGCGGCGGCTCGGAACGCTGGCGTTCCTGGCCCTGCTGCGCGAGTTCCGCCTGGGGCTGCGCGAGGCCGCGCTCAAGGACTGATCAGGCCGGGCCGCCGCCGGCGTAGAGCTGCGAGAGCTCGCGGGCCCCCTCGAGCGCGGTCTTGATCGGCAGGGCCGGGGCGGGCTCCGCCAGCAGGCGCCCCTCGATCGCTCCGGCCAGCGCCTGGCGCAGGGCGGAGACGTCTCCCGGCGGGACCAGCAGGCCCGCCCCCTCGGGCAGGATCTCCGGAACGCCGCCGGTGCGCGAGGCCACCACGGGCAGGCCGGCTGCGAGCGCCTCGAGCAGGGTCAGGGGGCTGTTCTCCCACCAGAGCGAGGGCAGGGCCAGGAGGTCGAGCTCGCTCAAGAGGGCCGGCATCCCCTCGGGCGCCACCAGGCCACGGAAGCGCACGCGTCGGTCGCCCCGGGCCAGGGCGCGCAGCCGGCCGGAATACGCCGGGTCCAGCGAGGCGTTGCCCGCCACGTCGAGGGTCCAGTCCCCCGGCAGCCCGGCGAGCGCCTCCAGGAGCACGTGCGGCCCCTTGTGGGGCGCCAGCGTTCCGACGTAGCCCAGCCGCCGGCGCGGACCGGCGGGACGCGGGCGCGCGGGACCGTCCACCGCTCCCAGCGGCAGCACCCGCACGCGATCTTCCGGCAGGCCCCACTCGAGAGCCCGCTCGCGCGCGAAGGCCGTCGGAGCCAGCACGAGGTCCGCCCGGGCCAGCACCTGGCGAAGGTGGCCGGCGCGCTGCTCCAACTCGGCCACCAGCCCACTCGCCGGTGCGGGCCACGCCCTGCGGGCCAGTCCCAAGAGCGCCGCGGCCAGGCGCGGGGCGCGGTCGTGCAGCACGTGCAGCGAGCGGCCCAGGCCGAGCGCCCGCGCCAGCCGCGTCCCGCCACGCTGCAGGGGCGGCGCGAGCCAGGGGCTGTCGGCCAGGCAGCGAGCGCAGGTGCCGTGCTCGACCCGCTCGCAGATCGCGCCGTCGACCCGCTGCCGCAGGCCGTCCCGCGGGCAGCTCAGCCAGTAGTCGTGCAGCGTGAAGAGGAGGCGCGCCCCCTGCGCCCGCGCCGCGGCGAAGAGGCCCGTCGAGAGATTGAGGAGATGCTGGGCGTGCACGCACTCCGGGCGCAGCTCGGCCAGCAGCCGCGCCAGGACGCCGTCCAGGCCGGGCGGCCGGTAGCTGGCCGCGAGGTCGCCTGCCAGGCGCGCGTTGACCACCTCGATCACGGGCACCGGCCCGAGGCGGCGGCGCCGCACCTCCAGCGGCGGGGCGGCCAGGTCGTGCACCGCCGTCAGCACGGCGACCTCGTGGCCCAGCTCGTGCAACGCCCGGGCCAGCCGCGCGGTGTAGACCTCGACCCCCGCCACCGACGACGGGGGCAGGCCCTGGGCCGTCAGAAGGACGCGCACGCTGGTTCCACCGGCGGCGAGGCGGGCGCCTGAACCTCGAAGACCTCGACGCGTTCCAGCGGAGCCCGGGAGAGCGCCCAGGGCAGGTAGCCCCAGTGGTGAGAGTAGAAGCCAGCCTTGGCGTCGAAGCTCAGCAGCCGGACCGGCCAGCGACCCAGCAGCTCGAGGCGCTGGATCGGCGTGACGCGCGCGCGCAGCCCGGGGGCCAGGTCGTGCAGCCCGGCGATCTCCGGCCGCACGATCGTGTCCCCCGTCGTCGGCCGCTCGTCGTCGGAGCGCAGGTAGCGAGCGCCGGCCCGGTCCATGTAGTACCGCAGGCCCCACTCCCCCACGTACCACACGGTGCCCGTGGGTGAGCTGGCGCGCGCCGCCAGCGCCACGGCGCGGTAGCGCTGGGCCAGGTCCTGGTCGGCCAGGGCCAGCGCCAACGAGAGGACCAGGGCCTGGCCCACGGCCAGGGCCGCCGCGCGCCACGCCTGCCCCGCCGGCAGGTCGAGGGCGTCGAGCTGGCGGGCGAGCAGCAGCCAGAGCGGGGGCAGGGCCGGGAGGAGGTAGCGCACGGCGCCGAACGGCAGGCAGGCCACCGCGCCGAGCAGCGCCAGGCCGAGCCAGACGCGCAGGAACCACGGCTCGGGCTCGCTCGGGCCCGCTGCCGGCCTGGCCAGGGCCGCGGCCAGGAGCGCCGCGCCGAGGGCCGCGCAAGCCGCCACTCCCAGCACGCCGGCGATCCCGTAGGTCTCGAGACGCTCGAAACCGGCCGGCCTCAGCACGAACAGGCCGGCCGTGGCCGCCAGGGCCGCTCCGGCGACCGGCGCGAGCCGGCCACGCGAGAGCCCGAGCGCCAGCAGGCCCGGCGCGAAGGCCGTCCCACCCAGGGCCGTCAGCGCGCTCCACGCTTTGCGGCACGAGGCGGCGAGGTCGAAGCTCCGGCCGGCGTAGAAGGCGGCGTAGTGACGGCTGCTCGCGAGCACGTGCAGCTCGCCGTGGGTGGCGAGGTTCTGCCAGCACCAGGCGCCGAACACGATGGCGACGCCGGGCAGGACCATGAGGGCCGGGCGGAACCTCCGCCGGGCGACGGCGTAGGCGACGAGCACCACGAGGGTCAGGGCGGCCGAGTAGCGCGTCACCAGCGCCAGGCCCACCAGGAAACCGGCCAGGAGGACCTGGCGCCTGCGGCCCGCGTCGATCCCACGCACGAAGAGCGCCAGGCCGGCCAGCGAAAGCGCCAGCGCGGGGACGTCGGTCATCAGGCTGTGCGCGCTCAGCACGAACGCGGGCGTGGCCACCAGGGCCAGCGTGGCGGCGAGGGGCCGGCGCGTGAAGCGGCGCGCCAGCGACAGGCAGGCCAGGGCGGCCAGCAGGGTGAAGGGGAGCAGGGCCGCGTGCAGGCGGGGCTCGACGAAGCCTCCCGACAGCGCCGCCGCCGCGGCGAGCACGTAGGGAACCAGCGGCGGGTGCGACATGCTCGAGAAGGTCTCCGGGCAGCGGCCCGAGGCGGCGAACACCCGATAGTCGACGTCCTCGAGCCCCGCCGCGCCGTCGAAGGGCCGCCAGGGGTGATCCAGGATCCCCGCGGCCACCTCCAGGAAGTAGACGTCGTCCACGTGCACCGGCTTGTCCAGGAACGGCAGCGTCAGCGCCAGCACCAGCGCGATCACCACCAGGGCCTCCCGCAGGGCGCCGCCCCCCGGAATGGCGGCCCTCGCTCCCGACCCTGTCACCGGCGCGCTCCCCACGACAGCGGAGCTTACCTCCGCCGCCCCACGCCGGCCCACCGGTTGGGTAACATCTCGCCCGATGCGGGACGACCTCCCCGACGGAACGGCGGCGCCTTCCGCCAGCCAGGCCGCAGCCCTCTTCGCCTTGGCCCTCGCCCTGCGGCTCCCGATGCTGTGGCGGCACGAGCTGGTCGAGGGGGACGGCGTGCACTACGCCCGCCTGGCGCAGCAGGTGCTGCGCCACGACTGGTCGGGCCTCGCCAACGCGTACTGGTCGAACCTCTGGCCGGGCGTCATGGCGGGCGCCGCCTGGCTGACCGGGCTCGACGTCGTCGCGGCCGGCCGCGTGGCCGCGCTGCTGGCCGGGGCCGCACTGGCACCCGTCACGGCCTGCCTGGCCGCCCGCTGGCTGGGCCGCGAGACGGGGCTCCTGGCCGGGTTGCTGGTCGCCGGGCACCCGTGGCTGGTCCTGTTCTCCACGCTGGTCTTCACCGAGTCGCTGTTCGCGCTGCTGGCCGTGGGCCTGCTGTGCGCCGCCTCGTGGAGCGACGGCTGGCGCGGAACGGCGGCCACGGGGCTGCTCGGGGGCCTGGCCGTGGTGACCCGGCCGGAGGCCCAGGCCACCGTCGCGGTGACGGCGCTCTTCGTGGCCTGGCGCGGCTCGGCCCGCGGTCGGGCCACGGCGGCAGGCCGGGCCACGCTCGTGCTCGGGCTGGTGGGCCTGTTCGTGGTCGGACGGGCCCTGCTCGTGCGCCACTACGAGGGCCCGTGGGACTTCGGCTTCGGCCTCAAGGGCTCGGCCAACCTGCTGGTCGGGCTGGCCGAGAGCGACGAAGAGCGTGAGCGCCTGACCAGCGAGACCACCGACGGGGACGAGTCGCGGCTCTCGCACGAAGCCGGGGCGATCAGCCTTCCGGCCTACGCCCTGGGCCACCCGTCGGCTTTCGGGCGCCTGCTGGCCCGCAACGCGGCGCAGATCGCCGCCTCGGCCCTGCGCGTGTTTCCGGCCCTTCCCCCCGAACCCGGTCGAGGGCCGCTCTGGCTGGGCGGGTGGCCGCTGCCCGTCGCAGGCTGGGCCGTGGTTTCGCTGGGGCTGGCGGCCTGGGGCTGGGGGCGCGCCTGGCGCCGCGCGGGCGCGGCACCGGGCGTGGCCCTCCTGACGGCCGCCGCCGGCCTGCAGTTGGCGGGCCTGGCGATGACCATCGCCGACGATCGCCTCCTCGTCAGCCTGGCGCCGATCTTCGCGGTCTTCCTCGGCAACGGCCTCTTCGAGCTGCGCCGGCTGGGC
>JBDIBD010000246.1:0-7309 GCA_039812725.1 Vicinamibacteria bacterium | reverse complement strand
GCCAGCACGCGCGGCGCCCCCAGCCGGTGCGCCGCGACGGCCAGGAGGCCGGTGCCGCAGCCCAGGTCGAGCACGTCGCGGGGCGGGGCGGCGGCGCAGCGCCCGGCCAGCAGCTCCAGGCACAGGCGCGTGGTCTCGTGGGTGCCCGTGCCGAAGGCCCGCGCGGGCTCGACCACCAGCACCTCGGCGCCGCGGGGCCCCTCGTCCCAGACCGGCACGATCCGGAAGCCGCCGGCCGAGAAGGGCCGGAAGCTCTGCTTGAACTGGGCCTCCCAGTCCACGTCGGGAACTGGGACGAGCTCGAGGCCCAGGGGAGAGAGGGGCGCGAGGCGGGCCGAGAGGCGCTCCGCCAGGCCGGGCTCGGCGGGGAAGTAGGCCACCAGGGGCAGGGCGCCCACGGCGGTCTCGGGCTGGATCTCGAGGCCACCGCAGCCCAGCTCCCAGAGCAGGGCGCTGGCGGGCTCCTCTTCTTCCGGCCGCACCAGGAGCCGCACGGCGGCCCACGGCGCGGCGCTCCTCACCCCAGCACGTCCTTGAGCTTGCCGAAGAAGGACTTCTTGTCGCCCTCGGCGGTGGGCAGGGTCTTGGCCAGCTGCTCGAACAGCTTGCGCTGCTCGGCGCTGAGCTTGGACGGGATCACGACCCGCACGGTGACGTGCAGGTCGCCGCGGCCGCGGCCTCCCAGGTTCGCGACACCCTGGCCCCGCACGCGGAAGCTCTGGCCGCTCTGGGTCCCCTCGGGGACGTGGAGCTCGGCCTTGCCGCCGTCGAGGGTCGGGATCTCCAGCCGGGCTCCGAGCACGGCCTGGGTCACGTTGATGGGGACCTCGCAGGAGAGGTTGGTCCCGTCGCGCCGGAAGAACTCGTGGTCCCTGACCCGGATCACGACGTAGAGGTCGCCGGCCGGCCCTCCGGCCGAGCCGCCCTCGCCCTCGCCCTCGACCCGCAGCTGGCTGCCGTTGTCGACGCCGGCCGGGACGGGGATGGTGCGCTTGCGCTGCACGGCCACGCGCCCCTCGCCCGAGCACTCCTTGCACTTGTTCTGGATCAGCCGGCCCGTGCCCCGGCAGCGCGGGCAGGTGCGCGCCACGCTGAAGAAGCCCTGCTGGAAGGTGACCTGGCCCGCGCCGCCGCAGGAGCTGCAGGTGCTGGGGCTGGAGCCGGCGGCCGCGCCGGAGCCGCTGCAGGCGGTGCACGACTCGACCCGCGGGATCTGCAGGGTGGCCTCGGTGCCGAAGGCCGCTTCCTCGAAGCCCAGCTCGAGGTTGTAGCGCAGGTCGGCCCCGCGTCGAGGGCCGCCGCGCCGGCGGCCGAAGATGTCGCCGAAGCCGAAGAACTCGCCGAGGATGTCGCTGAAATCGGCGAAGACCGTGGGGTCGAAGCCCGCGGAGGCCGCGCCCCCCAGCCCGGCGTGGCCGTAGGCGTCGTAGCGCCTCCGCTTCTCGGCGTCGCCCAGCACGCCGTAGGCCTCGGCCGCCTCCTTGAAGCTCTCCTCCGCCTGTTTGTCGCCCGGGTTGCGGTCGGGGTGGTGCTTGAGCGCCAGCTTGCGGTAGGCGGACTTCACCTCCTGCTCGCTGGCCTCACGGGAGACGCCCAGGACCTCGTAGTAGTCGCGCGGCACGTGCGCTCTCGTCTAGCGGGGGAGCGGCGCCGTCAAGGGCGCAGCATGGCCTGGCCGATCAGGCTGGCGGCCTTCTCCATGTCGGCCAGCCGGGCCTTGAGCTCCTCGAGGTCGCTGTCGCGGGCCTTCTTGGCGCGCTCCATGGCGGCCAGGATGCGCTCCTGCTCGTCGGTGGTGAGCTTGCCCTCGAGGGCCTGGACGGAGCGCATGGTGTTGGCCACCAGGCCCTCCAGCTGGCGGGCCACGGCCTCCTGCTCCTTGCGCACCTTGTCCTGCTGCTCGCGCTGGCGGGCCTCGCCGGCCAGCCGGCCGATCTCGCTCTGCGAGAGGCCGCCGGAGGGGTGGATCACGATCGACTGGCTGCGGCCGGTGGCCACGTCCTGGGCCGACACGGAGACGATGCCGTTGACGTCGATCTCGAAGGTGACCTCGATCTGCGGCACGCCCTTGGGGGCCGGCGGGATGTTGGTGAGCTCGAACTTGCCGAGGCTCTTGTTGTAGGCCGACATGTCGCTCTCGCCCTGCAGCACGTGCACCTCGACCTTGGTCTGGTTGTCGGCCACGGTGGTGAAGACGCGGCTCTTGCGGGTCGGGATGGTGCTGTTGCGCTCGATGATGTACGTGAACGAGCCGTCCTTGGTCTCGATGCCCAGGGTGTGGGGCGTGACGTCGAGGAGCACCAGCTCCTTGACCTCGCCGGCGATGATGCCGGTCTGGATGGCGGCGCCCATGGCCACGCCCTCGTCGGGGTTGAGCGAGCGGTTGGGCTCCTTGTTGAAGACCTTGCGCACGATCTCCGAGACCCGCGGGGCGCGGGTCTGGCCGCCCACCAGCAGCACCTCGTCGATCTGCTCCTGCTTGAGGCCCGCGTCGGACAGGCAGCGCTTGCAGGGCTCGATGGTGCGCTCGAGCAGGTCGTCGGTGAGCGACTCGTACTTCTGGCGCGTCAGGATGGTGTTGAGGTGCTTCGGGCCGGAGGCGTCGGCCGAGATGAAGGGCAGCACGATCTCCGTCTGCTGCGCCGTGGACAGCTCGCACTTGGCCTTCTCGGCCGCCTCCTTGAGGCGCTGCAGGGCCATGCGGTCCTGGCGCAGGTCGATGCCCGTCTCGCGCACGAACTCCTCGATCAGCCAGTCGATGATGCGCTGGTCGAAGTCCTCGCCGCCCAGGAAGGTGTCGCCGCCCGTGGCCCGCACCTGGAAGAGGCCCTCCTGCATCTCCAGGATCGAGATGTCGAAGGTGCCGCCGCCCAGGTCGTAGACCGCCACGTATCCGCCCTTGGCGTTCTTGAGGCCGTAGGCCAGGGCCGCCGCCGTGGGCTCGTTGATGATGCGCGTGACCTTCAGGCCCGCGATGGTGCCCGCGTCCTTGGTGGCCTGCCGCTGGGGGTCGTTGAAGTAGGCCGGGACGGTGATGATGGCCTCGTCGACCGGCTCGCCCAGGTAGTCCTCGGCCGCCGCCTTGAGCTTCTGCAGCACGAAGGCGGAGATCTCCGGCGGCGAGAAGACCTTGTCCTCGACCTGGATGTGGGCGTCGCCGTTCTGGGCCTCCTGCACGGCGTAGGGCAGGAAGCGGCGGGCCTGCTCGACCTCGGGCGAGTCGTACTTGCGGCCGATCAGGCGCTTGACGGCGAAGACCGTGTTCTTCGGGTTGGTCAGGGCCTGGCGCTTGGCGATCTGGCCCACCAGGCGCTCGCCCTTGGCCGTGAAGCCCACGATGGAGGGCGTGGTGCGGGCGCCCTCCTGGTTCGGGATGACCTGCGGCGCGCCGCCTTCCATGACGGCCACGCACGAGTTGGTCGTCCCCAGGTCAATGCCGATGACCTTGCCCACGCTGTGCCTCTCCCTCTCGCCTTCGAGCGTTGCGCCTCAGTTTACAGCCGTGGTGGTGCCGCTGTCTCCCCCCGCCAGGCCGCTGCCCCGGGAGACTACCACCAGCGCGGGGCGCAGGAGACGCTCGCGCCAGGCGAAGCCCCGGGCGAGGACCCGCACGACCCGGCCCTCGGGCAGGGCGCTCTCCTCGTGGGAGACGGCCTGGTGGCGCTCGGGGTCGAAGGGCTGTCCGAGGGGGTCGTCGACGGTCAGGCCCCGCCCCTCGAGGGTGCCCAGGAGGCCGCGCCGGATGAGCCCCAGCCCCTCCCGCAGGGTCCCCTCGGGGCCCTCCGCGCCGACCGCCAGGTCGAGGTGGTCGAGGGTCGGCACCAGGGCCTTCAGGAGGTCGGCCACGGCCTCCTGGCCGAGTTGCTGGCGCTCGCGCTCGACGCGCTTCTTGTAGTTCTCGAACTCGGCCCGCCGGCGCAGGACCTGATCGCGCAGCTCGTCCCGCTCGCGCCGCAGGGACTCGACCATCTCCGGGGAGGGCGGGGGCTCGGGGGCCAGCTCCAAGCCGCGGGGCTCGGGGGCCGCGGCCGGCTCCGCCTGCGGATCGGCCGGACCGTCCTGATCGATCGGTTCGTCGCTCATGGTCTCAGCTCCGCCAGGGCGTTCTGGACGGCGCGCGCCACGTGCTCGACCAGCGCCGTCACCCGTTCGTACTCCATGCGCGTGGCGCCCAGCACGCCCAGGCCGAAGCCGGGCTCGCCGGGCACCCCGGTCGAGACCACCGCCAGGTCCTGCAGGCGGGGGTCGGGGTTCTCGTGGCCGATCACGATGCGCAGCCCCTGCCCGTGCATGCAGGCGTTGAGGAGGCGCACCAGCCGGCCCTTCTCCTCGAAGGTCTGGAACAGGGTCCGCATCCGCTCCAGGTCCTCGAAGCCCGGCTGGCCGACCAGGTTGGCCGTGCCGTCCAGGAACAGCTGCCCGGCGGCGTCGTCGGGCCTGAAGGCCGGCTCGCCCACGGAGACCACCCGGCTGAGCAGCGAGTCGTAGAGGGCCTTCTCCTCCCGCATCAGCTTCAGCAGCTCTTCCCGGATGGTCACCAGCGATTGGCCCGCGTAGTGGGCGTTGAGGTAGTTGGCGCAGGCCTGCAGGTCGTCCTGGGTGAGCTCCTCGGCCACCGAGACCACCTTCTGTGTCACGAGGCCGTCGGCCGAGACCAGCACGGCCAGCACGCGCGGGTGGGGCAGGCGCACCAGGTCGATGCGCAGGAAGGCGGCGTGCGCCAGGTCGGGGGCGATCACGAAGCCCACGTTGTGGGACAGGCGCGAGAGCAGGCTCGAGGCCCGCTCCAGCAGCTGCGCCGGAGAGCCGCCCGGCGCGCGCAGGGCGGCGGCGATGTCCGCGGCGTCGTGCGGGGGCAGCGGCCGGTGCCCCATGAGCCAGTTGACGTAGAAGCGCCAGCCCTCGTCCGTGGGCAGGCGCCCGGCGCTGGTGTGGGGGTGCTCGAGGTAGCCCTGGCGCTCGAGGTCGGCCATGACGTTGCGCAGCGTGGCGGAGGAGAAGGCCCGCGCCAGGGCCCGGGACAGGGTCTCGGAGCCCACGGGCTCACCGGTCGCCACGTGCAGCTGGATCAGCGCGCGCAAGACCTCGCGGCTGCGCTCGTCGAGTGCGGGGTGGGGGGCGCTCATCGAACTTCCGGCGGCGGAACCTCCGGTGGCGATTATACCGGTCAGGTCAGGCGCCCTTGTTGCCCCGCGGCGACATGTCGCTGGTGCCCTTGAAGATGGCGCCCTCGGCGATGACCACCTTGGGGGCCTTGATGTTGCCGGTGACGCGGCCGGTGGCCTGGATCTCCACGCGCTGGACGGCGACACAGTCGCCGTTCACCTCGCCGCTGACCACGATCGACTGGGCCTCGATGGTGGCCTTGACCACCCCGGTCGGGCCGACGCGCACGTCCCGCTCGACCTTGATCAGGCCCTCGACCGCACCCTCGACCAGGATGTCCTCGGAGCCGCCGATCTCGCCCTTGACCAGGGTCTTGGCGCCGATCACGCAGGCCGCGCCCGAGGACTTCGGGGTGGCGGGCTGAGCGGGGGCAGCCGCGGCCGTGGCCGGCTTGGCCGGCGGCTCGGCCGGCTTCTGAGGCTCAGTCTTGCCGAAGATTCCCATCACTCCTCCTGCCGGCGCGCGCCGGTCCGTCGACCTTGGGGCTGGAGCGGGCGACGGGATTCGAACCCGCGACTCCGAGCTTGGGAAGCTCGCACTCTACCAGCTGAGTTACGCCCGCCCGAGTGGCAACGGCGATCATAGCGGCCGGCCGGCCGCAGGGTCAAGCGCGGATGACGGCCAGAACCTCGTCGCGGCGGCGGGCCATCTCCTGCGCGCTGCCGGCCTCCAGGTTCAGGCGCAGCAGCGGCTCGGTGTTGGACGGGCGCACGTTGAGGTGCCAGTCGTCGTAGTCGACCGAGATCCCGTCCAGGCGGGTGATCCGGCCGTCGGCGTAGCGCTGCTCGAGGCGCGCCAGGGCGGCCGGCACGTCGGCCACGCGCGAGTTGATCTCGCCGGAGATGTGGTAGCGCTCGCGCAGCGGCCGCAGCAGCTGCGAGAGGCGCCGGCCCTCGAGCCCGAGCAGCTCGAGCACCAGCAGGGCCGGGATCATGCCGTTGTCGGCGAACCAGTTCTCGCGGAAGTAGAAGTGCCCCGAGACCTCGCCGCCGAAGACGGCCGACTCGTCGCGCATGCGCCGCTTGATGAAGGCGTGCCCGACGCGGTTGATCAGGGCCTGCCCGCCGGCGGCCGCCACCCGGTCGGCCACCGCGCGCGAGGCACGCACGTCGTAGATCACGCGGGCGCCCGGCTCCTTGCGGCAGAAGGCCTCGCCCAGCAGGGCCGTGACGAAGTCGCCCGGCACGTACTCGCCGGTGTCGTCGATGAAGAAGCAGCGGTCGGCGTCCCCGTCCCAGGCGATGCCCAGGTCGGCCCCCTCGGCCTTGACGCGCGCCACGATGTCGCGGCGGTTGTGCTCCTCGAGCGGGTCGGCCGGGTGGTTGGGGAAGGTCCCGTCGAGCTCGAAGTACATCTCGACCCGGCGGACCTGCGGCAGGCGCTCGAAGACGGCCCGCGCCCCCACCGCGCCCATGCCGTTGGCGGTGTCCATGACCACCTTGAGCGGCGGGATGCGGGCCGGGTCCACGAAGGAGAGGCAGTGCTCGGCGTACTCGCCGCCCACCTGGCGCGTCAGGGGCGCCGGGCCCACCTCGCCCGGGTCGTCGGCGTAGCGGCCGGCCAGCACGGCCTCGCGGATCTCCTTGATGCCGGCGTCGCCCGAGAGCGCCAGGGCGCCGCTGCGCACCATCTTGATGCCGTTCCAGTCCTTGGGGTTGTGGGAGGCCGTGATGATGGCCCCGCCATCCAGGCCGTGGCTGGCGACGTAGTAGTAGAGCGTGTCGGTGCCCACCACTCCAATGTCGACGACCTCGCAGCCCTGGCTGCGCGCGCCGCGCACGAAGGCCGCCGAGATCTCGGGGGACGACAGGCGAATGTCGCGGCCGACCGCGATGCGCCGGGCACCGAGGTAGTCCACGAAGGCCCGGCCGATGCGACGTGCCACCTCGCCGTGCAGCTGCCCGGGGTACAGGCCGCGCACGTCGTAGGCCTTGAAAATGGTCGGCTCGATGGCGCTGTCGCCCATGCCGTCCTCCGCCGCGCGCCTAGGCGCGGGAATGGTCGCTGACCCGCGAGCCCTCGCCCAGGGCGGCGCCGGGACCGACCTCGGCGTGGCGTCCCACGCGCACGTCGCGCCCGAGCAGCGCGGCCTCGACGCGGGCGCCCTCCGCCACCTCGACCCCGGGCCACAGCACGGAGCCCG
>JBDIBD010000245.1:0-7319 GCA_039812725.1 Vicinamibacteria bacterium | reverse complement strand
GCCGGACCAGCGCGCGGGCGCGCGGCGGGCGCTGGCCGGCGCCCGCTGACCGCCGGCCCCCCGTCGTCATCCTGAGGAGCGCCGACGGCATCGGCGACGAAGGACCTGATCGTCCAGCGTCGCCGAAGGCGACTCGATGACGGGAGCCGGACCGGCAGGTCCCTCGCTCCCCGGCTGGACGGTGTCGCTCAGGACGACGGAAGTCGCCGAAGGCGACTCGATGACGGGAGCCGGACCGACAGGTCCTTCGCTCCCCGGCTGGACGGTGTCGCTCAGGACGACGGAGACGAAGAAGGGGCGGCGCCCGTGAGGACGCCGCCCCTGGAGCGGGCCGGCCGGAGCCGGCTCGCGGGTCGCGCTAGAAGCGGAAGCGCGCCCCGAGCTCACCCTGCCGCTGGCTGTTCTTGATGATCTCGGTCGGGTTGCCGAAGTTCGGCGAGGTGAAGCGCGTGACGTAGCTGTCGCGGTCGAAGTTGGTGTGGTTGGTCAGGTTGAAGACCTGGCCGAAGATCTCCAGCTCGCGCGACCCGCCGAACTTGAACATCTTCGACAGGCGCAGGTCCCAGCTGAAGAAGTCGGCCGAGCGGCACTTGTCGGTGCCGCCGATGACGCACTCGTTGCGCGGGAACTGCTGGCCGGTGGCCGGATCGGTGGCCCGCACCGCGGCGCGGATGCCACCCAGGCCGGCCAGGGCCTGGAAGGGCTTGCCCGTGTTCCACTGCACGCCCGTGGAGAACTGGAAGCCCGCCCCGAGCTGCTGGACGGCGGCCAGCGTGGCGCGGTGCCGCACGTCGTTGGGGGCCCAGTTGTAGTCCTGGTCGCTGTTCAGGTTGGTGATGTCGCTGGGCAGGGTGTTGAAGCCGTCGGCGACGTTCTTGGCCGTGCTCCACGCGTACGTGCCGATCACGTAGCTCTTGGCCGTACGCACCTTGCCGGCCACGTACAGGCCCTGGAAGGTCGAGTGCCCGCGGTTGCCCTCGACGATGAACGGCCCCAGGGTCGGCTCGAACAGGCCGGTCGGCGACAGCTCGTTGCTCAGGTTCTGGGCGGTGTTGATGCGCCAGCGGTGGATCTCGTCGTTGCCCTTGGCGTAGACGTAGTCCACGTCGACCGAGGCCTTCTGGCCGATGGCCTGGGAGAAGCCCACGTTGAACTGGTCGTTGCCGGGCTGGACCAGGGCGGGCGAGGTCAGGCGCAGCTGCTGGCCGGCGAAGGTCGGGTCGAGGAACGAGTTGCGGATGGCCTCGCGGTTGGCCTGGTACTGGGCCGGCGTGAACGGGGCCGGCGAGGCCGAGACGAAGAAGGTCGGGCTGGCGACGTTGCTCCAGTACTCGTAGAGCGTGATGTTCTGGAAGATCTCGTCGTAGTAGCGGCCGTAGCCGCCGCGCACGACCGTGCGGCCGTCGCCCTTGACGTCGTAGGCGAAGCCCACGCGCGGCCCGAAGTTGTTCTTGTCCTGGCTGCGCTCGGAGCTGAAGCCGGCATCCTTGAGGGCCCGCAGCGCCAGCGTGTCGAAGCGGTTGGTGTAGGGGCCGGTCTGGATCTCGTAGCGCAGGCCCAGGTTCAGGGTGAGCTGGGGGGTGACGTGCCAGTCGTCCTGCAGGTAGCCCGCCACGTAGGTCCAGTTGTCGTCGAACTCGTTGTCGCCGGCCGAGCCGGTGAAGGTGTCGGCGATGGCGTTCAGGTAGGCGTTCAGGCTGGGCAGGGTCTGGTTGAAGTTGAAGAACCCGTACAGCGTGGGGGTGAAGAAGCCGCCGTAGTGCGACTTGATCAGCTCGCCGCCGACCTTGAAGTCGTGGTCGCCGCCCCAGTTCTCCTTGCGGAAGGAGAAGTCGTCCTTGATCTGGAAGCGCTTCTGGATGGTCTGCTGGGGGGTGTTGAGGTTGGCGCCGAAGAAGTAGCTGGGCGTCTGGATGCCCGGGGTGTTGGGGTCGTTGGCGGTGATGTTGTTCTCGAAGTGCTGGAACATCACCAGGAAGTCGTTGACCTTGGACGAGCCGAAGGTGGTGGTGTTCTTGACGATGCCCGAGTGGATCTGGTTGGTGTTGGTGGCGCCGGCCGAGGCCAGGGTGTTGCCGCCGATGAAGTCGTTCTCGCGCTTCTGGTCCTCGAGGGAGTAGCGCGCCACCAGGCTGTTGTTGTCGTTCAGCTGGAAGTTCAGCTTGGCCGTGAAGAGGTTGTTGCGGAAGGGCGCCGGCTGGGGTCCCTCCTCGGCCGGCAGCACGCCGCCGGTGTCGACGATGGCCGAGTCGTCGCGCATGTTGCGCTCGTAGGACAGGAAGTAGAAGGCCTTGTCCTTCTTGAGCGGCCCGCCGATGGTGGCGCCGAACTGCTGCTGCTTGAAGGGCTGCTTGTCGAGGCCCTGCTCCTCCTCGAAGTAGCCCTTCGAGTTCAGGCTGTCGTTGCGCCACTGGTAGAACAGGCTGCCGCGCACGTCGTTGGTGCCGCTCTTGGTGATGACGTTGACGACGCCGCCGGTGGAGCGCCCGAACTCGGCGCTGTAGCGCTGGGTGGTGACCTTGTACTCCTGGATGGCCTCGGCGCTGAACTGCTGCAGCAGGCCGCGCACCACGCCGTCGTTGTTGTCGCCGCCGTCGACGTTGATGATCACGTTGCGGCCCGTGGCGCCGCCGTAGCTGATGCCGCCCACCTCGGTCTTGGTCGGGTCGTAGTAGTTGGAGGGACGGGTGCCGGGCACCAGCAGCGACAGGTCCTGGAACTTGCGCCCGTTGAGCGGGATGTTCTCGACCATGCGCGTGGTGATGACCTGGCCGACGTCGGAGGTGGTGGTCTGCACCAGCGGGGCCTCGCCCACGACCGTGACCTCCTCGGTCTTGCCCGAGACGCCCATGGTGAAGTCGAGCGAGATCGTCGAGGCGACCTGGACGTTGACCTTGCGGGTCTGCTTGGCGAAGCCCACCAGCTCGATCGAGACCTCGTAGGTGCCCGCCGGCAGCGACGCCAGGCGGAAGGTGCCCTGCGAGCTGCTGGTGACGGTGCGCACCTGGCCCGTGCCGACGTTGCGAGCGGTCACCGTGGCGCCGGGCACCGCGGCCTTCTGCTCGTCGAACACGTGGCCGTCGACGGCGCCCGTGTCGGCCGCCTGGGCCAGCGCGAGCGTGGGCGCGAACAGGCTCGCCATGGCCAGGAGGCACAGGGCTGTGCGACGCAGAGACTTCATGCTTTTCTCCTCCAGTCGTTCTCCCAAACGACGGCAGTGGCCGGGAGTGCCGGCCGTTCGTCTTTTCCGGATGGGCCCCGTGCTTGCAATCGCCGTACCGCCCGGGACGGCTCGCGCTGGTTCTTGCAGCTCAGTGAGTTAGCCGAGCTCGCCGGGGTGGACCGAGGAGCGATCCAAAGTTACGGATCGGAGCGAATCCAAGGTGGCGCATCTCCTCCGCAGGGAACGGGGCGCGGGTTGGGCCCTGGCGGGGCCGGCTGTCAGAATGGGCGTCATGCCCGACCGCCGCGCCCTCCTCCCCTGGCTGGCCCTCCTCGTGATCTACGTGGTGTGGGGCTCGACCTACCTGGCCATCCGCGTCGTGGTGCAGGAGGCCCCGCCGCTGGTGAGCGCCGGCCTGCGCTTCCTGGTGGCCGGGCTGGTCATGGCGGCGGCGGCCTGGCGCTTCGACGGGACTTGGCCCAGCCGGCGGCAGCTGCGCCAGTACGTCCTGATCGGGGTGCTGCTGCTGTCGATCGGCAACGCGCTGGTGATGTGGGCGGAGAAGTCCGTGCCCAGCGGCATCGCGGCCCTGATCGTGGCCACCGTCCCGCTGTGGATGACGCTGCTCGACGGCCTGCGCCCCGGCGGCGAACCCTGGACCCTGCGGGTCTGGCTGGGCGTGGCGCTGGGCCTGGCCGGCGTGGCCCTGGTGGCCCGGCCGGGCGGCACGGGCGAGGCCTGGACCTGGGCCGGCGTGGCCGCGCTCCAGGTGGCCAGCCTGTCGTGGACCGTCGGTTCGCTCTACGCCCAGTCGCTGCCGGAGAAGCTGCCGCTGTGCAGCGCTTCGGCGGTGGAGATGCTGGGCGGCGCCGCGCTGCTGTTCGTCGAGTCGCTGCTGTGGCGCGAGGACTGGTCGGCCCTGCTGTCGGCCTCGCCGCGGGCCTGGGCGGCGCTGGCCTACCTGGTGGTCTTCGGCTCGATGGTGGGCTTCACGGCCTTCGCCTTCTGCCTCGACCGCCTGCCCGCCGCGACGGTGGGCACCTACGCCTACGTCAACCCCGCCGTGGCCGTGGCCCTCGGCTTCCTGGTGCTGGGCGAGCCGCTCTCACCCGGCCTGCTGGGGGGCGGCGCGCTGATCCTGGCCGCGGTGCTGCTGACCACCCTGCGGCCGCGGCGGGCGGCGCGGCGCTGATCAGTAGAGCAGGTAGGGCCGGCGCCGGGCACGGAAGCGCTGCAGCTGGGCCTTCCAGCCGGGCAGCAGGCGGCGCGGCGAGCGGCCGGCCTCGATCGCCCGCCGGGCGGCCTCGCCGCCGCACAGGATGTCGATCGGCAGCTTGACGAGCTCGTACTCGTAGGGCGGCTGGCGCCAGGCGAAGGCGCGCGGGTCCTGGCGCCGCGCGTGGTGGATCAGGAGCAGGTAGGCCAGGAAGGCCGGGAAGCGCCGGCGGTCGGTCAGGTGCACCTGCACCCCGCCGCACGGCTCTCCGGCGTGCTTGTGGAAGGTGGGACGGAAGAAGAGCGGCCGGAAGCGCGCCCCGGGCAGGCGCTCGCGCTCCAGGTCGGCGGCCAGCCGCCAGGGGTCGAGCCACGGCGCGCCCACCATCTCGAAGGGCCGCGTGGTGCCGCGTCCCTCGGAGAGGTTGGTGCCCTCGACCAGGCAGCCCCCGGGGTAGACCAGGGCCGTGTCGGGCGTGGGCATGTTGGGCGAGGGCGGCACCCAGGGCAGGCCGGTGTCCTCGAACAGCATCTCGCGCCGCCAGCCCCGCATCCGCACGACCTCGAGCTCGACGTCCAGCTTCAGCTCGGCCCGGAACATCAGCGCCAGCTCGCCCGCGGTCAGGCCGTGCCGCACGGCCAGCGGGTGCAGCCCCACGAACGAGCGGAAGGCGGGCGCCAGCACGTTGCCGTCGACGGTCACGCCGCCCAGCGGGTTGGGCCGGTCGAGCACCACCAGCCGGCGGCCGTGGCGCGCGCAGCCCTCGAGGGCGTGCAGCATCGTGTAGACGAAGGTGTAGTAGCGCGAGCCCACGTCCTGCACGTCGTAGACCAGCGTGTCGACCCCGGCCAGCATCTCCGCGCTCGGCACGCGCGTGCGGCCGTACAGGCTGAAGACCGGCAGGCCCGTGCGCGGGTCGCGGCTGTCGTCGACCTCGACCAGGTCCTGGGCGTCGGCCCACACGCCGTGCTCCGGGCCGAACAGGGCCGTCACCTTCAGGCCGGGGTGGCTCGTGAGCGCCAGGGCCGCGTGCTCCAGGCGGGAGCTGACGGCCGAGGGGTTGACGATCAGCCCCAGCCGCTGGCCGCGCAGCCGGCGCGGGTCGGCCAGCAGCTCGTCGAGCCCGCTGAGCACGGCGCGGCCCGCTCGGGGGGAGCGCCTCACTTGACGAAGTTGAGCGTGAAGGTCCCCAGCGGCTCCTTCGAGGCCGGCGAGGTGATGCTGCCGCTCACCGTGGCGCCCTGCAGCGTGCCGCTGAAGACGCGCGGCACGCCGCCCACCTGCAGCGTGAAGCGCAAGGTGCCCTTCTCGTAGGAGGCCTCGCTGAGCGGGATGCCCATCGAGAGGCTGCGAGCGGTGGTGCTGAGCGAGCCGGTCAGCCGGCCGCCGGCCCGCTTCAGGGCCAGCTGGATCGGGCGCGGCTCGGACCCGGTCTCGCTCATCGTGCCGTCCCAGGTCCCCTCGACCACCGCCGCGGCGGCGCCCTTGTCCTGCGCGCCCGGCAGCTGCAGGGCCAGCTCGCGCAGCTGCTTCTCCAGGGAGGGCGCCAGCGGGAACAGCTGCGCGCGCGTCACCCCCGAGGCGCCCGTCTGGGCGGCCCGGCGCTGGGCCTCGGCGAAGAGGTCGATGAGCAGCTTGCCGGAGGAGGAGGTCTCGGCCAGGCGCGAGGGCCGCCGGTACTCCACGAACAGCGCGAACGTGTCGGCCAGCAGGCTGGTCCAGTGCCCCGCCACGACCTTGGCCGTGGCCTTCGCGCCGTACGCGGCCACGTCGGCCGGCTCGGGCGCGAGCAGCTCCGGCCCGCCCACCACGCCCACGGCGGGGCGCGGGCTGTCGCGCAGCTCGAAGGCCGGCGGGCGCCCGGCCAGGGCCGCGTCGGCCAGCTGGTTGAGCGCCGAGCTGACCTGCACGGCCCGGTCGCCCACCGAGGCCGCCGGTCCCTTGTCGGAGAAGAGCAGCAACGGTCCCATCTCCGTGGCCACGTAGGCGCGCTGGAAATCCCCGGGGACCGGGGCCGCGAAGCAGCGCAGCACGAAGGTCACGGTCGAGAGCCGCTCGACCACGAAGGGCAGGCTGTTCGAAGGCGAGCCCGCCACCTTGACCTCGATGGGCGCCGCCACGCTGCCGGTCCCGCCCGGGAGCGGCGCCACCACGCGCAGCTCCTGGGGGCTGGCCGAGAGCACCAGCGCCGGCACCCCGCCCACCGTGACCAGGTTGACGGGCGGGTCGGCGGAGAAGCCGCGCCCCACGAGCTTGACCGGCGTCCCCGGGGGGCCCGAGGGGGGCGAGGCCTCGAGGAGCATCGGCAGCTTGCCGAGCACCAGCTCGCCCGCGGAGCCCGGAAGCCCGTTGCTCTCGGCGATGACCTTGACCTTGCGGCCGAGCACCAGCGGCAGGTCGGGGACGCGCACCCGCACCGCGCCGCCCTGCGCGCTCAGAACCGGAGCCGGCTGGTCGTCCATCGTGACCCGCAGCTCGCCCGCCGCGTCGGGGATGGTGAGCGCCACCTCCGCACCCGGCAGGGCCACCGGCGGCTCGACGGCCTTGACGTTGGGCGGCACGAACACCTTGAGGTGCAGGGTGTTCGAGGCCCGCCGGCGCGACACCAGGACGACGGGGAGGTCCGCGGCGCCGCCGCCCGGAGGCGTGGCCGCCAGGGTGACGGTGATGCGCGTGTCGGTGGCGGAGGTGACCTGGACCGGCTGGCCGCCGACGGTGACCTGGTTGTTGTCGACGCCCGCGGCGAAGTTCTCCCCGAGCAGGGTGACCGTGCCACCCGGCGCGACGCGCGGCGGCAGCACGGACTGCAGCACCGGGGACGGGCGCGAGAAGAAGCTCAGCGCCAGCCAGGCGCCCACCGCGACCAGCAGGCCCAGGGCCGCGAAGGCCGCCACGCGGGGCACCTCGAAGGACCCGATCCGCAGCGGGGCCGGCGGGCGC
>JBDIBD010000244.1:0-7348 GCA_039812725.1 Vicinamibacteria bacterium | reverse complement strand
CAGGCGCGCGCGCCCACGTGCGGCGGCCGCTCGGCGTACGGGACCCGGGCCGCGGAGCCGTCGCCCGGCAAGCGCCAGCCGTGGAAGGGACACTCGAGACAGTCCTCCACCACCCGCCCGGCCGCGAGGTCGGCCCCCAGGTGCGGGCAGCGGGCCTCGAGCACGCGCGCCTCGCCGGCCCGCGTGCGGAAGACGGCCAGCGTGGTGCCGAGCGCCTCGACCCGCGCGACCTGGCCGGGGCGCAGGGCGTCCGTGTCGAGCAGGTGGTACCAGCCGAACGGGCGCGGGCTCGGATAGCTCGCCGCCCGGCGGCGCTCGGCCTCGGGCGAGGCGTCGGGTTCTCTCAACGCGCGCCCACCTCGCACACCTCCACCCGCTCGACCTCCACGGCCTGCTGCAGCGGGTCGACCACCAGGGCCGGCGGGGTCTCGAGGTCGAGCAGGTAGCCGCGGTCGTCCTGCGTCTCCACCGGCCGGCCCAGCGGGTCGAAGACGTGGTTGCCCGCGCCGGCGAACTCCTCGCCCTCGTGCACCGAGGCCGACACGCAGCAGCCGGCCACGAAGACGCCGTTCTCGAGCGCGCGGGCGCGCAGCAGCGTGCGCCAGACGTGGTCGCGCCGCCAGGGCCACCAGGCCGGCGCCAGCAGCAGGCCGCAGCGCGCCTGCAGGCGCAGGGCCCGGGCCTGCTCCGGGAAGCGCAGGTCGTTGCAGTTGAGCAGGCCGATCGTCACCCCGCCCCAGCGCAGGGCCACGTAGCGGTCGCCCGGCTGCCAGAGCACGTGCTCGCCGTTGGGCCGGAAGAGGTGCACCTTGTCGTAGCGCGCCGCTTCGGAGCCCGCCTGCCAGGCGGTCAGGCGGTTGCGGCCCTCCTCGCTGATCGAGCCGAAGACGAACAGCACGCCGGGGGCCGCCGCCGAGATGGCGCGGAAGGCCTCGCGCGCCCGGGCCGGGTCGAGCGCGCGCGTGTAGCCCGTCAGGAACAACTCGGGGAAGACCACCAGGCCGGCCCCGGCCGCCACGGCGCGCTCGGCCTCCTCGCGCGCCCGGCGCAGGTTGGTGTCCACGTCCAGGCAGACCCAGCGCGACAGGTGCAGTCTCACGTCTCCCTCCAGGCGGGCCGGCGCGCGGCCCTGCCTGAATCGTACGCCGGGGCCGCTGCCGCGACACCCCGCCGCCCGGCCTGCATTGCGCCGCCAGGGTCCGGAGCGGAGAATGAGGCCGACCCGGAGGGCCCATGCCCGCCAGACCCGTCGCGCTGACGCTGTCCGTCCTCCTGCTCGCCCTGCCGGGCCTCGCGTCGGCCCAGGCCGGCACGGGCGTGGCGCCCACGCGCGTCCTCGACAACGAGTCGGCCGCCCTGGCCGACATCCGCACCGTGCTGTCCGCCGAGTCCACCTTCTCGTCCGTGTCCGGCGGCAGCTACGCGGACCTGGGCTGCCTGGCCGCGCCCCCGGCCTGCCTCGACGGTTACGCCGGCCCGGCCTTCCTCGTGGCCCCGCTGGCCGGCGAGAGACGCGGCTACCGGCGCGCCTTCCGGGGCGGGCGGGCGGCCTCCCGACCGCGCACGTTCGAGAGCTTCGCCTACGCGGCCACCCCGATCACGGTCGGGCAGACCGGCGTGCGCTCGTTCTGCGGCGACTCCTCCGGCCTGATCTGCTTCGACCCCGGCGGCGCCGAGCTGGTGCCGGTGGGCGGCGCCTGCCCGAGCGGCTGCCGGCCCCTCGACGGCTCGGTGCCGCCGGCAACCGGCGGGGTGGCGGGCTCCATTCCGCAGGCCGGAAGGAAGGACGACTTGCTGCGTGTAGGCGGCGAGATCCCCGAGCCGCGCAAGATCGGGCACGTCGACGCCGTCTACCCGGACATCGCCAAGCAGGCCCGCGTGCAGGGCATCGTGATCCTGGAGTGCACCATCGACACGCAGGGCCGCGTCTCCGACGTGCGCGTGCTGCGCGGCATACCGCTGCTGGACGAGGCCGCCATCGAGGCCGTGCGGCAGTGGGTCTACGAGCCCACCCGCCTCAACGGCGTCCCGGTGCCGGTCCTCATGACCGTGACCGTCAACTTCAGGCTGAACTAGCCGGCATGCGGGTGACGCCCCGGCACGTCAGCGGGTGGCTTCGAGCACCCAGATCACCCAGGGGGCCACGCGGGTCTCGCTCACCCAGGGCAGCCCCTCGTCTCCCCGGGCCAGCGGCCGGCTGACCGCCACCACCGCCAGGCCCGCCTGCGCGTACAGCGCGCGGTAGGCCGCGTCGGAGCAGAGGACGTCCTCGCAGGGCCGGCCCGTGCTGAACTCCCGGGTCACGATGCGCACGACGTCGCCGTCCTGCGCGGCCCGGTTCTCCGGGAAGTCGCGCGTGGTGAACGAGGCCCACTCGTGGGTGTAGATCTCCGGCGCGGAGACGACGTTGACGACCCGGCCGCCCGGGGCCAGCTGCCGGCGCAGCTCGCCGAGCAGCCGCGCCTTCTCCGGCGCAGGCGTGTTGTCGAACGGGAAGGCGGCCAGGACGAGGTCCACCGGCCCCGCGCCGAGCGCCTCGAGGCCCCCGTCGCCGAGCAGGCGGTAGTCGCCTCCGGGGTCGAGCTGCCGGGCGCGGGCGATCATCGACGGGGAGATGTCCACCCCGGTGACGTCGAAGCCGAGGGAGCGCAGCAGTCGCGCCGAGCGGCCCGTGCCACAGCCGAAGTCGATCGCCCGCCGGCCGGTCACGTGCGCGCGCAGGACCTCGGGCAGCTCCCGCCGCACGAGTTGGTAGGTGCCGGTCCACTCCAGGGCGGCGTAGTCGGCGGCGTAGTCGGCGTCCACGTAGACGTTCCGAAAGGCCGTCTCGGCTTTGCTCGACATCGTCTCCTCCCCTGCGCCCGGTGCGTCCCGCCCGGACGGTGCGGGCCGCGCCCGACGTGAGGGCGCCGCTCCGGGTCAGCGCTGGCGGCGCTGCGCCGCCGCTTCCAGGGCCTTGACGTCGGCCAGGTCCTGCTCGCGGCCCGCCGCCCTCTTGTTGCGCAGGAGGGCCTCGAGGCCGATCACGGGGACGCGGCGGCCCTCCAGATCGAAGGCCTCGCCGGCCTGGATCGCGTCGTCGAAGCTGATGCCGTCGGCGCGGTTGAGGACGTCGATGCGGCGCGGCGGCACGCCGATCTGGAGCACCCCGTCGTAGGTCGCGAAGTCGGCCTCGGCCACCGCGAAGGCGCTGAGCGGCGCCCCGAAGGCTGCCAGGGCCCGGTAGACCCGCGCGGCATTGGCCGGCGTGGCCCGCACGAGCACGTCCAGGTCCTTGGTCGCACGCGGGTGGCCGTGGAACGCGACCGCGTGGCCCCCCAGCACCACGAACTCCGCCCCGGCGTCGGCCAGCTCGACCAGGAGGTCGCGGAAGTCTTCGGGGAGCTCGATCACCGGGAAGCCGAGGGGACGAAGCGGTAGGGCGTCTCGGCGCGCGTGTAGCTCGGCTCCTCGAGCCCGGCGAGCGACCACGCCTCGCGGGTGAGTCGGCAGGCGAGCGCCACCGCCTCCGCTCCATCGACGGGGCTGAGGTCGCCTTCAGTGGCCTGGAGGCACGACTTGCGGAGGATGATCCTGGCTCGTCTGGCCTCGGCCCGTGCACGGCGCTCGGAGCTGGTCATGACGGTCACCAGTCTAGCCCCGACTCCCGTTCGTCCGAGTCAGCCCTTCTTCTGCACCCTGGCCCAGGTGTCCTTGAGGCTGCAGGTGCGGTTGAAGACCGGCGCGCCGGGGCGCGTGTCGGGGTCGACGCAGAAGTAGCCCAGGCGCTCGAACTGCACCCGCGCGCCGGCCGGCAGATCGGCGAGGGCCGGCTCCACGCGGCAGCCGGTCAGCACCTCCTCGGACGTCGGGCTCAGGTCCTCGATCAGGTCGCGCTCGGCGCCCGGGTCGGGGCGCACGAAGAGGTGGTCGTAAAGCCGCACCTCGGCCGGCACGGCGTGGGCGGCCGAGACCCAGTGCAGGGTGGCCTTGGGCGAGCGTCCGTCGGGGGCGCTGCCGCCGCGCGAGGCCGGGTCGTAGGTGCAGCGCAGCTCCACCACCTGGCCGGCGGCGTCCTTGACGACCTCCTGGCAGGTCACGAAGTAGGCCGCCCGCAGCCGCACCTCGCGCCCGGGCGCCAGGCGGAAGAACTTCTTGGGCGGGTCCTCCATGAAGTCCTCGCGCTCGATGTAGAGCTCGCGCGAGAAGGGCACCTGGCGCGTGCCGGCGGCGGGGTCCTCGGGGTTGTTCTGGGCCTCGAACGGCTCGACCTGGCCCTCGGGGTAGTTGGTGATCACGACCTTGAGCGGCCGCAGCACGGCCATGCGCCGCAGCGAGGTGCGGTTGAGCACGTCGCGCACGCAGTGCTCGAGCATGGCGTAGTCGACCGTGCTCTCGCGCTTGTTGACCCCGATCAGCTCGGCGAACTGGCGCAGGGCCTCGGGCGGGAAGCCGCGCCGGCGGACGCCCCGGAGCGTGGGCATGCGCGGGTCGTCCCAGCCCCGCACGCGGCCCTCGTTCACCAGCCGCAGCAGGAAGCGCTTGGAGAGCACCGTGTAGGTCAGGTTGAGACGCGCGAACTCGTACTGGCGCGGGCGTGAGGGCACCGGCAGGTGCTCGACCAGCCAGTCGTAGAGCGGGCGGTGGTCCTCGAACTCCAGCGTGCAGATCGAGTGGGTGATGCCCTCGATGGCGTCCGACTGGCCGTGGGCGTAGTCGTAGGTCGGGTAGACGCACCAGGCCTCGCCCGTGCGCGGGTGGCTGGCGTGCAGGATGCGGTAGAGCACGGGGTCGCGCAGGTTGATGTTGCCCGAGGCCATGTCGATGCGCGCCCGCAGCACGCGCGTGCCGTCGGGGAACTCGCCTTTCCGCATGCGCTCGAACAGGTCGAGGTTCTCCTCGACCGGGCGCTCGCGGTACGGGCTGTTCGTGCCGGGCTCCGTGAGCGTGCCGCGGTGCTGGCGGATCTCGTCGGCCGAGAGGTCGTCGACGTAGGCCAGGCCGGCCCTGATCAGCACCACGGCCCACTCGTAGAGCCGCTCGAAGTAGTCCGAGGCGTGGTAGAGGTGCTCGCCCCAGTCGAAGCCCAGCCAGCGCACGTCGCGCTCGATGGCGTCGATGTACTCCTGCTCCTCCTTGAGCGGGTTGGTGTCGTCGAAGCGCAGGTGGCAGCGCCCGCCGAACTCCCGGGCGATGCCGAAGTTCAGGCAGATCGACTTGGCGTGGCCCAGGTGCAGGTAGCCGTTGGGCTCGGGCGGGAAGCGCGTCACCACGGCCTGGTGGCGCCCCTCGGCCAGGTCGGCCCGCACGATCTCGCGGATGAAGTCGAGCGGCTCCTCGGCCGGAGCCGCCGGTGTCTGCGTGTCGCTCATCGGGCCTCGCTCCCAGCCGGCCGGGCCGGGGCGGCCTTGAGGGCCGCGGCCGCGCGGCGCAGGCGCCGGCGGCAGAGCTCCTTGCCCAGCACGGCCATGGTCTCGAACAGCGGCGGCGTGGCGGTGCGGCCGGTGACGGCCACCCGCACGGCCATGAAGACGTCCTTGGGGGCCCAGCCGGAGCCCTCGGCGAAGTCCTTGAGCGCCGCCTCGATCGTGGCCGCGCTCCACTCGAGCTGCGTGTCGACCCGGTTCTCGACCAGCGCCTCGAGGGCCTTGCCGACCTCGCCTGCCGCGCGCCCCTTGGGCGCCAGCGCCTGCAGCGTGGCCGCGTCGTAGGGGATCTCGCCCGCGAAGAAGAACGAGGCGTAGTCGAAGAAGCCCTCGAGCGTGTCGATGCGCTCGCGCACCAGCGCCAGGACGGCGGACAGGTACTCCGGCGAGAGCAGGTGGCCCTGGAGGCGGCCGATCAGGTCGTCCGGCGTGAGCGCGCGCAGGTAGCGCCCGTTCAGCCAGGTCAGCTTCTCGAGGTCGAAGACCGGCCCGCCGAGCGTGATCTTCTCGAGCTCGAACTCGCGCGTGAACTCGTCGAGCGTGAACTCCTCGCGCCCGCCGGGCATCGAGAAGCCCATCAGGGCCAGGAAGTTCAGCAGGGCCTCGGGGAAGAAGCCGGCGCGCCGGTAGTGGTTGAGGCTGACCGGGTTCTTGCGCTTGGAGATCTTGGACTTGTCGGCGTTGCGCAGCAGCGGCAGGTGGCAGAAGACCGGCGCCTGCCAGCCGAAGGCGCGGTAGAGCTGCACGTGCTTGGGCAGCGACGAGAGCCACTCCTCGGCCCGCACCACGTGGCTGACCTGCATCAGGTGGTCGTCCACCACGTTGGCCAGGTGGTAGGTCGGAAAGCCGTCGCTCTTGAGCAGCACCTGGTCGTCCATCTGCGGGCGCTCGAAGCGCACCTCGCCGCGCAGCAGGTCGGCCACCGTCATCGAGTCGGCCTCGGGCATGGCCAGGCGGATCACGTGGGCCTCGCCGGCGGCGCGCCGCCGGGCGGCCTCGGCCGGGTCCAGGCGCCGGCACAGGCCGTCGTAGCCCATCACCGCGGCCTTGGCCCGCTTCTGCTCCTCGCGCAGGGCCGCCAGGCGCTCGGCGGTGCAGAAGCAGGGGTAGGCCGCGCCGCGCTCCACCAGCAGCTCGGAATGCTCGCGGTAGACCGCCGAGCGCTCGCTCTGACGGTAGGGACCGAACGGGCCGCCCACGTCGGGACCCTCGTCCCAGTCGAGCCCCAGCCAGCGCAGGGCCTCGAAGATCATGCGCTCGCTGGCGGGGTGGCTGCGCTGGCGGTCGGTGTCCTCGATGCGCAGGATGAACTGGCCGCCGTGCTTGCGCGCGAGCGCGCGGTTGAAGAGCGCCACGTAGGCGGTGCCGACGTGGGGGTCTCCGGTGGGGCTGGGGGCGATGCGGGTTCTGATGGACATCGGATGAGGTCGCGGGGCGGAAAACCAGCCCCGGAACCGCGGAGACTACCACAGCGGGCGGGCGGCGCCCGCAGGGCTACGGCTGGACCGGCTCGTCCTCGCGGGCCGGCTCGAGCCAGTAGTGGCGCTCGGTGAAGCGCGCCGCGTACAGCGCCAGCATCTCCTCGGCCTGGCGCGCCGGCAGCGGCGCCCCCGAGCCCGTGTGGCCCTCGGGGGTGCGCCACCAGACCACCAGGCGCGGCTCGCCGCCGCCGGGGGTGTCGAAGACGGGCACGGCCCGCAGGGCCTCGATGGTCATCGGCATGTGGGATCCCGGGTCCGATTCTACGCCCGGGACGGGGGCCCGCTGGCGACCAGGATCACGTGCGGCGCGCCGCCGTGGCGGAAGCCCCCGAAGCCGCCCGCCACGCGGAAGCCCAGGCGCGCCGCCAGCCGCAGGGCCGGCTGGTTCCAGGCCGCGATGGTGACCCGCAGCGGCGTGCCGAAGCGGGCGGCCACGAAGGCCAGCACGGCGGGCGTCCAGGC
>JBDIBD010000243.1:0-7353 GCA_039812725.1 Vicinamibacteria bacterium | reverse complement strand
GGCGGGCGAGAGCGCGAAGGCGGCGTCGGGCGAGCCCTCCAGCTCGGCCACGCGCGCCGGCAGCTCGGCCTTGACCGCGCGCTGGGCGGCCGCCACGAGGTGGCGCGAGCCCTCACGCAGGCCCGCCTCGGCGACGAAGCGGAAGCCCTCCAGCCGGCCGATGGCCAGCCCCTGCACCGAGACGGCCCCGCCCTCCTCGAAGGCCAGCAGCAGCCCGTCGCGCTCCTGGCGCACGACGGCCGCCGCGCGCCGGTCCACGAACTGGGCCGTCAGGCCCTCGTGCAGCGCGTCCGAGAGGCGGTCCTCGACCGCGCGGGTGCGCTCCTGCCAGTAGCGCGCGTCGGCCAGCCACTCGGTCCGGTGCGAGAGGTAGGTGAAGGTGCGGATGGCGGCGATGCGCGCCAGCAGCGGCTCGACGCCGCCGTCGGTACGGTCGAGGTGGGCGACCTGCTCCGAGAACCACTCCTCGGGCAGCCGCCCGCGCTCGCGCAGGTGGCGCAGCACCACCAGCAGCAGGCGCGTGTGGGCGTCGGAGAGCACGTTGCGGAAGTCGGGGATGCAGGCCACCTCCCACAGCAGCCGGGTCGCGTCCTGGCCGGTGAGACGCGCCGCGTCGTCCTCGCGCAGCAGGGCCTCGAGCGCGCGCTGGTCGTCGGCCCCGGCCAGGCGCCGCAGCTCCGGGCGCGGTGGCCGCTCCTCCAGCGAGCGCAGCAGCGAGCGCGGCGAGGCGAAGGACAGCTCCGGGTTGCGCCACCAGATCTCGGAGAGCGGCTCGAAGCGGTGCTGCTCGACCGCCTCCACCAGGCGCCGGTCGAAGCCCCCCAGCTCGGCCGTGGCGCCGAACGTGCCGTCCTTGACGTGGCGCCCGGCGCGGCCGGCGACCTGGGCCACCTCGGCCGCCGTCAGCGTGCGCGGCCCGCGCCCGTCGTGCTTGCCCAGGCTGGTGAAGGCCACGTGGTCGATGTCGAGGTTGAGGCCCATGCCGATGGCGTCGGTGGCCACCAGGTAGTCCACCTCGCCCGACTGGAACAGCCCCACCTGGGCGTTGCGCGTGCGCGGTGAGAGGGCCCCGAAGACCACCGCCGCGCCGCCCGTGTCGTGGCGCACGCGGTCCGCCAGGGCGTACAGCTCCGCCAGCGAGAAGGCCACGATGGCGCTGCGGCGCGGCAGGCGGTGCAGCTTGCGCGGCTCGGCGTAGCTCAGGGTCGACAGGCGCGGACGGCCGATCACGCCGGCCTGCGGCAGGAGGCGCTGCAGCAGCGGCCGGATGGTGTCGGAGCCCAGCAGCATGGTCTCCTCGCGCCCGCGGGCGTGCAGCAGGCGCTCGGTGAAGACGTGGCCGCGCTCGCGGTCGGCGCACAGCTGGACCTCGTCCACGGCCAGGAAGTCCACCTGGCGGTCGAGCGGCATGGCCTCGACCGTGCAGCAGAAGTAGCGCGCCCCCGGGGGCACGACGCGCTCCTCGCCGGTCACGAGGGCCACCTGCGAGGCGCCCCGGGCCCGCACCAGCTTGTCGTAGTTCTCGCGCGCCAGCAGGCGCAGCGGGAAGCCGATCATGCCGCTCTTGTGCTCGAGCAGGCGCTCGAGGGCCAGGTGGGTCTTGCCGGTGTTGGTGGGGCCCAGCAGGGCGACCACGGGCCTCATGGCCCAAGCATCGTGCGGCGGCGCCCCGGCGCGCAAGCCTGCGAAGCGAAAAGGCCCCCGGGCGCGAGCCCGGGGGCCGTGGAAGCGACGGCGGCTACGGCTTCTGGGCCGCCTCGAGCCGCTCCAGGCGCTGCTCCAGCGCGCGGATGCGGGCGTCCTTCTCGGCCACCTCGGCCTGCAGGGCCTGGATGGCCGCCAGGCTCAGCCCGGCCATGTCGGTGGGGGCGATGTGCTTGTCGTCCGCGCCCAGCCCGAAGGCCGCGAAGAAGTCCTGGGCCATGGGGCCCACGTGGGTGGCGTCGTCGCCCTTGTAGCGCCAGGTGGCGATGGGCAGCTCCGAGACCTTGGCCAGCACCTCGGCCGGGTCGACCGCGTTGATGTCGTCCTTGGCGTTGCGGTCCGAGCTCGAGGCGTAGGTGCCCGTGATGGTCATGTTCCCGGCTGACGTCAGCAGCATCGCGAAGGTCTGCCCGGGCGTGTTGCCGATGAAGAAATCGCCCTGGAGCTGGCGCGAACCGAAGCCCCAGGCGGAGCCCGTGTTGGTGTTGTCGAAGCGGAAGGTCGAAGCGCCGTTGTTGATGATGCGCAGCAGGTTGCGGGACTGCAGGGTGGCGCTGGCCTCCTCGACCTTGAGCTGGGCCGTGCCGTTGTTGCGGAAGACGTGCAGCGAGGAGCTGGCGGACCCCGTTCCCATGCCGACGTTGCCGCTCGTGCCGAGGATGTCGACGCTGCTCGAGGGGGCGCCCGGGCGCAGGCGGAAGGGCAGCGTGTTGCCGCCGGTCACGTCGCGGATGAAGAAGTTGGACTCGTTGCCGGAGACGTCCCAGGTCTGGGGCGAGAAGCCGCTGCTGCCGTCCTGCTCGAGGCGCAGGCCCGGGGTGTCGCCCGTGAGCGCGTGGATGGTCTGTGCCGGAGCGCCCGTGCGCACGCCCAGGCGGCCGGAGGCGTCCACGAAGATGCTGTTGTTGGGCGCGCCCGCCAGGATCGTCATGGGGATGCGCGCGGCCGTCAGGTCCTCGACGGCGAAGCGGTTCAGCCCGCCCGAGGCGTCGTCGTTGAAACGGATCTGCCAGTCGTTGGCGGGGAAGCCGGCCGAGGCGCTGGTGTCGTCGGCCCGGATGCGGTTGTTGTTCTGCTTGAGAAGCAGGTTCTCGAGCCCGAAGACCTCGTTGTTGATGCAGTCGAAGCCCGAGCACGTGGAGCCCACCACGACCAGGTCGTCGTTGATGAAGAAGTCGTCGGGCTGATTCGGACCGCGTCCCGTCGCCCCGGAGGCGGCCGTCTCGACCCTCCCGGACGGCCGCTCGACCGCCCCGCCCCGGACCGTGAAGCTGCCGGACACCGCCGCCGCTCCGGGCAGGCCGGCTTCGGCGCCGTCGTCGGTCCCGCGCTGGCGGCTGACGGCTGGGGCCACGCGCACGTCGTAGAGGTACAGGCCGTCGGCCAGGTGCCCGCGCCCCTCGGCCAGCTGCAGCGCCGGCGCCTCACCCTGTCCGAACACCCTCGACAGGGCGAAGCCCTCCGGACCGGTGACGGTGACGGAGACGTTGGCCGCCTCGCTCACCCTCACGACCAGCACGCCGTCCGCCACTTGCACCACCGGGCCCGCGCTCGCCGCCCCTGCCAGGCAGAGACAGCCGAGCGCTACGAGCCCCGCCGTCCGCAACTTCGTCATCCTGAGATCCCCCAAAGCGAAACTCGACCGTCACGGCTGGGCCCGTGAGGCTGGGCCCAAGAAGCACGCCCCTTCCCGGGAGGTAAGACGTTTGAGAATACGCGAGTGTGCCCGCCGGCTGCAATGGCCGAGTCGAGTCCAGCCGAGCCCGCAACCGGATCGCGGTCCAGATCGACGACGCCACGACCGAGGCCGTCACTACCCGTGAAGCGTCGATTCGAGGGTAGACGACGTACCTCGGTCGTTGACTGGGTAGCTACTCGTAGCTACCATTACGATCATGCGAGCCGTCGGCGTCAAGGTTCTCAAGAACAAGCTGAGCGAGTACGTGCGCCTCGCGGCCAGCGGGGAGACCGTGCTGGTCACCGACCGTGACCGGGTGGTGGCCGAGCTGGGGCCGCCGCGGCCCGGGCGCGCTGAGCACCTCGCCGACGCATTCCTCGCGGAGGCGGTACGCGAGGGCTGGCTGACGGCGCCGCTGATGGTGGCCGAGGGTCCGCCGCCCCGCCAGCCCGTCGCGAAGTGGAGCGAACTGGCCGGCGAGCTGGGCGAGGATCGCGGCGAGCGGTGATCTACCTCGACACGTCGGTCGCGCTCGCGCACCTGCTGGCGGAGGACCGCCGGCCGCCCGACGAGCTGTGGCGCGAGCCGCTGGTCTCGAGCCGGCTGCTCGAGTACGAGCTGTGGATCCGGCTCAACGCCCGCGGGCTCGGGGCGTCCCACGGCGAGTCGGCGCGCCGTCTCGTCGAGCGCGTGGCGCTGCTGGAGCTGCAGCCCGCGGTCCTAGCCCGCGCGCTGGAGCCGTTTCCGGTGCCGGTGAGAACGCTCGACGCGCTCCACCTCGCTTCGGCCGATTTTCTGCGCCGGCGGGGTCAGCCGATCGAGCTGGCGACGTACGACGAGCGACTGATCGCCGCCGCCCGGGCTCTCGATTTCCCGATCGCGCCCATCTGAAGGCGTTCCGTCAGCGCCGGCGCCAGGCCGTGACCGCCAGCCACGCCCACGGCGCGCCGTGCATCAGCAGGTCGAACCAGTCGATGGGCCGCAGGTGCCGGCCCTCCGTCAGCCAGACGACCTTCTCGGCCACGTGCGGCAGCGGCACGAAAGGCGCCAGGCCCAGCGTCAGGCAGGCGACCACCGGCAGCAACAGGGACGGACGGCTCGCGTCGCTCACGGCTCGCCTCCTTCCGGCAGGGCGACGAAGCGCCGCATCGAGCCGGCGGCCCGGCGCGTGGCCAGGTCGATCCGAAAGCCGGCCCGCTCGACGGCGCGCTCGGTCTCGCGGTTGGGGTGGCAGCCGCCGGTGAAGCAGGTCCAGGCCGGCTGCAGGCGGTCCTGCAGCCAGGCCTGCCAGGGGTGGAGCGAGCGCACGTGCTCGAGCATGCGCACGACACCGCCCGGCCGCAGCACTCGCCGCAGCTCGGCCAGCCCGACGGGCACGTCGCCGACGCTGCAGAAGACCAGGCCGCTGGTGACGGTCTCGAAGGCCCCGTCGCGGAAGGGCAGGGCCTCGGCCCGGCCGCGCACGAGCAGGGCGCCGGGCGCGCGGCGACGGGCTTTCAGCAGCGACTGCGCGCACGGCTCGAGCCCCACCGCCCGCACGCCGGCCGGAAAGAGCGCCAGGTTGCGGCCGGTGCCGCAGCCCACGTCGAGCACGCGGCCGGCCGCGACACCGCCGGCCAGCCAGCGGCGCCAGGTCCGAAGGCCGGTGGCCTCGAGCACGGCCATGCCGAGGTCGTACAGCCAGGGGACCTGCTCGACGCCGCGCACGGGTCAGGCCAGCGGGTTCTCGTCGGCGCTGGGCCCGTAGATGGACGGCACGGGCACGTCCAGCAGGCGCAGGTAGACGGACAGCTGGCCGCGGTGGTGGAAGCTGTGGTTCATCAGGATCGAGCGCACCAGGCCGATGCGCGGCAGGGTCATCTTGGTCTGGCCGGCGGCCATGATCTTCCAGTCGCCGCGGGCCTGGGCGTCGTCGAGGTTCTGGAGCGCCTGCTTGGCCTGGGCCCAGGCGGCGTCGAAGCCGGCCACGATCTCGGCCGTGGTGGCGGGGACGGGCGGGCGGGGCGAGCGCGTGGCGAAGTCGTGGCCGTCGGTCGGCAGCGTGCCGGCCACGAAGCCGGGCACGGTGGCGAGGTGCCAGGCCAGCTCGCCCAGCGTCATCGACTTGGCGTGCGGCTTCCAGGCCAGCTTGTCCTGCGGCACGGCCTGCAGGACCTTGCGGGTGGTGCGGAACTCGTGCTCCATCTCGGCCAGGATCGGATCGACCAGCGCCATGCTTCCTCCCTGCGCGCCCGGGGCGCGCGAGGGGCCAGCTTACCGCGCCGGCGCGCTTGGACGCAGCACGTAGCAGCGCGCCTCTTCCGACTCGTAGACCGGCTCGAACAGCTCCTCGAGCGGGAAGCGCACGCGGTCGGGACCGTACAGGCACAGCGCCCGCGCCTCCACGGCCTGGGCCAGCGCGCGAGCCTCGTCGGCCTTGCGCGTGCGGAAGAAGCGCGAGACCAGGCGGTGCCGCTCCTCGAGCGGCCCCGGGGCCGCGAACTGGGTCAGGTAGGGGGTGTAGCGGTCGTAGGGGACGCGCCGCGAGGCGAAGATCACCGGCGCTGGAGGGAAGCGGCCGGCCGGCCGCTGCATCACCACCTCGCCGGGCTCCGTGCGCGCGGCCACGGCCAGGGCCGCCTGGCGCCAGGCCCCGGGCATGTGGTCGGGCGGCATGTTGGACTTCTTCCAGACGAGCTGCGCGCTGACGGGCAGCGACAGCGCCACCAGCACCGCCGCGGCGACGCGCCGGGCGGGCGTGGACGACGCGCGGAGGGCGGCGCCGAGCGCAGCGGCCGCGAAGAGCCAGAGCAGGACGCCGCTCTGCTCGACCAGGTAGGCGGCGTCGTTGATGACCCGCTCGCTCTCGAGCACCTCGGGCGCCGAGACGCGGAAGAGCAGGCCCAGCGGCCAGCCGGAGAGCGCCATGGCCGCGAGAGCGACGGCCGCGAGCGCGGCCGCGCGCAGGCCGCGCAGGCCGGCCGGCAGCGCCACCAGCCGCGCGCCCAGCGAGGCCACGAGCCACAGCAGCGCAAACGGCAGCAGCGCCCGGGTGTTGACGAACGGCAGGTCGAGGTTGACGCGCGTCCCCCGCACGAGCCCGAGCGGGTCGAGGGCCAGCTCGACGCTGCTGCCGCCCTGGCCCAGGGCCAGCGCGGCCGTGGAGAGGGCCGCCGGCAGGCCCACCGCCAGGGCGGACCGCAGCGGCAGGCGCCGCAGCACGAAGGCGACACCCAGCCCCAGCAGCAGGTGCGCCCCCAGGAAGACCTTGAAGTGCGGCAGGGCCAGGCCCGCCAGGCCCGCCAGGGCCAGCCAGCCGCGCCCTTCGCCCGAGGCGTGGCGGTCGAGCGCCACCAGCGCGGCCAGGCACACGGCCAGGGCCGGCACGCTGGGGTTGGCCAGCACCAGCGACAGCAGCAGGTTGCCGCGCAGCAGGTCGCACCACCAGTTGGCCTGGGGGCTGCCCGCGAAGATCCAGGCGAAGTCGGTCAGCAGCGGGGAGAAGCCGGCCAGCGTCACGGCCACGCCGCGCAGGCCGAGGCGGAAGGCCATGGCGCGCAAGGCCAGCACCAGCGCCAGCGCCAGCCAGGTGAGGTCGAGACGCGCGATCTGGTCGAAGGGGTCGACGCCGGCCCAGGCCAGGGCGGCGCCGCGCACGAGGTCGAGGCCGAAGTGGTAGCCGAGGTGGAAGCCCGAGAGGCCCGGCACCTGCGGCGGCCAGCCGATCGTCAGCTCGCGGGCGAGCCCCGCGTGGAAGGTGCTGTCCCAGGCCAGCAGCGGATCCAGCACGAAGTCGCCCTCCGGTCCCACGCGGAAGAGGCCGTACTGGGTGACGGCGAAGACGGCCACGAGCACGGCCAGCGGCGCGAGCGCTCCCCGCAGGCTCGGCCCCTCGGCCCAGCGCCACGGGCCGCGCGCCAGGGCCGCGGCGGCCAGCAGGCCGACGACGAGCAGCGCGACGAGCCAGGGCTGGCCGGCCCACAGCGCCAGGA
>JBDIBD010000242.1:0-7353 GCA_039812725.1 Vicinamibacteria bacterium | reverse complement strand
GTGGACGCCGTGGCGGCGCGGGTGCTCGTGGACGGCGGCGAGCTGGCCGCGGCCGGCAGCCACCTGCTCGTGGCCTGGATCGCCCCCGCGGGCCGCGTGGTCGAGGTGCTGACGCTCGACCCGCGCGGCCCGCTGGTGGTGCCGTTCAGCCGGCGCACCTTCCCGTTGTTCCGGCTGACGCACCTGCCCGACGGCACGGACCTGCGCGCGGGTGGCTGCTGCGGGCGGCCGTCGTCCTAGGGGTTGCGCACGCAGTCGAGAGTGAGCGGGATGCGCGGCCCGGCCTCCACCATCTCGAAGTCGCCCGGGCGCAGCGCCGCCAGGTCGCGCGGGCCCATCAGGCTCGACCACTTGGCGGTCGTGAAGCGGTCGCTCTGCGCCGTGAGCGCCACGTTGCCGCCGTCCGCCAGCAGCATCCCGTAGGTCTGCATGGCGCGCGCCACCACGCGCGCCCCGGCCGGCAGCGAGTCCACCGGGTAGTCGCCCCGCAGCCGCAGGCGCGTGCCGTAGGGCGGCGCCTCGGCCGGGCCGCTGGTCGAGGGCGTGCCGTGGGTGGCCGGGTGCACGTAGACGCCGCGCCGGATGCGCGCGTTGGGCAGGACGAAGCGGATGGCGTGCCGGATGGCGCCGGCCGCCACCTCGTCGGCCGAGAACAGCAGCGGCGCGATGGGGTAGCCGGCCGCGTCGGCGCTGGTGCACTGCTCGCCGCGGCCCGAGGGCGGGTAGACGCGGGTCATGTCCCAGACCGCCAGGCAGCCCCCGCGGAAGTCGTTGCCGCGGATGTCGGCCCGCCACATCTCGAACAGCCTCAGGCGCGCGCGGTCGGCCACGATCAGGTGGCAGTCGCCGTCGGAGCGGCACTCGTAGCCCTCCTCGCCCTCCAGCGCGCCGCCGGGCGGGACCGGCACGGGATCGAGGTCGCAGTCGGGGCGATAGTGGTCCTCGGTGGGCGTGAAGGGCCGCGGCGTCGTCCCAGCCGGGGCCTCGAGCACCTCGATCGAGAAGTCGACCTGCATCCGGCCCAGCCCCCAGCCCACCCGGTCGAGGTAGTCGATCACCTGGCGCGACTCGGCGTCGAGCGGCGCGCGCGAGACGTCCTGGTACCAGGTGGCGCCGGCCGGGAAGTAGCTGCCGGAACCGGCCGACCCGCCGGGCGAGGGGCTCGTCCCGGGCGACGGCGAGCCGCCGCCGCCACAGGCGGCGAGCGGCAGGAGCAGGGCGAACAGGGACGCGCGCGTGGGCATGCGCCGGACGCTACCAGCGACTCCCGCCGGCGGGGGTGAGCGCGCGCACAGGCCCGCGGCGGTGCACAATCGCGGCGTGGACGACGAGAGCCTGATGCGCCTGGCCCTGGCCGAGGCCGCCCGCGCCGAGGCGGCCGGCGAGGTGCCGGTGGGGGCGGTGCTGGCCCGGGACGGCGAGCTGCTGGCCGCGGGCTTCAACCAGCCCATCGGCGCGGCCGACCCGACCGCCCACGCCGAGATCGTCACCCTGCGCCGCGCCGCCCGGGCGCTCGGCAACTACCGGCTGCCGGGGAGCACCCTCTACGTCACGCTCGAGCCCTGCCTGATGTGCGTCGGGGCGCTGGTGCTGGCGCGCGTGGCGCGCGTGGTCTACGGCGCGGCCGAGCCCAAGTTCGGCGCGCTCGAGTCGCTCACGCGCGCCCACGAGCTGCCGCTCAACCACCGGCTGCAGGTCGAGGGCGGCCTGCTGGCCGAGGAGTCGCGCCGGCTGCTGGTGGAGTTCTTCCGCGCCCGCCGCGAGGGCTGAGATGCCGATCGACTCCTACCGCTTCCTGGACTTCGCCACGCGCCAGATCATGAGGGCCTGGGCCGGCCGCGAGGCGCGGGCCCGCCGCACGATCCCCTTCGCGCCCCTGCCGAAGCCGCTCTGCGAGTGCAGCCTGGCGCTGGTCAGCACCGCGGGCGTGGCGCGCCTCGACGACCGGCCCTTCGACCAGGAAGGCGAGCGCCGCAACCCCTGGTGGGGCGATCCGACCTGGCGCGCCATCCCGCGCGGCACGACGGAGGAGCAGGTGCGGTTGTACCACCTGCACATCGACCCGCGCTTCGGCCAGGCCGACCTCGACGTGGTGCTGCCGATGCGCCGCCTCGACGAGCTGGTGGCCGAGGGCCTGGTCGGCCGCAGCGCCGGGACCCACTACTCGATCATGGGCTACCAGCTGCGCAGCGAGGTGCTCGAGGGCGAGACGGCGCCGGCCCTGGCCCGCCACATGCGAGCCCAGGGCGTCGACGCGGCCGCGTTGGTGCCTGCCTGACCGTTCTGCTGCCGGTCCGTGGGACTGGTCCAGAGAGCGCTCGAGGCCGCCGGCATCCCGAGCGTGTCGCTGTCGATGATCCCAGAGCTGACGCGGGCGGTCGGCGTCTCGCGGCTGGCCGGCATCTCCTACCCTATGTCGCGGCCCATGGGTCGGCCCGGCGACGCGGCCGGGCAGCGCGCGGTGCTGCGGGCGACGCTCGACCTGTTGTCCTCGGCCCCGGGGCCCGACACGTACGTCGAGCTGCCCTTCGAGTGGCCCGAGAGCCCCGCCCAGGCCCGCAAGGGTGCCGACGTGCACCCGCCCATCGCCCAGTACGTGGCCCGCCGCCCCTGGCTGCTGGCCCGGCTCTACGCGGGGGAGATTCCCGACGAGCCCTGAGCCCTGCCGGTCGCGCCGGCTTGGCCCGCCGGCCGGGCTGGGCTAGACTCACGGCTTGCCCGGCCGGACCGGGCGGCCCGCGGAGAGGTACGCAAGTGGTTGAAGCGGGCAGTCTCGAAAACTGCTATACCGGTAACGGTATCGTGGGTTCGAATCCCACCCTCTCCGCCATCTCGATTCGACGGGCCGCGACTCGTGGACGCTCGAGCGGAGGTGGCTACTCGCGAGCCGCCGGCCGCGCGCGGACGGCCCTGGCCTGACGATCGGCGGCCAAGACGGTCACGTCCTCGAAGCCAGGGCCGAAGCGCAAAGAGAAGCCCTTCTGCGTGACGAGGTTCCATCCCACGAGCTCGTGCGGTGAGCGGGGCTGGAGGCGGGTCACGCCTGCCAGGCGCCGACAGCGCGCGCTCGTGCCGGCGATCGTGGCTCCGTTCCACTGCACCTTGTAGCAGGCGCTGCCCCGTTCGAACTCGGCCCTCAGGACGGAGCTCACGGAGCGGCCGAGCAGGCCCCCGACACAGGTCCCGATGCTGCGCACGGTTCTGGGCCCGCCCAGTCCGCCTCCGAGCGCCTCGATCTCGGCCCGGATCTCTCGGCGGGCCTCCTCGTCCCCCAGGCCGACGGCGGCCAGGCCCGAGTCGTCGCCTCGCAGCAGCGCCGCGAGCAGCTCGCGCGCGGCCTCGCCCCGCGCCGCGAGCTCGCCCGCCTGGTCGAAGTGGCCGTCGAGGAGGAGGGCCGCGTCCTGGCCGTCGGCGCCGATCGAGAGGCCGTCCCGTTCCCGAGAGACCGTCAACGTGCCCCCGGTCGGAAGAGCGTACGTGCCCGTCATCCGATCGAGCTCGCGCCGCCGGAGCGTCGCGAAGCGTGGCGGCTCCTCGACCTGCGCGCCCGACAGCAGGGCCGGGATGGCCCGATCCGCGCGGCGGTGGACGGGGAAGAGATCGTCGCGCACGTTGCAGAGCGACACGATCACCGTCTTGCGCTCGGGCAGCCAGGTGAGCTGCGAGCCGAAACCGAGGGAGTCGCCTCCGTGGTGGAAGCGCCGGGTCCCGTCGGCCAGCCTCTGCGCCCAGAGGCCGTAGCCGTAGCTGTCGCTGTAGTAGTCGTCGGAGGGCGCTTCCTCGAACGCGGGCGTCAGCATCTTCGTCAGCGCCGCCGCCGTCAGGCTGCGGTGGCGCTCCAGGCTCTGCTGCCAGCGGTAGAGGTCGTCGACCGTCGAGACGATCTGCCCGCTCCCGATGTCGTTCCAGGTGTCCGGGGAGAGCTGCTCGAGCTCGGTCACGGGGCCCACCTCGTCGTAGCCGCGCGCGGTCCGCGCGCCGGCCCGCCGCGGCAGCCGCCGGCCCCAGAAGCCCGTCGAGACCAGGCCCGCGGGGCGAAAGACATGGCCGGCCAGGTAGTCCTGGTACGTCGTGCCGCTGGCAGCCTCCACCACCGCCGCCAGGAGCACGTAGCCGGCGTTGGAGTAGGCCCAGCGCGAGCCGGGCGGGAAGGCCAGGGGCCTGGCCAGGATCTCGCGCAGCGCGTCGGCCGAGCCGATCTCCCGGTAGCCCCGGTCGGGGCCCGTCACGCCCGACGTGTGCGTGAGGAGCTGGTGCAGGGTGACGGACCGCTTGTCCTCGGGCGCCTGCGGCAGGAACCGGGCGAGTGGCTGCTCGACGCGAAGCTTGCCCTCGGCCTCGAGACGCAGGACCGCGACCGCCGTGAAGGTCTTGGCCAGGGAACCGATGTCGAACAGCGTCTCGGGCCGGCTCGGGACGCGCCTCTCGCGGTCGGCAAAGCCGTAGCCTTCGCGCAGGACGACGTGGCCGTCGAGCGCCACGAGGACGGCCCCGGAATAGCCGAAGCCCGTGAGTCGTCGCAGGTAGTCGTCGAGCCGTCGTCCCTGCGCGCCGCGGGTCTGTGCCGGCGCTGCCGGGCCGAAGCCGAGCAGGGCCGCCAGGAGCGTCGCCACGGCCGCGCGCCGGCAGGCTGCTGGCATCGCGCCAGCATGGCGCAACCCTCCGCTGGTGTCGAACGATCACTCCGACCTCGTCAGCCGTTCGTCACGCCTCGGCCGGGCGGGACAGTGCCTCGGGCGCCGCCAGGAACCGGATGCGCCCGTTGGCGGTGTCGGCCTCGACGTTGCCGGCCAGGCCCACGACCTCGATGTCGTCGTTGATCGTGGTGGCCCGCATCCGCACGCTGGGCGGGACCTGCACGGAGATCGCCACGCGAGTGGCCGCCACGGCCCGCGCCGCGCGGCGCGGGAATCGGCCCGGCAGCGGGGCCGGGCCGGCGCACACCGCGCAGACGGTGACGCCGCCCGCGTGCTCCACGATCCGCACCTCGACGGCCTCGGCCAGCGGCCAGGGTCCCTCCCGGACGGCCGTCACGCGGACCTCGTCACCGGCGGCGGCCTCGACCCGCACGGGGCCGTTCATGCCGCGCACCTCCAGCGTGGCCCCGGGCGCCAGGCGGCCCACCCAGCGCAGGGTCGAGCTGCGCTGCTCCCTCTCGCCCGACTCGTCCCAGCGCAGCCGCTGGGGGCGGATTCCGAGCCGGCGCATCTTCTCGTTGAGAGTGGTCGGCAGGAGGCGCAGCAGGCGGGCGGCGCTGCGCTGCCGCCCCCCCACCGAGGCCAACGCCGCCAGGATCAGGGACTTCTCGTAGTCGGCCAGCAACGTCTTGAGGTCCACCCCGGCCGCCGGCGCGTGCGACCGCGGCTCCCCCGTGGCGGCGTGGCCTTCGTCCCAGTCTGCCAACGCGACGGCTCTCGAATCGCGCACGCTGCCCTCGTGGTCTGCCCCCCGACGGGCCCACGCGCGACGGGCCCGCCGAGATCGTCCCTGCCGCCGACCGCCAGCGCTAGGGCCAGCCGCCGCGCGGCGCATCAGTCCAGCTCGGCCGCGCGAGCCTGCCGGGCCCGGTGTACGCTAGCCGCACCGAACGGGGCGATCGGGAATCAGGGAGAAGTCGCCAGGGTGCAGCGCGCCACGAGCCTCCTCGTCCACATCGACCCGGGCGGGCCCGAAGGCCTGCAGCGGCAGATCTACGGCAGCATCCGGAGGGCCATTCTCGAAGGGCGGCTGCGCCCCGGCGCGCGCGTCCCCTCGTCGCGGGCCCTGGCGCGCGACCTGGGTGTCTCGCGCACCACCACGGTCCTGGCGCTGGAGCAGTTGGCGGCCGAGGGCTATCTCCACGCGCGACCGGCCTCCGGGCTCTTCGTGGCCGACCTCGCGCTCGAGGGCCTGGCGCGCCCCGCCGCCGCGGCTGGTCCCGCCGCCGCTCGCCATCCGCCCCTCTCGCGGCGCGGCCTCGAGCTGGCCGCGATCACGGCCCCGGGCGGGCGAATCCCTGGGCCGCCGCGCCCCTTCCGCATCGGTGTTCCCGCCCTCGACCTCTTCCCGACTCGTCCGTGGTGCGAGGTGGTCACCCGCCGCGTGCGGGTCCTGGCGCGCCAGCAGCTCGACTATGGCGACGCGCGCGGCCTGCCGGCCCTGCGACGTGCCATCGCCGACCACGTCTCGACCACGCGCGGCACGCGCTGCACGGCCGACCAGGTCCTGGTGGTGGCGGGCGCGCAGCAGGGGATCGACCTCGCCTGCCACCTGCTCCTCGACCCGGGCGACCCCGCCTGGCTGGAGGAGCCGGCCTACCCGGGCGCGCTCAGCGCTCTGCGCCGGGCCTCCGCTCGGATCGTGCCGGTGCCCGTCGACGCCGAGGGGCTGGACGTCGAGGCCGGCCGGCGGCTGGCGCCCGCCGCCCGCCTCGCCTACGTGACGCCGTCGCACCAGTTCCCCCTCGGCTTGACCATGAGCCTGCCCCGCCGCCTGGCGCTGCTGCGCTGGGCCCAGGGCGCGGGCGCCTGGGTGGTCGAAGACGACTACGACAGCGAGTTCCGCCACGGCGTCCACCCCGTTCCCTGCCTGCACGGCCTCGACGCCGACGGGCGCGTGGTCTACGTCGGGAGCTTCAGCAAGAGCCTGGCGCCCGCGCTGCGCCTGGGCTTCCTGGTGTCGGCCGCCGGCCTCGTGGAGCAGGCGCGCGCGGTCCGGCGGGCAGCGGACCTGCACCCGCCCCTGCTCGAGCAGGCCGCGCTGGCCGACTTCATGACGCAGGGCCACTTCGAGCGCCACCTGCGGCGCATGCGCGCGGCCTATCGCGAGCGGCTCGCGGGCTTGAAGGACGCGGCCCACGCGGTCGGCGCGGGCGCGCTGAGCCTGCGTCCCATCCGGGCGGGACTGCACTGCGTGGCCGACCTGGTGGACGCCGACGCCGTGCGGGTGGCCCGCCAGGCCGCCGCGCGGGGCGTGGAGGTCATGCCCCTGGCCGCCTACTGCGCCGACCCCGGAGCGGCGCCGCAGGCACTCGTCCTGGGCTTCGCCGCCGTGCGCCCGGAGGACCTGTGGGACGGGATGCGGCTCCTCGTGTCGGCCATCGAGGCCGCCCGGCGGACGTAAGGAGCCGGCCAGCCGCTTTGGCGCCGCCGACCAGGATTCTGGACGTTTCGGCGCCTCGCGAGCGCTCCCTGGTTCGGCCTGGCGGAGCCGCCGGCAGCTCGCGATCCAGGCGAGCGAAGGCTGGCGCCGCGACCGGCTCGGCGCACGCCGGGCCAGGGTGGCGGCAAGTCGCTGTCCGGCCGGCCCCTGCGCGGAGGCGCGCGCGCGGCCTCGGCTGGTGGCCCGGCGCTTGCCCTTTCTCTCTCCACGGGC
>JBDIBD010000241.1:0-7378 GCA_039812725.1 Vicinamibacteria bacterium | reverse complement strand
ACGCACAGGTCGAGGGCGGCCGCCAGCAGCGCCAGGTCGAGCCGCCGGAAGGCGATCCACAGCAGGCCGGGCGCGACGGTCAGCAGCACCGTCACGTGGCCCTGCTCCCAGCGCCGGCGCTGGCTCTCCCGCGCCCGGCGCTGGCGCGGGACCGGGCTCGTCACCAGCGCCTCCGCGCACAGCCGCGGGCCGCGGCCGGCCCGCGTGAGGGCCAGGCCCAGCTCGAGGTCCTCGGCCAGCGCGCCGCTGGCCAGCCGCGCGTCGCGCAGCAGCGGCCAGGGAAAGGCCATGCCGGTGCCCATCAGGTGGCAGGGCAGCCCCAGGCGCGCCAGGCCGGTCGGCCGCACCACGTTGCGCACGAGGAAGGCGAAGGCCGAGAGCGTGTCGAGGGCCGAGGCGCCCTCGGGCAGCAGCACGAGGTTGCGCGCCTGCGCCGGCCGGCCCTCCGCCGCGGCGCGCCCCAGGCTCTCGAGCGAGCCCGGGTGCAGCGTGCAGTCGGCGTCCACCACCACCACCACGTCGGGCGGGCGCGCGGCCAGCTGGCGCACGCCGTGGTCGAGGGCGTAGCCCTTGCCGCGCCGTTCCGGGTCGCTGCGCTCGGCCACCTCGGCCCCGGCCGCGCGGGCCAGCGCCGCCGTGCGGTCCGTGCAGTTGTCGGCCACCACCAGCAGCCGGTCGCCGGGAGCCAGCTGCGCCGCGAGGCTGCGCACCGTCGACTCGATGACTTCCTGCTCGTCGTGGGCCGGGACCAGCACGGCCACGCGGGGCCGCGGGCCGTCGCCCGCTCCCCGCGAACGGCGCGGCCCGAGGGCCGCCAGCGCGCACTCCGCGAAGAAGACGGAAGCGGGCAGCAGGACGATCGCCGCGGCCAGCACCAGGCTCAACGAGGCGGCCGTGACCATGCGTGGTTGACGGTATCATCGTGAGCGCGGGCTTGCCCACCTGACGGTCTGCCCCCGCGTGGCGCCGCCAGGCGATCCCCGGTCCGGCGGGAGGAGTGCATGCGGGCGAGTGCGACGCTGGCCCTGCTCTGGCTGGGCCTCCTGGCGCCCGCGGGGCTTTTCGGCTGCCACGGCCGTCTCGGCGCGGGCAGCGGCAGCGGCGGGGGCGGCCCCGTCGACCCGGTCCCCGAGCCCCCCGAAGAGCCCCCGGGCTGTCCGACCTGCTACCGCTGGCGTCCGCTGCGCATCGGCGCGGGCGGCTTCGTGACCGGCCTCGACCTCTCCCTGGACGGCGCCACGCGCCTGGCGCGCACCGACACCTACGGGGCCTACGCCTGGCGCGCCGACCAGTGGGTGCAGCTGGTCACGGCCCGCAGCCTGCCGGCCGAGGACGTGGGCGTGGAGAAGAACGCGGGCGTCTACGAGATCCGGGTGGCCCCGGGCGACTCGCGCCGGCTGTACATGGCCTACCGCGGCCGGGTCTACCGCAGCGACGACCGGGGCCGGCGCTGGACCCGCACGGCCTTCGCGCCGGTGGCCATGGACGCCAACGACGAGTACCGCACCTTCGGGGAGAAGCTGGCGGTCGACCCCGCCAACCCCGACGTGGTCTACGCCGGGACGCCGCGGGACGGCCTGTTCGCGACGCTCGACGGCGGCCGCGCCTGGCAGCGCGTGGCGGCGGTGCCGGCGGGCGCGAAGGCGGGCCTGACGGGCCTCGTCTTCGACCCCGCCTCCGGTGTGACGGGCGGCCGCACGCGCACGCTCTACGCCGCGAGCTACGGCCAGGGAGTGTGGCGCACGACCGACGCGGGCGCCTCGTGGGCGCGGCTGCCGGGCGGCCCGGCCTCGGTCGTCCACGCCGCGGTGTCCGGCGACGGCGCCTATTTCGCCACCTCGCACGACGCCGTCCCCAACCTGGTCTGGCGCTGGTCGGACGGCGCCTGGCACTCCGGCTCGCCCGACCGCGGTCAGTTCTGGCACGCGGTCATGACCGACCCCTTCGACCCGGCCCGGGTGGTGGTCGGGACGGACAGCGGCTACCTGAGCCAGAGCCGCGACCGCGGCACGAGCTGGGGCGAGGTCCTGTGGACGGTCGAGCGCCAGGCCGCCGACATCCCCTGGCTGGCCTGGACCAGCGAGAAGTACATGTCGAACGGCGCCATGCGGCTCGACCCCGTGGTCCCCGACCAGGTCTGGTTCGCGCAGGGCATCGGGGTCTGGACCGCGAGCCTGCCGCGCGCCGCGCGCGCGGTCACGTGGCGCTCGCGCAGCGTGGGGATCGAGCAGCTGGTGGCCAACGCCATCGCGGTCCCACCGGGCGGCCGGCCGGTGCTGGCCTCCTGGGACCGCCCGCTGTTCTACAGCGCCGACGCCGACGCCTTCCCGGCCCGGCACGGCCCCAACAACGAGCACCCCGTCGTGATGGGCTTCCAGGTCGACTGGGCCGGCAGCGCCCCGTCCTTCCTGGCGGCCGTGGTGGACTGGTGGGGCGTGGAGGAGTCGGGCTACTCGCAGGACGGCGGGCGGACCTGGACGCGCTTTCCGAGCCTGCCCGCCTGGTGGCCGGCGGCGCCCGGGCTCGGCACGCTGGCCGTCAGCACGCCCGACAACGTCGTCTGGGTCCCCTCCAACAAGAAGGCGCCCTACTTCACGACGGACCGCGGCCGGAGCTGGCAGAAGCTCGGCCTGCCGGGCGTGGCCGACACCCCGGACGGCTGGGCCGGGCTGCACTGGGCCTTCTACCTGAACCGGCACGTGGTGGCGGCCGACCGGGTCACGCCCGGGACCTTCTACCTCTACCACACGCCCAACGGGCTCTACCGCTCGACCGACGGCGGCGCGGACTGGGCCCTCGTGCACGCCGGCGAGCTCGTGCCGTTCTCCGGCGTGAACGCCAAGCTGAAGTCGGTGCCGGGCCGGGCCGGGCACCTGTTCTTCACGGCGGGCCCGCAGAGCGGCGAGACGCCCAGCGGGGCCTTCGTGCGCTCGACCGACGGCGGGGCCACCTGGCGCGCGCTGCCCGACGTGCTCGAGGTGTGCGCCTTCGGCTTCGGCAAGCCGCGCCCGGGCGGCAGCTACCCGAGCGTCTACGTGGTGGGCTGGGTGAAGGGCGTCTACGGCATCTGGCGCTCGGACGACGAGGGGCGCGCGTGGGTCCAGGTGGGCGACTACCCCCTGGGCAGCCTGGACGAGATCAAGGCGGTGGACGGCGACAAGGACGTGTACGGCACCGTTTACGTGGGCTTCGCCGGCTCCGGCTACGCCTACGGGCGGCCGCGCTGACGGAGACGGCCGGGGCCGGCCTGCGAGGATAGAATCCGCGCGATGAGTCCGCACGACATCGACTCCAACGGGCTCGTCTGGGACTGCTGGCGGCGCCACGCCGAGCAGGACCCGGAGCGCGAGGCGATCGTGCACGTGAGCGTCGACCGCCCGGCGCGGCGCTGGTGCTGGGGGCCCCTGATGCAGGCCGCCTCGCGCTACGCGGAGTGGCTGGACGGCCGGGGCGTGCGGCCGGGCGAGGTCTGCGCCCTGATCGTCCGCCACCACGAGGACTTCTACCCGCTCTACATGGGCGTCTCGGCGCTCGGGGCGCTGCCCGCGGTGCTGGCCTACCCCAACCCGCGCCTGCACCCCGACAAGTTCCGCCAGGGCCTGGAGGGCATGGCGCGGCGCTCCGGCCTCGACCACGTGCTGACCGAGCGCGGCCTGTCCGAGGTGGTGGCGCCGCTGGCGGCGGGCGCGGGCAGCACCATCCGCGACATCCTGTTCCCGCTCGACGAGCTGCCGGCCGGCGGGCCGGCGGGCGGCGGGGTGCGCGCGCACGCCCCCGCCAGCCCCGACGAGCCTTGCCTGCTGCAGCACTCCTCGGGGACCACGGGCCTGCAGAAGCCGGTCATGCTCTCGCACCGCGCCGTGCTGGAGCACGCCCGGCGCTACGGTGACGCCATCGGGCTCGCGGGCTCGGACCGCGTGGCCACCTGGCTGCCGCTCTACCACGACATGGGCCTGATCGCGGCCTTCTACCTGCCCCTGGTCTGCGGCGTGCCGATCGTCCAGCTGAGCCCGCTCGAGTGGGTCTCGGCCCCCGTGATGCTGCTGAGGGCCATCTCGGAGGAGCGGGCCACGCTCAGCTGGCTGCCCAACTTCGCCTACAACCTGCTGGCCGACCGGGTGCGCGACGAGGACCTTCTCGGGCTGCGCCTCGACAGCCTGCGGATGCTGGTCAACTGCAGCGAGCCGGTGCGGGCCGAGAGCCACGACCGCTTCTTCCGGCGCTACGCCCCGCTGGGGCTGCGCCGTGAGGCCCTGGGGGCCTGCTACGCCATGGCCGAGACCACCTTCGCGGTGACCCAGACGCCGCCGGGCGAGGAGGCGCGGCGGGTCTTCGTCGACCGGGCCGAGCTGGCCCGCGGCCGCGTGGCGCCGTCGGCCGGCGAGTCGGCCCGGGCCTGCGTCTCCTCGGGCCGGCCGATCGACGGCTGCGCGCTGCGCGTGGTGGACGAAGGGCGCCGCGACCTGCCGGAGGGCAGCGTGGGCGAGCTGGCCATCGCCTCCGTCTCGCTCTTCGACGGCTACCGCAACTACCCGGAGAAGACCGCCGAGGTGCGGGCCGACGGCTGGTACTACAGCGGCGACCTGGGCTTCGTGCACGAGGGCGAGTGGTACGTGGTCGGGCGCCAGAAGGACCTCGTCATCGTGGCCGGCAACAACGTCTTCCCGGAGGACGTGGAGGACGCCCTCGGGCGGGTGCCGGGGGTGATCCCCGGGCGCGTGGTGGCCTTCGGCCTCGACGACGCCCGCAACGGCACGGAGGTCCTGGCCGTGGTGGCGGAGACCGAGGCCGCGCCGGGGCCGGAGCAGCGCGCCCTGCGGGTGGCCGTCCTGCAGGCGGGCATGGCCATGGACGCCACCATCGCGCGCGTCTACCTGGCCCCGCCGCGCTGGCTGATCAAGAGCTCCTCGGGCAAGCTGGCGCGGGCCGCCAACGCCGAGCGGGCCGCGCGCGAGCTGGGCTTCAAGTGAGCGGGAGGGACGGCCGATGATCTCGGAGAAGCTCAGGAAGGTCATCCTGGCCGAGCTCGAGCTCGACGACTGGGACCTGCAGGACGACACCACCGCCGGCATGGTCCCCGGCTGGGACTCGCTCAGCCACGTGCGCATCATCAGCGCCGTCGAGGACGCCTTCGGCGTGCGCTTCAAGACCGCCGAGATCGTGCGGCTGCAGAGCCTGGGCGAGCTGCAGGCGCTGGTCGAGCGGAAGACCGCCTGAGCCGCCCGCCCGCCGCCCGCCGATGCCCCTGACCTCTCCCGGCGCGGTGGCCTTCGCGCTGGCCGTGCTGGCGCTGGCCTGGGCCTGGCCGCCGCGCCGGCTGTGGCTGCTGCTGCTCGTGTCGAGCTACGGCTTCTACGCCACCTGGGGGCCGGCTTGGCTGCCGGGCGTGCTGGCCTTCGTGACCCTCGCGGCCTGGCGCCTCGGGCTGCTGATCGAGCGCGCGCCGGAGGAGCGCCGGGGCGGGCTGCTCGGGCTCGGCCTGGGCTTGTGCCTGGCGCCGCTGCTGCTGCTGCGCGGCGCCGGGGCGCTGGGGCTCGACCTGCCGTCGGTGGGCGTCTCCTACTACTGCCTCCAGGCCGTGGCCTACCTGCTCGACGTGCGGCAGGAGGTCTGCGCCGCGGAGGGCCACCTGGGCCGCTTCGCGTTGCACCTGGCCTTCTTCCCCAAGCTGGTCCAGGGCCCGATCGAGCGCGCGCCGCGCCTGCTGCCGCAGCTGCAGGCCTTGTCGCGGCCCACGCTAGCGGACTTCCAGGCCGGGGCCCAGCTGTTCCTGTGGGGGATCTTCCAGAAGGTGGTGGTGGCCGACCGCCTGGCGCCCTTCGTCGACGCGGCCTGGTCGCCGGAGCGGCCGCCCGAGGGCCTGGCCGTGCTGGTCGGCGCCTACTTCTTCGCCGCGCAGGTCTACTTCGACTTCGCCGGCTACACCGACATGGCCCTCGGCCTGGGACGGCTGTTCGGGGTGCGGCTGACACAGAACTTCAACTCCCCGTACCTGTCGGCCTCGATCGCGGAGTTCTGGCGCCGCTGGCACGTCTCGCTCTCCACCTGGCTGCTCGACTACCTCTTCCGGCCAATGCAGCTGGGCCTGCGCGACTGGCGCACGTGGGGGACGCCGGTGGCGCTGGTGGCGACCTTCCTGGTCTCGGGCGCGTGGCACGGCACGGGCACGGGCTTCCTGGCCTGGGGCCTCCTGCACGGCCTGTACCTGGCCAGCTCGGTGCTCACCGCCCGCGCGCGCAAGTCGCTGCTGCGCTCCCTGGGCCTGGCGGGCTCGCCCTGGCTGCGGCCGCTGCAGGTGGCCCTCACCTTCCACCTGGTCTGCCTCTCGTGGGTCTTCTTTCGCGCGCCCTCGGCGGGCGCGGCGCTCCTGGCCCTGCGGCGCCTGGTGTCCGGGCTGCCGGCCTCGCTCGCCCAGGGGCTCGAGACCTGGCTCTACCTGGGCCAGGGGCGCGCCCCGTTCCTCGCGGCGGTGGCGGCGGTGGCCGCCGGCAGCGCCTTGCGAGCCTGGCTGCGGCGGGCCGGCGAGCCGGGCGGCGCGGCGGGGCCGCTGGCGCGCGCCTGGTGGTCCCCGTGGCTGCGGACGGCGCTGTCCTCCTGGATGCTCTACGCGGTGCTGTTCGCCGGCGCCGCGGCCCAGAGCTTCCTCTACGAGCGCTTCTGATGGCCCGCCTGCGACTCGCCGCGCTGCTGGCGGGCCACGCGCTCCTCTTCGGCCTGTGCCTGGAGCTGGCCGCCCGCGTGGACGACTGGCTGAGCTACGGCGCCCCGCTCGTCGGCGCCTACGACGCCGAGGCCCTGCAGCTCACGGACGCCCAGGGCCTGCACCGCAACGTGCCGGGGGCCCGCTTCGAGAAGTGGCGCATCAACGCGCTGGGCTTCCGCGGACCGGAGCGCGCGCGGGCCAAGCCCGCGGGGACGCGGCGCGTGGTCTGCCTGGGGCAGTCGGAGACCTTCGGCCTGCACGAGAGCGAGGGCGGCGAGTGGCCGGCCCGCCTGGAGCGCCTCCTGCAGGCCCGGCACCCGCGGGTCGAGGTCCTCAACGCCTCCACGGTCGGCCCAGGCCGCTGGGGCCGTCTGGCCTACCTGGAGCAGTACGTCCTGCCCCTGCAGCCCGACGTCGTGGTGATCTACCCGAGCGTGCTGCTGGACGCCTTCACCCCCGGCCCGCCCGTGCCCGCTCCGGCGTCGGCCGCGTCCTGGCTCCCCAGCTCGCGCGTTCTGCCCAAGGTCGGCCAGCGCCTGCGCCAGGTGGTGCCCGAGTCCCTGGCCGCGCCCCTGCGCCTGTGGCTGGTCGAGCGGCGCGTGGAGCGCCTCGAGGCCGCGGCCCTGGCCGCCGGCGGCCGGCGGATCGACGACCTGCCGGAGGCGGAGGCGCGGG
>JBDIBD010000240.1:0-7403 GCA_039812725.1 Vicinamibacteria bacterium | reverse complement strand
CAGCCGGCTGGCCGCCACGTAGCCCGGCGCCGGCCAGCCCTGCACGCTCACCCGCACCAGCTCGCCGGCCGCCACCATCGGCTCGAGATCGGCGTCGCGCAGCCGGCGGGGGGTCCTGAAGTAGTCGTGCACCCAGCGCGCCTGCGCCACCCCCAGCGCCGCGACCGACTTGACCACGAAGGCCCGGGCCGCCTCCTCAGGAGAAGCCGGCGCCTGGGCGGCCAGCCCCCCGGGGGCGCGCCCGAGCACGCGCTCGCGCAGGTCGTAGACGCGCTGGAAGCCCTCGCGTCGCGCGATCATCAGCTCGCCGAGGGCGAAGAGCGCCTCCAGCCAGCGCTTCTCCGCCTTCCAGCCCCACCAGCCACCCCCGCCCTCCGGCCGCGGGCGCTCGAAGTCGCTGGCCTTCACCGGCCCGCGCTCGCGCACGCGGGCCAGCAGCTGCTCCAGGGCCGGGCCGTGCTCCCGGCGCACGCGCTCCGCGCTGCGGTGGGCCCAGTGCCCGGCCCGGGCCGCGCGGTGGGCGTGGTGCAGTCCGTAGTCGCGGAGGGGGGCGAAGCAGGCCTCGTGCGCCCAGCACTCGAACAGCGCCCCCTCCGCCAGCAGCTCGTCGAGCCAGGCCGGCTCGTACGGCCCGAGGCGTGAGAACAGGACCAGGTACGGGCTGCGCGCGACCACGTGGATGGTGTCGATCTGGAGCAGGTGGAGCCGCTCGACCACCGCCAGCACGTCGGGCCGGCACGCCCGCCGACGCGGCCGCGTGAGCAGCCCCTGGGCGGCCAGGTGCAGCAGCCGGGCCTGGCGGCCGGTCAGCCGCAGCTCGCCCGCGGTCGGCACGGGGCTGGCCTACGCCCCCCGGCGCGCCACCACGCCGGCCACGTGACGGCCCTCGAACTCTCCCTCCCGCCGGCGCACGACCTCGAGCCCGGAGCACAGGCCGGGCAGCTCGCCCGGCTCGAGCAGAAAGGCAGGGTTGGTGGGCCTGGACACGCGCGCCTGCTCGCGCGTGAAGGTCTCGTAGACCAGCAGCCCGCCCGGCGCCAGGGCCCGCGCCAGGGCCGGGAAGAGCGGACGGTGCAGGTAGTGCACCACCAGCACGACGTCGAAGGTCTGGTCGCGCAGGCTGGGCTCCCCCGTCTCGAGGTCGAGCTCGCGCGTGGCCACCCGCAGGCCCAGCGCGGCGGCCGTCTCGGCCACGAAGGCCAGCGCCTCGCGGTCGCGGTCCACCGCCTCCACCTCGTACCCGGCCCCTGCCAGCAGGAGCGCGTGCCGGCCGTGTCCGCAGGCCACGTCCAGCACCCGGCCTCCGCCGGGCAGCAGCTCGGCGTTCTCGAGCAGCCAGCTGCACGGCCCGCGCAGCAGGCCCGGGCCGTGCTCCCGCGCGCCGCGCCAGCGCGACATCCCGCCGGCCAGGTCGTGCACGGCCGTGAAGCCGGCCCGGGCCAGGAACTCCGCCGCCATGCGGCTGCGCACGCCGTGCTCGCAGTAGACCAGCACCGGCGCGGCGCGGTCGCGCAGCAGCCCCGGCGCGGAGGGGATCAGGTCGACCGGCAGGAGCCACGAGCCCGGGATGTGCCCCAGCTGCTCGTGCTCGGCGGGCGAGCGCACGTCGAGCAGGCGCGCCCCGCCCGCGATCAGCCGCTCGGCGGCCTCGCCGGCCACGCTGACGACGGCGCTCACGGCAGGCCGCCCAGGTAGCGGATGCGCTTGTTGATGTCCGTGTTGACCGAGTGGTACGGCCGGAACAGGTTGCCCGGGTCGAACGAGGCGTGGCGCTGGTACTCGAGGTCGTCATGCCCCACGGCGCGGGTGAAGATCGGCAGCAGGTACTCGGCCCCGAGCCGCGAGGGCATCATCAGCTCCGGGTCGTACAGCGCCGGGTGCATCTGGCGGGCGTGGATCTTCCCCCAGCGGTCGCGCAGCGCGTTGCCGGGGATGCCGTCCACGGTGAAGCCCGTGTCGCGCCGCCACTGCAGGATCGCCAGGGCGTTGCTCTGGCCCTCGAGCAGCATGTCGAGCGCCTTGGCCCCCAGCTGCTTGGCGTGCACGCGGTCGAACTGGATCGGGCGGCCGCCGCGCTGGGTGTGGCCGACCTTCCTGGTGAAGATCGCCGCCGCGGCCGACTCGGCCCGCCGCGTGGCGCGGAAGTAGTCGTCGCCCAGGGCCTCCACCAGCATCTCGCGCAGGGCCTCCGAGGCGCCGCTCAGCACCACGTTGCCGGACGGGTCGTGGGAGGCCTTGCGCGCCCCCAGCACCTGCCCGTCGGGGCCCACCACCCCCTCGCCGCAGACGATCACCACGTTCTTCTGCAGGTCGTACAGCTCCCGCACCCGTTCCAGCAGGCGCGCGAGGTCGATGGGCTGCTCGGGGACGAGGATGATGTCGGGCTGGCCGTAGGCGGTGCCGAGGGCGATGTAGCCGGAGTGCCGCCCCATGACCTCGACGATGGCGATGCGGCGGTGGCTCTCGGCCGTGGTGCGCAGGCGCTGCACGCCCTCGGTCGAGACGAAGACCGAGGTGGCGTAGCCGGGCGTGACGTAGTTGACCATCTGCTCCAGGTCGAACTGGGCGCGGGTCTTGATGCGCTTGTAGGCCAGCGGCTGGGCCGGCCCGCCGTCCAGCACCCACTCGTCGGGCTCGTTCAGGTAGTTCAGGCCCAGGTCGTTGTCGATGGTCTTGGGGGCCAGCACGCAGGGGAAGCGCTCGGCCAGCGGCTGCAGGCCGTTCAGCGTGCCGTCGCCGCCGATGCAGATCAGGCCGTCGATCCCCAGCCGGCGCACCCGCTCCGCGATCTGGTCCAGGAGGCCGGGCTCCGACGAGTCCACGTAGGCCCGCGAGGCGCCCAGCACCGTGCCCCCGCGGGTGGGGTCGAGCTCCGGGATCTCGCTGTAGAGCGGGTTGAGGTTCAGGTGCGGGACCTCGGGGCTCAGCAGGCTGGCGAAGCCCTTGACGAAGCCGAAGACCTCCACCCGGCGCTGGTTGGCGCGCACCACCGCCCCGTGGAGGGTGGCGTTGAGGGCGGGCGTGTCGCCGCCCGCGGTGAGGATCCCGACCCGCTTCACGACCGGGCCCCGGGCCGGCTCCCCGGCCCTCCCCGGGACCCCACCGGCCACGGGCAGCAGCCGTCGGCGCAGGAGCGCACCGCCCCGCCTGCCAGCGCGGCCTGGACCTGCCCCCGGATCATCTCGACGAAGTCCGGGTGCGTCCCCACGGTGCTGGCGCGCACGAGCTCGAGGCCCAGGTCGCCGGCCACCTGACGGGCCTCGGTGTCGAGGTCGTAGACCACCTCCATGTGGTCCGAGACGAAGCCGATCGGCAGCAGCACCGCCCGCCGCGCCCCGGCCGTGGCCAGGCCGCGCAGGTGATCGCAGACGTCGGGCTCGAGCCAGGGCTGCCCCGGCGGCCCGCTGCGGCTCTGGTAGACCAGCGCCCAGTCGCCGCGCCCCACGGCCGCCGCGACCTTCCCGCAGGTGCGGAGCAGCTGCTCGACGTAGGGCGCGCCGTCGCTCATCGCCACCGGCACGCTGTGGGCGCTGAAGACCAGCGGCACCGTCCCGCGCTCGCGGGCCGGGACGCGCTGCAGGGCCTCCTCGAGCCGCGCGGCGTTGGCCGCCACGAAGCCGGGGTGGTCGTGGAACAGGGGCAGCAGCTCCACCACGGGAGCGTCGGGTCCCACCTCGGCGCGGGCCTGGAGCAGGTCGTCGAGGTACTGGCGGCAGCCCGAGAAGGAGCCGTAGGCCGAGGTCACGAAGGCCAGGGCGCGCCGCCGTCCCTGGGCCCGCATGTCGCGCAGGGTGTCGGCCAGCAGGGGGTGCCAGTTGCGGTTGCCCCAGTAGATCGGGAGCTCCAGCCCCGCTGCCTGGAAGGACCGGCCCAGGGCCGCCAGCAGGGCCCGGTTCTGGCCGTTGATGGGCGAGATCCCCCCGAAGAGGTCGTAGTGGTGCGCCACCTCGCGCAAGCGTTCCTCGGGGACGTTGCGCCCGCGGGTCACGTTGCGGAGGAACGGCAGCACCTCGTCCGGCCCTTCAGGGCCTCCGAACGAGAGCAGCAGGAAGGCGTCGATGGACGGCTGGGTCACGGTTCCTCCCCCGGTCCGCAAGCATAGCCCCGCCCCGGCGGATTCAGGGAACTTCCACGGGCTCAACGACGTCACCGCTCATGGGAGGAGCGCCCCATGACCAAGTTCCTGCTGTGGTGCCTGCTGTTCGTGCTGTGCTGGCCGGTGGCGCTGCTGGCCCTGGTCCTCTATCCCCTGGTCTGGCTGCTCACACTGCCCTTCCGCCTGGTCGGGATCGCGGTCGACGGGGTCTTTTCCTTGCTGAAGGCCGTGTTGCTGTTGCCGGCGCGCGTCTTGAGCTTCGGGCGGGCCTGACAAGCGTCGGCGAGGCCTCCGCTCGCCCCTCCACACCCCCAAGCTTGGTGGCCGGCACGCCCCGTACCCCATCGGGTGGGGGCGTCGCCTTCTCCGCCCGTACCCGCTCGGGTGTAGACTGCCCTGAGGTTTCAGGTGGGTACGCTGCTCGCTCTCCCGGAAGTCGAGGCCGCGGGGTGGTCGCTCCCCAGAGACGGCACGCGCGCCTTCCTGCGCCGCCTCTGGCGCCGGGCCCGCCGTTACGCCCACCCCTCGAGCGCCATGGTGGTCTACCACCCGGACTACGAGGTCGGCATCCCTGGCGTGCCGCTGGATGCCGGGCGCGGCGAGAAAATCCTGCGCTTCCTCTTCGACGAGCACCTCCTGAGGCCCGAGGCACTGCTGCGGGCCCGGCCCGCCTCGCTCGAGGCCCTGCTGCGAGTCCACGACCACGCCTACCTCGAGACCATCGTCCACGAGCACTCGCTGACCCGCGTTCTCGGCTTCCGGCTGGCCGAGCGCGAGGCCCAGCGGGTCGTCGACCTGCAGCGGCTGATGACCGGCGGGACCATGCTGGCCGCCCGCGTCGCCTGGCGCAGCGGGGGCGTAGTGGTCAACCTGGGGGGCGGCTTCCACCACGCGGGCCGGGCCTCCGGCTCCGGCTTCTGCCTCTTCAACGACGTGGCCGTGGCCGTGGCCGAGCTGCGCCAGCGCGGCTTCGAAGGCCGGGTGCTGGTGGTCGACCTCGACGTGCACGACGGCAACGGCACCCGCGAGCTCTTCGCCGGCGACCCGCGCGTGCACACCTACTCGATCCACAACGAGCACTGGGGGCCGGCCGAGGACCCGGGCGCCACAACGCTCGCGCTCGGCCCGGGCGTCACCGACGATCGCTACCTCGCCACCCTGCACGGCACGCTGCCCAGCCTCGTGGCCGGCTTCCAGCCGGATCTCGCCATCTACCTGGCCGGGGTCGACCCGGCCGAGGGTGACACGCTGGGTAACTGGCACGTCTCCAGCCGTGGGCTCGTGGCCCGCGACCGGTTCGTGCTGCAGCAGCTGCGGGACGGCCCGCGCAGGATCCCCACCGCCGTGGTGCTGGCCGGCGGCTACGGCCAGGAGGCCTGGCGTCACTCGGCCCGGATGCTGGCCTACCTGCTCACCGGGCAGGAGCTCGAGCCGCCCGGCAGCGACGAGATCGTGCTCAGCCGCTACCGGCACATCAGCCACCGGCTGCGGGCTGCCGAGCTCAGCGGCGAGAACCTCGACCGGCCCTTCGAGCTGACCGAGGAGGACCTCATCGGGGCCGGGCCGGCGCCGAGCTTCGTGGGAGGCAACCGCTTCCTGGGCGCGCTCGGCAGGCACGAGACGGAGCTGCTGCTCGAGCGCTTCGGGCTGCTGACGCGGCTGCGCGACCGCGGCTTCGACGACCTCGCGGTGACCGTGGAGGGCGGCGAGGCAGGCCAGACCCTGCGCATCGTCCAGGCCGGCCGGCCGCCCCAGCTCCTGGTCGAGCTGCGCGTGCGGCGCAGCTCTTCGACGCTGCCGGGACACGAGGTGGCGGTGATCGAGTGGCTGTTGCTCCAGAACCCGCGCCTGCGCTTCGCCTCCCAGGGCGAGCGCCTGCCCGGCCAGCAGCACCCGGGCCTGGGCCTGCTGCGCGACGTGCTGGGCTGGGTCAGCGTGGTCTGCGAACGGCTGGGCCTGGCGGCGCTGGTCTTCACCCCTTCGCACTACCACTCGGCCGTGCGCAGCCGCAGCCTGCTGCGCTGCGTGGAGCCGCGCGACGAGGCCCGGCTGAGGGCCCTCAAGGTCGCCCTGGCGGGGCTGAGCCTGGCGCAGGCCAGCCAGGCCCTCGACGAGGGCCGCGTGCGGCGCCACGGCACGGGCGAGATCGTGCGCTACGAGCCGGCGCTGATCGCCCTGCCCGTCTCCGAGGCCCTGCGGCAGATCCTGTTCGGGGCCGAGTACGAGGCCGCCGTGGAGGCGGCCCGGGCCGAGTTCGACCTGGAGCTCAGCCCTGCGGCGTCTCCGGCGGCGGCGGGCCCAGCCTGAGCCCCAGCTCCGCCGCCAGCGTGTAGACCAGCCGCACCGGCAGCCCGGCGACGTTCGAGGGCGAGCCCGTCACGCCCCGGATGAAGAGGGCCCCGCGCCCGTCCACGTGGTAGGCCCCCGCCTTGTCCATGGGCTCGCCGGTGGCGACGTACCACTCGATCTCCGCGGGGCTCAGGGCCGCGAAGGTGACGGCCGTTCGGTCGCGGGCCGAGAGCTCCCGCTCCTGCCAGGCCAGGCAGACGCCCGTCACGACCTCGTGGGTGTGGCCCGAGAGCCGCCTCAGCATGCGCCGCGCGTCGTCCTCGTCGGCGGGCTTGCCCAGCAGCTCGCCGTCGCAGAGCACCACGGTGTCCGCGGCCAGCACGGGCGCCGGCGTGGACACGGCCACGGCCAGGGCCTTGGCGCGCGCCAGCCGCTCGGCCGCCAGCTCGCCGCTCTCGCCCGGGTGCAGGGCCTCGTCCACGTTCGAGACCACCACCTCGAAGTCGATCCCGAGCTCGCGCAGCAGCCGCGCCCGCCGGGGCGAGGCCGAGGCCAGGACCAGCCGGCCGGGCACGCTCAGCGCCGGAACAGGCCCACCACGCGGGCGACGATGGCCGCGGCCGCGCCGGGGCCCTTGGCCACGAAGTCGTCGGCCGCGTAGGAGGTCCGGGCCTCCTCCTGGTCCGCGATCGGCAGGCGCGTGTAGAGCACGATCGGGATGTCGATCCACTCCATCGTGGCCTTGATCAGCGTGATGGTGTCCTGCGAGCTCATGTCGCCGCCCAGCTCGGCCTCGATCACGATCACGTCGGGCCGCTCCTGGGAGATGAGGGTGAGCCCCTCGTTGCCGCTGCCGGCCTCGCGCACCGGCACCTCGGCCTCGCGCAGCGCCGCGGCCAGCTCCGTGCGCGCCGCCAGGTCGTCGTCGATCAGGAGGGCCGTCTTGCGGTTCTGCGTCCGCACCCCGGGGCCGGGCGCCGCCGGGCGCGCGCCGGGGCCCACGGGAGCCAGCCCGGGC
>JBDIBD010000239.1:0-7406 GCA_039812725.1 Vicinamibacteria bacterium | reverse complement strand
GGCGTGCGGCTCGCGCGCCAGCCGGCGCACGATGGCGGCCCAGGCCTCGGCCAGCACCGGCCGCCGGGCGAAGGCGCCGAAAAGCTCCACCCAGCGCTCCGGGGCCACGGCCGCCACGTCCACGCCGCGCCGGCCCAGGCCCTTCAGGCGCTCGCCGAAGAAGAAGGCCGCGAAGCGCAGGTCGGCCCCGGCCTCGGCCGTGACGCGGTCGACCAGCCGCGCGCCGCCGCGTCGCACGAGGTAGTGGATGGTGCCCTTCGGCACCCCGGCCGCGGCGTAGCGCTCCTCGCGCCGCCAGGGCGGCTCGGGCAGGCCGGCCCGCAGGCGCTCGACGCGCTGGCGCGTGACCGGCGTGGGCGGGGAGTCGGTGTCGGGGTACATGCGGTCGGGGCCGGGCAGGATGCGCTCGAAGTCGGTGCTGCCGTCCTCGAAAGGCTGGCGCGTCTCGTTGGGCACGCCGTCCCAGGCGTCCACGTAGCGCAGGCGCACCTCGTCGGCCGCGGTGAGCGTGTCGCGCTCGGGGCCCCACACCACCACCAGCGCGTCTGCGGGCCCGCAGCCGGCCGCGGCCAGCAGCGCCGCGAGCTCGCCCTGCGCCTCGGCCGGCCAGGCCTCGTCGTCCAGCAGGATGGGCGGCTGGTCGAGGCCGGCGATGACCCGCACGCGCCCGCGCAGCTCGTCGGCGAAGGTGCGGCCGGGCTGGGTGGGCCAGGCCAGCGTGCCGCGCAGGCCGGGCAGGCGCACGGCCAGCACGCGGAAGGGTCCGCTGCCCAGCTCGAAGCCGGGGCGGCGCTTGTCCTCGGCCACGAAGTGCTCCCAGGCCTCGGCCCGCAGGAAGGCCAGCGCGGAGCCCGCGCACGCGTCGGTCACGTCGTGGGTCTCGGCCCGCAGGTCCTCGGGCCGCGCGAAGCCGCGCCCGCGCAGCTCGTCCCGCAGCCGCAGCAGGTTGACCTGGCGCCAGGCCTCGCCGTGCACCAGGCGCGGGGCCCAGTGGGCCTGCGGCACGCCCTTGATCTCCACCCGCCGCCCGCCGCGCACCGAGACGTTCACGTCCTGGCGGCTGGCGCCGAGGCCGACCCGCACGTGGCCGGTCGAGCGGCAGACCCGGCCCACCAGCAGGATGGCCTCCTCGGCCTCGTCGGGGTGGCGCAGGTCGGGGCCGGTGACGGTCTCGATCAGCGGCGTCCCCAGCCGGTCGGTGCGCCAGACGATCAGGTGGCCGCGGTCGGAGACCTCGCGGCAGGAGTCCTCCTCGACGCTGACCTGGATGATCGAGAGCGAGCGGCCGCGGAAGGGCAGCTGGCCGTTGACGCCCACGATGGCGGTGCGCTGGAAACCGGTCGGGATGGACCCGTCCAGGTACTGCTTCCGCGCGATGTGGACCTCGTCCACGATGTCGCAGCCCAGCATCAGGCACTGCTCGATGGCCACGTCGACCGCGTCCTGGTTGACCGGGAAGGGCGGCGTGTCGTCCATCTCGTAGGTGCAGGTGTTGCTGCGGTCGAGCAGGTAGATGATGTGCTTGCGGGTCTTGAACTCCATCAGCGCCGTGCCGTCGTAGACCCCCAGCTCCGAGAGCGTGGGGCGCATGTGGCGCAGCACCGTGCCGTCGTGGCCCTTCGAGTAGCGCCCGGCCGGGCAGTGGCAGAACAGCTTGCGCTGGGTGAGCAGCTGCTGGTGGACCTCGAGGCCGCACATCAGGCCGACGGCCTCGTAGTCGAGCGGGGGATCGAGGGGCTTCTTCATGCTGCCGCCTCCCGTGGGCAGCGCATGATACCCCCGTCGTCCCGGGGCGGCCCCAGGGCGGTAACATGCCCGCGGGTGCGGCTCTTCACGTCCGAGGGGCGTGGCCTGCCGCCACCCCGCGGGGGGAAACACATGAACGCGAAGATGACGGGAGCGGCCCTGGCGGCCGCCACGCTGCTGGCCCTGGCGCCGGCCCTGCAGGCCGGCGAGGCCAAGGGCAAGCTGACGGTGGACGGCAAGACCTGGGAGCTGAAGTACGCCTATGCCATCGGGCACCCGGGCGACTTCGACAAGACCAAGGAGGACGTCGACATCCTCCTGACGGTCGAGCCGATCCCGGAGAGCGATCTGGGCGACATGATGCCGGGCCGCGGGCCGCGCGTCTCGATCACGCTGGATGCCGGGAAGTCGCTGATCTCGGGCAACGTCTTCTACGAGGGCGGCAACCTGTCGTCGAACAGCGGCCACCAGTTCGATCTCAAGGTCTTCGACGGCAAGCGCGCCGAGGGCCGGCTCTACACCAAGGGCCCGGTCACGGGCGCGGGCACGACCTTCCAGTACGACGCCACCTTCGCGACGGACGTCTGGCGCAAGCCCAAGGCGGTGGCCGCCAGCGCGGCCGACAAGCAGAAGGCCGCCGCCAGCCCGCAGGCCGCCGCCTACTCGGCCTTCCTGAAGGCGGTCACGGCCGGGGACCTGGCCGGCCTGCGCAAGCTGGTGGTGCCCGAGATGGCGAAGCAGATGGACGACCCGGACTTCAAGCAGATGTTCCCGATGATGCAGGAGATGACGCCCAAGAAGGTCGACTACCAGCGCGTGAGCGAGAGCGGCGACACCGCCACGCTGGAGCTGTCGGCGCCGGAGATGGGCACGGGCGTCGCCACGCTGCAGAAGGTGGACGGCCAGTGGAAGATCGGCCGCACCAAGTGGACGATGAACTGACGACGTCGGCGGCGGGGCCGCCGACGTCGTCATCCTGAGGAGCCGCCGCCCGAACTGGCGACGAAGGATCTCCCGGGCTGTACGACCCGGCAGATCCTTCGCTCCCCAGCCGGACGGCGTCGCTCAGGATGACGATCGGCGTCCGGGCCTACTCCTCGTTGGCCGCCGGCTCGCCGCCGCCGGCCAGCTTCCAGTCCACGTTGCCGGCCTTGTCCTTGACGGTCACCGTCACGGTGTGGGCGGCGCCGCCGGCGTCGGTGGCCTTGCAGTCGAAGCTCTTGCCGGCCTCGGCCTCGCGGAACTTGCCGCCGCAGTCGACCTGGGCCTCGACGCCGGCCTGCTCCTTGAGCCCGGCCTGGATGGTGCTCGCCAGCTTGCCCAGGTCGAGCAGGCCCTCGCTGGCCGAGACCTCCCACTTGACGTTGCCCTGGTCGTCGCTCTGGCTGACCTTGAGCGTGGCGGTCGCGCCGCCCGCCGTGGTGGCCTTGCAGTCGAAGCTGTCGCCGGCCTTGATGTCGCGGCTCTCGGGGCAGCTCACGTCCTTGAGCGCCACGCCCGTCTGGGCCGTGAAGCCGTCCTTCAGCACGGTCTTCAGCTTCTCCATGTCCAGCCGGCGCGTGCAGCCCGTCAGCGCCAGCGTGGCGCCCAGGCACAGGACCAGCGTCGTCGTTCGCTTGAGATTCATCGATTCTTCCCCCATGGAAGGCGCCAAGCTACGCGACGGCCGCGCGCCCGTCAATCGGCCGCTGCCGCCCAGCGGCAGGTGGTAGCATCGCCGCACCATGCTGACCCCCGCCCTGCTGCTGTTCCTGGCCGCGCCCGCGGCCCCCGACGCCGAGATCCGCGCCGCGGTCGAGGCCATGACCCCGCGCCTGGTCGAGACCCGCCGCGACCTTCACCGCCATCCCGAGCTGGGCAACCGCGAGGAGCGCACGGGCCGGCTGGTGGCCGAGCGCCTCAAGGCCCTGGGCCTCGAGGTGCGCTACCCGGTCGCGAAGACCGGCGTGGTGGCGATCCTGCGCGGCGGCCGGCCCGGCGCGGTGCTGGGCCTGCGCGCCGACCTCGACGCGCTGCCGATCCAGGAGAAGCGCGAGAGCGAGTACAAGAGCACGGTCCCCGGCGTCATGCACGCCTGCGGCCACGACGCCCACACCACCATCGGCCTGGGCGTGGCCGAGACGCTGGCCGGCCTGCGGCAGCGCCTGCCCGGCACGGTGGTCTTCTTCTTCCAGCCGGCCGAGGAAGGCGCGCCGGAGGGCGAGGAGGGCGGCGCGCCGCTCATGATCGCCGAGGGGCAGCTGAAGGACCCCAAGGTCGAGGCCATGTACGGCCTGCACGTCGACCCGCTGCTCGACGCCGGGCAGCTGGGCTGGAACGTGGGGCCGATCTTCGCCAGCTCCGACACCTTCACCATCGACGTGTCCGGCAAGCGCGTGCACGGCGCCTACCCGCACCTGGGCCTCGACCCGATCCCGGTGGCGGCCGAGATCGTGACGGCCATCCAGGCCCTGGTCGCGCGGCAGTACGACGCGCAGAGCCCCAAGGTGGTCACCATCGGCCAGATCCATGGCGGCGAGCGCTTCAACATCGTGGCCGAGTCGGTGCGGCTGGACGGCACGCTGCGCACGCTCGACGCGGCCGTGCGCGCCGACCTCAAGCAGAAGCTGGAGCGTCTGGTCACGAACGTGGCCGAGGCCTCGGGCGCCCGGGCCGCCATCCGCTTCTACGACGACGGTAACCCGCCGACGCTGAACGACGGCGCCCTGGCGCGCGCGGCCGTGCCGAGCTTCGAGCGCGTCTACGGCCGGCCCAACGTGTTCGAGGTCAAGCCGCAGATGGGCGCGGAGGACTTCGCCCACTTCGCCCAGGCCGTGCCCGCGCTCTACGTCAAGCTGGGCGTGCGCAACGCCGCCCGCGGCATCACCGCCATCATCCACACCGAGGAGTTCGACCTCGACGAGAGCATGCTGCCGCTGGCCGTGCGCGGGATGGCCACCGCGATCTGGGACGAGCTGGCCCGCCGCGCGGCGAAGACCCCCAGGTGAGCCCCCGCCCGGAGATCGCCGAGCTGCTGGCCCAGGTGGAGGCCGTGCGGGCGGAGGCGCGGTCGCTGTGCGACGGGCTCTCGGCGGAGCAGCTGCTCTGGCGCCCCGCCCCCGGCGCGTGGGGGGTCGCGGAGTGTCTCGACCACCTCGTGCGCTCGGGCGGCTGGTTCGTCAAGCAGGCCGGCCACGGCCTGGCGGACGCCCAGGCGCGCGGACTGCGCGCCGATCGGCCCTTGCGACTGCCCTGGCTCGACCGGCTCGCCGTGCGCGTGCTCGAGCCCCCGGTGCGGAGGCTGAGGGTGCGGGCGCCGCGCGGCTCCGAGCCGCCCGCGGACCTCGACCCGCGCGCGGCCGTGGCCGCCTTCGACCAGCTCCAGGACGCTCTGGCGGGGCGCGTGCGCGAGTGCGACGGCTGGGACCTGCGCCGGGCCCGCGCGCGCTCGCCGTGGCACCCGGCCATCAAGCTCAGCCTGGGCGGCCTGCTCCTGGTGACGCTGGCCCACGAGCGCCGCCACCTCTGGCAGGCGCGGCGGGTGCGCCAGGCGTCGTCCTTCCCGCGCTGACCGGGCCGGGCCCGCCGCGTGTATAGTGCGCGGCGGCCTGGAGGGCCCCATGCCCAAGACCTTGCGCGTCGGCGTGCTCAGTCCGACCCGCAGCCTCAACGCGACGGCGCCCGACCACGAGACCGCGCTGGTGCTGCACCAGGTGCTCGAGACGCCCTTCGCTCCCTTGCCGGGCAAGGCGGAGCTCGAGCCCGTGCTCTTCGCCGGCCCGCTCGAGCGTTCGGGCAGCGACGAGCGGCCCGTCTACCGCGGCCGCGTGCGCGAGGGCCTGCGCTTCTCCGACGGGCTGCCCCTGGCCGCGCACCACGTGGCGGCCTCGCTGCGCCACTCGCGCGTGATCCGCGAGCAGGCCCAGCTCTCGGTCGAGGAGCCGTGGCTGACCTTCACCCTCAAGGTCCCGAACGGGCGCTTCGACCTCAGCCTGGGCCACCTGCAGTGCGGCGTCTCCCGCCCGCACGGCGCGGCCGTGCTGGGCACCGGCCCCTTCGCCGTGGCCCCCGACAGCCGGCCGGAACGCATCCACCTGGTGCGCAACCCGCACGCCCACCGCCGCGCGCTCCTCGACGAGGTGGTGCTCGAGACCTTCCCGCCGGACCGGGACGGCCAGCCGACGGCGCTCTACGCGGCCCTGGAGAAGGGGCTGGTCGACGTGACGCTCGTGCAACCGCGCGAGGGCGCGGCGCGGGCCCAGGGGTGGCGCCAGACCGTGCTGCCCGGCCTTTCGACCGGCTCGCTGTTCCTCAACACGCAGAGCCCCCGCCTGCGCGACCCCGGCGTGCGCCAGGCCCTGGCCCACGCGGTGGACCGCCAGGCCCTGGCGGCCGACGCCTATCACAACCCCCTGGCCTTCACGGCCTCCAGCCTGCTGCCGCGCGGCCTGGCCGTCACTCCCGTGCGGGACGGGCTGAGCCACGACCCGCAGAAGGCGCGCGCGCAACTGGCCGCGGCCGGCGCCGCCGCGCCGCGCCAACTGTCGCTGCTGGTGACCTGGGCCCCGCGCCCGTACCTGCCGCGCCCGCGGCAGACCGCCGAGCTGCTGCGCAGCCAGCTCTCGGGCTTCGGCATCACCCTCGAACTGGTCCACACCCACGGCCTGGACGAGTTCCTGAAGGCCGAGGCGGCCGGCCGCTGCGACCTGCTGCTCGGTGGCTGGATGGCCGAGACGCCCGACCCCAGCGACTACCTCGAGAGCCACCTCTCCTCCGCGCGCATCCCGGGCGAGAGCTCGCACGAGGACTCCGCCAACGCCGGCCGCCTGCGCTCGCCGGAGATGGACCGGGCCCTGGCCGACTACCGCGCCTCGCGCCGCCACGAGCAGCTGGCCGCCATCATGAGCCTGCTCACGAAGGAGGCCCCGCTGGTGCCGCTCATGTACGGGGCCACCACCTTCGTGCACGCGCTGCGGGTGACCGGGCTGCGGCCGTCCGCGCTGGCGCTGCTCGACCTGGCCACGGCCGACCTGCTGGGGAAGGGCTGAGCCGCCGCGGCCCCGGCTACAATCGGGAATGCGCCGCCGCCTCCTTTCCGGGCTGGCCCTGGTCCTGCTCCTGCCCCTCGACGCCCGCGCCGGCGACCACAAGGACCCCCAGCACGAGGCCCGCGAGGTCGTCGCCCGCTTCCAGGAGGAAGACCCCGGCCTCGAGCAGGTCTTCGAGGACGCGTACGGCTACGCCGTCTTCCCGACCGTCGGCAAGGGCGGGCTGGGCGTGGGCGCGGCGCGGGGCAAGGGCCTGGTCTACGAGCGGGGCGCCTGGGTCGGGCGCTCGACGCTCATCCAGGTGACCATCGGCTTCCAGCTCGGCGGGCAGGCCTACAGCGAGGTGGTCTTCTTCAAGAACCGCGAGGCCTTCGACAACTTCAAGCGCGGCCGCCTGAAGCTCGACGCGCAGGTTTCCGCGGTGGCCCTGAGCGCGCGCGCCGCGGCCGACCTGGCCTGGCGCAAGGGCGTGGCCATCGTGACCATGGCCAAGGGCGGCCTGATGTACGAGGCCTCGGTGGGCGGCCAGAAGTTCTCCTTCCAGGGCGTCACGGAGATCGAGCCCTGACGGGCCGCGCGCGCGCCGTGCTGCTGGCGGCGGCCCTGGCGCTGCCGCTGCCGGCCGCGCCCGCC
>JBDIBD010000238.1:0-7466 GCA_039812725.1 Vicinamibacteria bacterium | reverse complement strand
CAGAAGCCGGGCGGCCTGGCGGCCATGGCCGCGGCCCGCAAGCTGGTGCGCACGGGCCAGATGACGGTCGAGGTGCCGGCCTTCGGCGAGGCGGCCCAGAGGCTGGCGCGGCTGGCCGAGACGCTGGGCGGCTACGTGGCCGAGACGCGCTCGCGGCGCGACGACAACGGCCACGAGAGCGGCACGCTGGTGCTGCGCGTGCCGGCCGAGCGCTTCGACGAGCTGATGAGCGGCACGGGCGGCCTGGGGCGCGTGCGCGCCCGCAGCGTCAACGCCCAGGACGTCACGAAGGCCTATACGGACCTCGAGACGCGCCTGCGGGTCAAGCGCGAGACGGCCGAGCGCCTGCGCGCGATCCTCAAGGACCGCACGGCCGGCCTGGCCGACGTGCTGGCCGCCGAGCGCGAGCTGGCGCGCGTGACCGAGGAGATCGAGCAGGCCGAGGGCGAGCGCCGCTTCTACGACCAGCAGGTGGCGCTCTCGACTCTGACGGTCGAGCTGGCCGAGCCGCAGGCGCTGGTCTCGGGCGGGGCCTGGGAGCCGCTGCGCGAGGCCCTGCACGACGCGCTCGAGGTGATGGGCCGCTCGCTCGCGGTGATGATCTACGCTTTCGCCTTCCTGGCCCCGTGGGGCCTGGTGCTGTGGGTGCTCTGGCGGATCGTGAGAGCCTGGCGCGGGCGTCGCCGCAAGTCGGCCTGAGCCCCGGTTTTCGGCCGCAGCGCAGCCCTGGGAGATAATCCGCGGGTGAGCGGCGACGCGCGACGCAATCTTTTCGGCCTGGACCGGGCGGCCCTCGGCGAGATCCTGACCAGCCTGGGCCAGCCGGCCTACCGGGCCGGCCAGGTGCACGCCTGGCTCTACGCCCGCCGCGTGCGCTCGATCGCCGAGATGACCGACTTGCCGAAGGCCCTGCGCGAGAGCCTGGCGGCCGGCCACGACCTGCGCTGGCCCGAGGTGGTCGAGCGCCAACGCTCGGCCGACGGGACGGTCAAGCTGCTCTTCCGCCTCGAGGGCGGCGCCACGATCGAGAGCGTCTACATCCCCGAGGCGCGCCGCCGCACCATCTGCATCTCGACCCAGGCCGGCTGCCCGCTCAAGTGCGCCTTCTGCCTGACCGGCATCCGCGGCTACCAGCGCAACCTGTCGACCGGCGAGATCCTCGGCCAGGTGGCCACGGTCATGGCCGAGCCGGAGGCGGCCCTTCCGGCCCTGGCCGACCGGCCCTGGAACGTCGTGGTGATGGGCATGGGCGAGCCGCTGCTCAACTACGAGCACACGGTGAAGGCCCTGCGCGTGCTGATGGACCCCGACGGCTTCGCCGTCACGCCCAAGCGCCTGACGCTCTCGACGGTCGGCATCCTGCCGGCGCTCGAGAAGCTGATGCTGGAGCCGCTGCGCCCCAACCTGGCCATCAGCCTGCACGCCAGCAACCCGAAGCTGCGGCGCGAGCTGATGCCGATCGAGGAGAAGTACCCCCTGCGCGACGTGCTGCGCGCGGCCGAGCGCTACCCGGTCCCGCGCGGCGGCCGGGTGACCTGCGAGTACGTGCTGCTGGGCGGCGTCAACGACACCGGGACGCACGCGCTCGAGCTGGCCCGCCTGCTGCGTGGGCGCCCTTGCAAGGTCAACCTGATCCCTCTCAACCCGGCCCCGGAGATCCCCTTCGCGGCCCCCAGCCCGGCCGACGTGGAGGCCTTCTGCGGCGTGCTGGCCGAGGCCGGCGTGCCGGTCTCGGTGCGGCGGCCGCGCGGGCAGGACATCCTGGCGGCCTGCGGGCAGCTGCACCTGAAGCGGCAGCGCGAGACGGCCGCCGCGACGCGCTGACGCGCGCCGTTCCCGAGACACCGAGTGAGCGAGACTCCCGAGGGCCGCGGCGACAGGACGGCCACGCTGGCGCTGGGCGGCACGCTGCTGCTGGCGGCGCTGATGCTGTTCCCGTCGCTGGGGGTGGCGCCGCTCGAGCGGGCCGAGATCTACTTCCTCGACGCCGCCCGCGGCATGGTCGAGCGCGGCGACTGGCTCACGCCGTACTACCGGGGCCAGCCCTTCTGGGACAAGCCGGCCCTGACCTACTGGCTGATGGCGCTCTCGTTCGAGGCTTTCGGCTTCACCCCCGAGGCCGCCCGCCTGGTGCCGGCCCTGGCCACGCTCCTGACGTTGCTGGCCACCTGCTGGCTGGGCTGGCAGGCGCTCGGGCGGCGCGCCGCCCTGGCCGGCACGCTGGTGCTGGCCAGCACCGTGGCCTTCGTGGGCTTCGGGCGCGTGGCCATGTCGGACGCGCTGCTGGCGCTCTTCAGCACGCTGGCGCTGGCCCTCGGCCTGGCCGCCTACGGCGGTCGCGCGCGCTGGGCCGTGCCGGCGCTGGGGCTCGTGCTGGGACTGGGCTTCCTGACCAAGGGGCCGATCGCGCTGCTGCTGCCCGGCCTGGGCCTCCTGGCCCTGGCCGCGGCGCGCTGGCGCGGCTCGGGGCAGCGCCCGCCGCTACGCCCGGGCCCGGTGGCCCTCGCCGCCGCGCTGTTCGCCGTGGCCGGCCTGGGCTGGTTCGCCCTGGTCTACGCGCGCCTGGGCAGCGGGCCGCTGGAGTGGTTCTTCCTGCGCGAGAACCTGCAGCGCTTCGCGGCCTCCACCTACGACTCCGGCCGGCCGCCCTGGTACTACCTCGCCACCTACCTGGCCCAGGGCGCGCCCTGGTCGCTGTTCCTGCCGCTGGCTCTCTGGCGCCTGTGGGGGCCCGACCGGCAGGCCGGCGGGGGAGACGGCGGGGCGCGCCTGCTGCTGGCCTGGGTGGCCCTGATGCTGGTGCCCCTCAGCCTCTCGCGCGGCAAGATCGACTACTACCTGCTGCCGCTCTACCCGGCCCTGTCGCTGGTGGTGGGCCACGCGCTCGCAGCTCGGCCCTGGGGCCGGCTCGAGCGGGGCTGGTCGCGGGGCGTGCTGCTGCTGATGGCCGTGGGCGCAGGCCTGGCCTTGCGCCTGCCCGCCACCATCCCGGCCGGCTGGCTGCCCCCCGACGCAGCGCTGCGGCTCGTGTCGCTGGGCGCCGGCCTGCTGGTGCTGGCCCTGGCCCTCGGCAGCCTGCGGGCGCGCCCGGCCCTCACCCTGGGCCTGCTGTCGGGGACGGTGGCGGTCCTGTTCGTGGCCCTCACGACCGTCTTCCTTCCGGCCTTCCGGGCCGGCCAGCCCAACGCCGAGATCGTGGCCGACGTGCTGCGCGAGAAGGCCTACCAGCCCGACCTGCGCCTGGCGCTGTGCGAGGACCCGGTGCGCGTGCAGCGCGACGTGCTGTTCGAGGCCCGCATCGCCGTCGACGAGCGCTGCGACCTGTACGCGCCGATCGCCTCGCGGCTGCCCTTCCTGCTGCTGCTCGACGAGGACGAGGCCCCGGTGGGCCTCCGCACGGGGCAGCGACACGTGCGCACGTACTCCTATCTGCCCGCCACGGCCTTCGGCCTGCGCGGCCTGGTGGAGGGCCTGCAGCCGCGCCGCGCAGCCCTGTTCGCCAACTTCGAGAGCAGCGACCCGGTGGCCCAGCAGAAGGCCCGGCGCGAGCGGCGGCAGTACTGGCAGGAGTACGAGGCCGCCCAGAAGCGCCGGGAAGCGCAGGCCTCCGGCAAGGCGAAGGAGCGCCGCGAGGCCCGCCGGCGGGCCCGGGGCCGGGCCTCGCCGCCGCCGCGTTGACAGCGCCGGGCGGGCGGCCCTAGAATCCCTGCCCTGATGTCGACGCCCACTTCGCTTTCGCCGTTTTCGTACTGGCGCCACTGGCACCACGCCGCGTAGCGGCGGGCCCGGGGGCCCGGCCGCTCGCGCGGACGGGTTCCTGAGGGAAGGCGGAGCGATCCAAGGCCTCTTCGGGAACCCCGAAGGGGCCTTTTGATTTTTGGGGGTCGCTTGAAGGACGCTGGCAGGCAGACGGGCAGGAGGCGGCCGTGACCCGTGTGTGCGTCACGCTCGGCGAGAGCACGCCCGCGGCCGTGATCGACCGCATGGTCGACCTGCACGAGCTGGCCGACCTGTTCGAGATCCGCGCCGACGCCCTGCAGGACCCCGACCTCCTGACCCTGCTGCGAGCGCGGCGGCGGCCGCTGGTCTTCACCTGCCGGCCGAAGGAGCAGGGCGGCCAGCTGGAGGTCGAGCCCGCCCGCCGCCGCCAGCTGCTCATGGAGGCGGCCCGGCGCGGCTTCGACTACGTGGACGTCGAGGGCGACAGCGGCTTCACCGACGTCATGGTCGAGAAGGCCGGCCGCGGCTTGATCGTCTCGCACCACGACTTCGAGGGGACCCCGGAGGACCTGGCCGGCCTCTACCAGCGGCTGGCCGGGCTGGGCGCAGACCTGGTCAAGATCGCGGTCACGCCGCGCTCGATCGCCGACGTGGGCCGACTGCTGGCCTGCGCCCGGGCCGTGAACGCTGCCGGCGGCCCGCCGCTGCTGCCCGTCGCGATGGGGCCGCTGGGGCTGCCGACGCGCCTGCTGGCCGGCCGCCTGGGGGCGCCCTTCACCTATTCCGCACCGGAGGCCGGGGCGGAGGCCGCGCCGGGCCAGGTCGATGCCGCGCGGCTGCACCAGCTCTACCGCGTGCGCCAGGTCGGGCCCGCCACGCGGGCCTACGGCCTGCTCGGCACCGACGTGCAGAGGAGCCTGTCGCCCGCCGCCCACAACGCGGCCTTCGTGGCGCGCGGCCTCGACGCGATCTACCTGCCCTTGCAGGCCGAGGCGCTGGCGCCGTTCCTGGCCGCCCTGCCGGCGCTGGACCTCTCCGGCTTCGCCGTCACGCGCCCCTTCAAGTCCGCGATCGTGGAGCGGCTGGACGAGCTCGACGAGGCTGCGGCCCTGGCCGGCAGCGTCAACACCGTGGTGGTGCGCGAGGGCCAGCTCTCCGGGTCGAGCACCGACGGCCTCGGGGTGCTCGTCCCGCTCCGGCGCCGCCTCGACCCGAAGGGGCGCGAGGTGGTGATTCTCGGCGCCGGCGGCGCGGCCCGTGCCGCCGCCTTCGCCCTGTCGCACCGCGGGGCCCACGTGACCGTGCTGGCGCGCCGCAGCGAGCAGGCCTCCGCCGTGGCCCAGGCGGCCGACTGCGCCTGGGGGACGCTCGACTCGCTCCACCGGCGCGCCTGGGACGTGCTGGTCAACGCCACGCCGGTCGGCTCGTGGCCGGGGGCGCAGGAGAGCCCGGTCCCCGGCGCGCTGCTGCGCCCGGGAAGGGTGGTCTTCGACATGGTCTACACGCCGCTCGAGACGCGCCTGCTGCGCGAGGCCGCCGCCGCGGGCTGCACGGTGATCGACGGCCTCGAGATGCTGGTGGCCCAGGCCGCCGCCCAGTTCGAGAGCTGGACCGGGCTCGAGGCCCCGGTCGAGGCCATGCGCGAGGGCGCCCTGGCCGAGCTGGCGCGGCGCGGGAGGGTGGCGTGACGCGCTACTCGCGCCAGGAACGCTTCACCCCCATCGGCCCCGAGGGCCAGGCGCGCCTGCGCGCCGCGCGCGTGCTGGTGGCCGGCTGTGGCGCCTTGGGTTCGGCCCTGGCCGAGACCATGGTGCGGGCCGGCGTGGGGGCCCTGACCGTGGTCGACCGCGACTTCGTCGAGGAGTCGAACCTGCAGCGCCAGTCCCTGTTCGAGGAGAGCGACGTTCGCCAGGGGTTGCCCAAGGCCGTGGCGGCCGAGGCCCGTCTGCGACGGCTCAACTCCGACGTCGAGGTGCGCGGGCGGGTGCTCGACCTGGGGCCGGAGAGCGTCGAACGGCTGGCGGCCGAGGCCGACCTGGTGCTCGACGGCAGCGACAACTTCGAGCTGCGCTACGTGCTGAACGACGCCAGCCTCAAGCTGGGGCGGCCCTGGATCTACGGGGCCTGCGTCTCCTCCTACGGCCTGGTGCTGGCGATCCTGCCGGGGGAGCGGCCGTGCCTGCGCTGCGTGCTGGGGGACCGCCCGGCGCCGGGCTCGGGGCCGACCTGCGACACGGCCGGCGTGATCGCGCCCATCGTGCAGACGGTGGCGGCCCTGCAGGCCACCGAGGCCCTCAAGCTGCTCTCAGGCCGTCGCGACGCGCTGCTGCCCGGACTGGTCAACGTGGACGTGTGGGCCGGCACGCTGGACGTGCTCGACCTGGCCGGCCAGCCGCCCAGTTGCCCGGCCTGCACCGAGCGGCGCTTCGACTACCTGGACGAGGAGCGCCCGGCCGGCGCGGCCAGCCTGTGCGGCCGCGACGCCGTACAGGTGCGCGCCCCGGCCGGCACGCGCCTCGACCTGGCCGAGCTGGAGGCGCGCCTGCGCCCCCTGGGGCCGGTCACCCGCAACCCGTACCTGCTGCGCTTCGGCGCGCCCGAGGGGGAGCTGGTGGTCTTCGAGGACGGCCGCGCGATCGTCAAGGGCGAAGGCGACGCGGCCCGCGCGCGGGCGCTGTACGCCCGCTACGTGGGGAACTGATGGCCAACGGAGGGACGCGCGCCCCCGCCCAGGTGCCGCCCGGGGTGCAGTGCTTCTTCGGCGACGAGGCCCGCCGCCGGCGGGCCATCGAGGAGCGCGTGGTGTCCGTCTTCGAGGGCTGGGACTACGAGGAGATCATCCCGCCCCTGTTCGACTACGCCGACGTCTTCGGCGGCGCCCTGCAGCCGCGCACGTACTCGTTCGTGGGGCGCGACGGCAGCCTGCTGGCGCTGCGCCCCGACTTCACCAGCCTGCTGGCCAAGATCGCGGCCGGGCGGCTGGCCCAGCGAGAGGCGCCGCTGCGGCTCTACTACTCGGGCGAGGTGCTGCGCTACGAGCCGCCCCGCGCCGGGCGCCAGAGCGAGCTCTACCAGATGGGGCTGGAGCTGCTGGGCGGCGAGCGCGTGCCGGCCGACGCCGAGGTGCTGGCCGTCGCGGCCGAGTGCCTCGAGGCCGCGGGGGTCGAGGACTTCGTGCTGACCCTGGGCCACGTGGGGGTCTTCGCGGGCCTCACCGCCGGCCTGGGACTGGACGAGGGGCGCCAGGAGCTGCTGCGCGAGCGGGTCGAGAGCAAGAGCGCCGGGGGCATCGGCGAGGTGCTGTCCGCCGCCGGCGTGGGGGAGGCGGCCCGCGTGCCGCTCTTGGCCCTGGCTCACCTGGCCGGCGGCCCGGAGGTCCTGGCCGAGGCCCGCCGCCTGTGCGCCGGGGCGCCGCCGGCGCTCCAGGCCCTCGACGAGCTGGCGGCCACCGTGCGGGCCCTCGGGGCCGCCGGGCTGCAGCGCCAGGTGACGCTCGACCTGGGCGAGGTGCGCGGCTTCGACTACTACACCGGCCTGGTCTTCCGCGCCTACGCCCGCGGCCTGGGCTTCGAGGTGGGCGGCGGCGGGCGCTACGACCAGCTGCTGGACCGCTTCGGCCGCCCCCTGCCGGCCGTGGGCTTCATGCTCGGCCTGGACCGCCTCGCGCTGCTGCTGGAGCGGCGCGGCGCCCTGCCGGCGGCCGAGCGGCCCGTGGCCGAGAGCGTGCACGGCCAGGAGCTGGGCTC
>JBDIBD010000237.1:0-7472 GCA_039812725.1 Vicinamibacteria bacterium | reverse complement strand
GGCCAGGCACCTGGCGCGCGTCAGAAGCTCACCTGCGCGCGCGCGGACACGAGCCCGCCCTCGCGGCGCGGCCCGCCGTCGCGCCAGTTGTACTGGTAGCTGGCGGCCAGCGAGAGGTTGCGCCGGAGGCGCCGCGCGAGGCCGGCCTCGACCCGCCAGACCGGCGCGTCCCAGGTGTCGGCGAGGCGCCGGCCTTCCAGACGGTCGAAGGCCAGGTGCTCGCCGCGCAGGCCGGCCTCGAGGCCGGGCGCCAGCTTGTAGCGCGCCTCCAGGACCGCGCCCCACGACACCAGCGGGTCGCCCGGGCGGACCGTGGGCGCCTCCCAGGCGCTGCGCAGGAGCTCGAAGCGCACCAGGGCGTGCCCGGCGGCGTACTCGGCGTCGAGGGCCAGGACCGTCTGGCGCTGCTCGTCCAGGAGCGACTTGACCCAGGCGCCGTAGGCCGCCTCGTCCGCCAGGTAGGCCCCGCGCTCTCCTGAGACCGCCAGCACCAATCCGAACGCCGGGCGCCACTGCGCGCGGGCCGACCAGGCGTGGCCGGCGTTGTCGTCCTCGACCACGGGGTCGCAGGCGCTGCCGCGGGTGTAGGCGGCGGCCAGCTCGACGGGTCCCGCGGCCAGCCGGGCCTGCGCGCCCGTGTCCCAGTCGCGCCCCTCCACGAGCGGCAGGCCGACGCTGTCGTAGGGCCCGCCGCCGGCGGCCAGGGCGCCGTAGCCGCGCACCCGCAGCAGCACGTCGGGTCCGGGCGGCAGCAGGTCGGGCCTCAGCGAGGTGGGGTACTGGAAGGGCAGCGGCGTCCCGATCAGCGGCCCCTCACCGGCGCCGTAGCGCCGGGTGAAGCCGCCCACCAGCGGCGGGATGCGGCCGGCCTGCAGGTCGAGCGCGGGTCGCGCCACCAGGCGCAGGCGGAGGTACAACGCCGCGGCCTCGAAGCTCTTGAGGTCGTCGCTGCGCAGCTCGGAGAGCAGCGCCAGGCGCGAGCCGGCGCGCAGCTCCGCGGTCAGCCCCAGCCGGAACAGGCGCTGCGGGACGTAGCCGCTGCGGTTGGCGTTGAAGCTGCCCGGGTCCTCGCTGCCGTAGCTGCCCTGGACCTGCCCGCCCAGCACGAGGCGCAGGCCGTGCCCGAGGTCGAGCCCCACGGCGGCGGTGGGCCAGGCCACGCCCAGCCACGCCAGCGCCGCGCCGAGCGCCCGGGCCCGCCCGCCCCCTTTCGACATGAGCCCCCATCACACCATCGCGGGCGCGCCCCGGCAAGCGGGGCGGGCGACGTGGTCCCCGCTCTGCGCCCGGTGGTAAGATCCGGACAGATGACCCCCCCGCGACGCGTGGCCGTCATCGCCGGCTGTCGCACGCCCTTCGCGAAGTCCGGCACGGCCTACCGCGATCTGACCGCCCTCGACCTCGCGCGGCTCTGCGTGCGGGAGCTGATCGAGCGCAGCGAGGTGGACCCGCGCTCGGTGGGCGCCCTGGCCATGGGCCAGGTGATCCCCTCCGTGCTGGCCCCGAACCTGGGGCGCGAGGTGGCGCTGGGCGTGGGCCTGCCGCCGGGGGTGCCCGCCCACACCGTCAACCGGGCCTGCGCCTCCGCCGCCCAGGCCGTGGCCGACGTCACGCTGGCGATCCGCCACGGCCACTGCGAGGCGGGCATCGCGGGCGGGGCCGAGAGCATCTCCGACGTGCCCATCCTGCACTCGCGCGGCATGGCGCAGAAGCTGGTGGCCTTCTCGCGGGCGCGCTCGCTGGGCGAGCGGCTCAAGCTGGGGGTCAGCCTGCGAGCCCGCGACCTGGTGCCGGTCACCCCGGCCATCGCCGAGCCCTCGACGGGCCTGAGCATGGGCCAGTCGGCCGAGAAGATGGCCCAGGAGAACGGCATCACGCGGGCGGAGCAGGACGGGATCGCGCTGCTCAGCCACCAGCGTGCGGCGGCGGCCCTCGACGACGGGCGGCTGGGCCCCGAGATCTGCCGCGTGTTCGTGCCGCCGCGCTTCGACGCGCCGGTGGAGAGCGACAACCTGGTGCGGCGCGACACCACGCTCGAGGCCCTGGCGGCCCTGCCGCCGGTCTTCGACCGGCAGCACGGCTCGGTCACGGCCGGCAACGCCTCGGCGCTCACCGACGGCGCGGCGGCGGTGTTGCTGATGGAAGAGGAGAAGGCCCGCGCCGAGGGGCTGGAGCCGCTGGCCTTCGTCAAGGACTGGGCCGTGGCGGCGGTGGACCCGGCCGGCCAGCTCCTGATGGGACCGGCCCTGGCCGTCCCGGCGGTGCTCGAGCGCACGGGCCTGCGGCTGTCCGACATCGACCTGATCGAGATGCACGAGGCCTTCGCGGCCCAGGTGGCCTCGAACATCCAGGCGCTCGAGTCCCAGCGCTGGGCCGAGGAGAAGCTGGGCCGCAGCACGCCGGTCGGCACGGTCGACCGCGAGCGGCTCAACGTCTGCGGCGGCTCGATCGCCATCGGCCACCCCTTCGGCGCCACCGGGGCGCGCCTGGTGACCACGCTGGCGCGCGAGATGAAGCGCCGCGAGGCGCGCCACGGGCTGGTCTCGATCTGCGCCCAGGGCGGCATGGGCTTCGCCATGGTGCTCGAGCGGTGAGCCCCGCGAAGGGAGCGCTGGCAGGCCTGCGCGTGATCGACCTGACGCGCTACATCCCGGGGCCGTACTGCACGTGGATCCTGGCGGCCCTGGGCGCCGACGTGGTCAAGGTCGAGGAGCCGCCGCTGGGCGACGCCACGCGGCTGGTGCCGCCGCCGGTGGGCGAGGAGTCGGCCCTGCACGCGACCCTCAACCGCGGCAAGCGCTCGCTGGTGGTGGACGTCCGCAAGGACGAGGGCGCCCGGCTGGTGGCGCGGCTGGCGGCCACGGCCGACGTGTTCGTCGAGGCCTACCGCCCGGGGGCCCTCGCGCGCCGGGGCCTGGGCCACGAGGCGCTGCGCGCCGCCAACCCGCGCCTGGTCTACTGCTCGGTCTCCGGCTACGGCCAGGCGGGCCCGCTGGCGCAGCGCGCGGGCCACGACGTGAACTACGCCGCACGCGCGGGCCTGCTGCAGGCCTTCCAGGACAAAGACGGCCGCCCGGTCCTGCCGGGGGCCCAGCTGGCCGACATGAGCGGCGGGCTCTTCGCGGCCCTGGGGATCCTGGCAGCCCTGCAGGCGCGCGAGCGCACCGGCCGCGGGCAGGTGGTCGACGCCAGCCTGATGGACAGCGCCCTGGCGCTCAACACCGGCGCCCTGACCCGGCTGCTGGCTGGCGGGGCCGAGCGCGACGAGCTCACCGGCACCCACGCCTGCTACGGGCTCTACCGCTGCCGCGACGGGGCCTGGCTCTCGGTCGGGGCGCTGGAGCCCAAGTTCTGGGAGGGCCTGTGCGCGGCGCTCGGCCTGCCCGACGCGGTGGAGCGCCAGTGGGACACGGGCGCCGCCGCGGCCGAGCTGCGGGAGCGCCTCGGGCGGGCCTTCGCGCAGCGCGACCGGGCCGAGTGGCTGCAGTTGCTCGAGCCCCTCGACGTCTGCGTCGAGCCGGTGCTGTCGCCGGCCGAGGCCTGGTCGCAGCCACAGGCGGCGGCGGTGCGGGTGGAGCAGCCCTACTCGGGCGCGATCCTGCGCACGCTGGGCCTGCCCTTCCGGCTCTCCGACACGCCGGTGCAGGCGGACGGCGAGCCGCCCGACCTGGGCGCGCACGCCGACGGCGTGCTGGCGGCGGCAGGCCTGGAGGCCAGCGAGGTGGGACGCCTGCGGGAGACGGGGGTGCTGTCGTGAGCGCGACCCTGCGGCGCGAGCGCGGCGAGGACGGCCTGCTGCTGGTCACGCTGGACGTCCCGGGCGAGAAGGTCAACACGCTCGGCAAGGCCCTGCTGGGCGAGTTCGAGGGGCTGCTGGCCGAGATCGAGGGCGACCCCGACCTGCGGGCCGTGGTGCTGTCGAGCGGCAAGCCCGACGGTTTCATCGCCGGCGCCGACATCAAGGACTTCGTCAAGGTGCGCAGCGCGCTCGAGGCGGAGACGCTCTCGCGCGCGGGCCAGCAGGCCTTCGAGCGCCTGGCGGCCCTGCGCGTGCCGGTGGTGGCCGCCATCCACGGGCCCTGCCTGGGAGGCGGCCTGGAGCTGGCTCTCGCCTGCAGCTACCGCGTCGCGAGCAGCGACCCGAGGACGGTACTGGGCCTGCCCGAGGTCATGCTGGGGCTCGTCCCCGGGGCCGGCGGCACGCAGCGCCTGCCGCGCCTGATCGGCCTGCGGGCCGGCCTCGACCTGATCCTGACCGGCCGCACTTTGCGTCCCGCGCGGGCCCTGAAGGCCGGGCTGGTGGACGAGCTGGCAGCGCCGCCCGTGCTGGTCGCGGCCGCCCGCAAGGCCGCCCTGGCCCTGGCGTCCGGCACGCTCCGGCCCCGGAGGCCGGGCGTGGGCCTGCTCGAGCGTCTGGCCAAGCCCCTGATCCTGTCCCAGGCCCGCAAGCAGGTCCTGAAGAAGAGCGGTGGCCACTACCCGGCGCCGCTCTCGGCCGTCGAAGCGATCGGGAGGGGGCTCTCGCAGCCGCTCTACGAAGGCCTCAAGGGCGAGGCGGCGGCCTTCGGCCAGCTGGCCGTGGGCGACGTCTCGCGCTCGCTGGTCTCGATCTTCTTCGCCACCCAGGAGATCAAGAAGGACGTGGGCGTCCCCGAGGGGACCGAGCCGCGCGAGGTGGGCAAGCTGGGCGTGCTGGGGGCCGGGCTGATGGGGGCCGGCATCGCCGCCTCCGCGGCGGAAGCCGGCGCCCTGGTGCGCCTGCGCGACACCACGCCGGAGGCCCTGGGGCGCGGCCTCAAGTCGGCCCACGGCATCTTCGAGGCCCGCCGCAGGCGCGGCAGCCTCAACGCCCGCGAGCTGGGGCAGCGCTTCTCGCGCCTCTCCGCCACGACCGACTGGAGCGGCTTCCGCCAGGCCGACCTGGTGATCGAGGCGGTCTTCGAGGACCTCGAGCTGAAGCGCCGGGTGCTGGCCGACACCGAAGCCGTCACGCGCGACGAGTGTGTCTTCGCCAGCAACACCTCGGCCCTGCCCATCGCCGAGATCGCCCGGGACGCGCGCCGCCGCAGCCGCGTGCTGGGGATGCACTTCTTCTCGCCGGTCGAGAAGATGCCCCTGCTCGAGGTGATCGTGACCCCGGAGACCGACGCCTGGGCCACGGCCACGGCCGTCACCTTCGGGCGCCGGCTGGGCAAGCACGTCATCGTGGTGCGCGACGGGCCCGGCTTCTACACCACCCGCGTGCTGGCGCCCTACCTGAACGAGGCTGCGCGGCTGCTCGAGGAAGGGGCGCGCATCGAGGAGCTCGACCGGGCCCTGGTGGCTTTCGGCTTCCCGGTCGGGCCGGTGACGCTGCTCGACGAGGTGGGCATCGACGTGGGGGCCAAGGTGGCCCACGTGCTGCACGAGCGGCTGGGCGACCGCCACACGCCGCCGGGGGGCATGGCCACGGTCGTGGACGACGGCCGCCAGGGGCGCAAGAACCAGCGCGGCTTCTACGTCTACGAGAAGGGCCGCAAGAAGGGCGTGGACGAGTCCGTCTACGGCCTGCTGCCCAGCGGCCTGCAGCGCCGGCCCTTCGAGGTCCGCGAGGTGCAGGAGCGGCTGGTCTTCGCCTTCCTCAACGAGGCCGTCTTCTGCCTGCAGGAGGGGATCCTGCGCTCGCCGCGCGACGGCGACGTGGGGGCCGTCTTCGGGCTGGGCTTCCCGCCCTTCCTGGGCGGGCCGTTCCGCTACCTGGACCACCTGGGGGCGCGCTTCGCGGTGGAGGTCCTCGAGCGCCTCCAGTCCGCCCACGGCGCGCGCTTCCAGCCGGCCCCGATGCTGCTGGACCTGGCCCGCGGCGAGAAGCCGTTCCACGCCGTGGCCGCCGCTCCATGAATTTCTACGCCGACAACCCCGACCTGCGGCACCACTTCGAGCGCGCAATCGCCTGGGACTCCTTCGTCCCGCTCTGGGAGCGGGGCTTCGGCCAGCCCGACGGGCCGCCCAGCCTGGAGGAAGCGCGCGAGCTCTACGCGGAGAGCCTGTCGGCGGTGGGGGAGTTCGCGGCCGACGTGGCGGCCCCCCGGGCCGAGGCCATCGACGCGGAAGGCGTGCGCTTCGAGGGCGGCCGGATCGTGCAGCCGCGGCCGCTGCTGCAGTCGATCGAGGGGCTCAGGAAGCTGGGGGCCATGGCCCCCAGCCTGGGGCGCGAGCACGGCGGGCTGAACTATCCGTTCTGCGTCTCGAGCGGGGTGCTGGAGCTGCTGGCGCGGGCCTGTACCAGCACCATGATCCTGTACGCCTTCCACCAGTCGCCGGCGCTGATGGTGCGGCGCTTCGGCAGCCGCGAGCAGGTGGAGCGCTGGGTGCCGCGGCTGGCGGCCGGCGAGATCTCCGGCTCGATCGCCATCACGGAGCCCGAGGTGGGCTCGGACATCCCGGCCCTGGCCACGCGGGCCGAGCGCGACGGGGCCGCCTGGCGCCTGCACGGCCGCAAGCAGTTCATCACCAACGGCTGCGGCGAGCTGTGTCTGGTGCTGGCCCGGAGCGCACCGGGGCCCACGGGGCTGGCCGGCCTGTCCCTCTTCGCGGCGCCGCGCGAGCTCGATGGGCGCGAGAACTACCAGGTGGCTCGGCCCGAGAAGAAGAGCGTCATCCGGGGCTCGGCCACCTGCGAGCTGCACTTCGACGGTTCGCGGGCCGAGCTGCTGGGGGGCGAGGGGCAGGGCTTCCGCCACATGCTGACCTTCATGAACGAGGCCCGCGTGGCGGTCGGGATGCAGGGGCTGGGGCTCATGCAGGCGGCCCTGGCCGCGGCCGAGCGCTACGCGGCCGGGCGCGTGCAGGGCGGGCGCCCGATCGCGCGCCACCCGATGATCGCCGACCTGCTGCTCGACCTGCGGGCCGAGACCGCGGCCCTGCGGGCCCTGATCTACCGCACCGTGGCCCTGCAGGACCGGCTGGCCGGGGCCGAGCTGGCCGGGCAGGCCCTGCCGGCCCGCGAGCAGGCGGCCCTGCAGCGGGCGGTGCGCGAGCGCACCCCGCTGGTCAAGTGGCTGGGCTCCGAGCGGGCCCTGTGGGCGGGCCGCGCCGCGGTCCAGGTCCACGGTGGCTATGGCGTCGTGCAGGAGTACGGGGTCGAGCGGCTGCACCGCGACGCGCTGATCCTGCCGATCTACGAGGGGACCAGCCAGATCCAGGCCCTGATGTCGCTGCGCGACCAGGCCGGCTGGACGATGGCCAGGCCCTGGCGGCTGCTGGGGGGCGGGCTGCCGGTCGAGGCCGCCGCCGACAGCCTGGGCGACGCGGTGCGCGAGCTGGGCGACGAGTACGCCCGCAGCCTGCGGGGCGTCCTGCGGGCGAGCACCCGCCTGGGCGACCTGGTCGGGCGACGGCGTCAGCGGGCGGTGCCCGGCGACAGCCCGGCGCTCCTGCACGCCGAGCGGCTGGTCGAGATGCTCTCGCTGGCCCGCGCCGCCGAGGCCCTA
>JBDIBD010000236.1:0-7484 GCA_039812725.1 Vicinamibacteria bacterium | reverse complement strand
TCGGGGACGTCGCCGGCCACGAGCAGCACGGCCGCGCCGAAGCGGTAGGTGCGCCGGCCGGCGAGCGGCTTGAGGGCCGCGGCGAACTCGCGCGCGTCGCCCTCGCCGTCCCACAGCGTGGCCAGCAACGTGACGCGCCGGGCGCCGTCGGAGTAGTGCTGGAAGGCGTCGCCCGCCCAGCCGGTGGAGGCCGCGCTGGTCCACTTCGCCGCCTGGCCCGAGTCGGGGGCGCTCGGGTCGGGCAGCCGGCCGCCCGTGAGCACCGCCATGGCCAGCTCGCCCAGCCGGCCCCGCCCGGCCAGCGTCCAGCCTTTGCCGAGAGTGGCGGAGAGGTCGGGCAGCTTGACATCCACCGGCGGGTCGCGCCGGGCGGCGTCCCAGTACTTCTCGGGGTGCAGCACCTGCTCCGTGGACTCGGGCGGGGCGGCCAAGGCGTGGTCGAAGTCGGCCGCGGGCACGGACCCGGCCGCCAGGCCCAGCAGGCTGCCGCGCAGCAGGAACGGCAGGCCCAGCACGTAGGGCGCCAGCAGCGTGCGCTGCAGGTACGGCGGCGCGGCCTCGAGGCGCTCGCTGCCGCGGGCCTCGTCGGCCTGGATCTCGGCCACGTCCCGCTCGGTCAGCCGGCCGGACGACATCTCCTGGGCCATGTAGGCCGCCATCACGGCGGTGGCCGAGCCCTCCACCACGGACGAGAGCGCCGTGCTGCGGTCGTCGTCGTCGGCCCGCTCGCCCAGCGCGTCGAGGTCGAAGTACTGGTCGTCGAGGGCGTGCGTCAGCTCGTGCGCCATCACCACCGTCATGGCCCGGCCCTGCATGCCCCTGACCAGGAAGAGCGTGTCGGTGCCCGGGTCGTAGTAGCCGCGGGCCTGCTCCTCCAGCAGGTCGAGGAAGACCTTCATCAGGTCGACCCCGGGCGGGATCAGTCCGAGCTGCGCGTAGACGGCCTGGTCGACCGCCACCCGGTCGGCCGGCCAGACCTTCTCGGCGCGCCCCACGAAGTAGGCGCGGGCCTCTTCGGGGGTCACCAACTCGACCTTCACGGGACGCTTGTAGGTCCGCCCGCGCAGCTTCTCGACCCGGGCCGACAGCTCGGCCACCTGCGCGCGCATCGCGACCAATGGATCGGGGGCGGAGGAGGGTTCCGCGGCCAGCAGCAGGCCGCACAGCAGCAGCGGGGTCACGCGCGCACCAGCACGGTCATGAGGACGGAGTGTGACATACACTCGCCGGATGCCACACTTCGAGCAGTCCCGGGGCGAGCTGCTGGTGAGCTGCGACCCTGCTCGGCAGGACCTGGAGGCCGTCCACGCCTTCGTCTCGCGCTCGTACTGGGCCGAGGGGATCCCGCGCGAGCTGCTGGCCCGGGCCCTCGCGAACTCGCTCTGCTTCGGGCTGTTCGAGGCCGGTCGGCAGGTCGGCTTCGCGCGCGTGGTGACCGATCGGGCCACGTTCGCCTACCTGGCCGACGTCTACGTGCTGGAGGAATGCCGCGGCCGCGGGCTGGCCACCTGGCTGATGGCGTGCGTGCTGGCCCATCCCGACCTGCAGGGGCTGCGGCGCTGGGCGCTGGTGACCCGCGACGCCCACGCGCTCTACCGCAAGTTCGGCTTCGTCACGCCCCCCCACCCCGAGCGCTGGATGGAGATCAGCCGGCCCGGGCTCTACCGCCCGGAGGCCTGAGCGGGCTGCAGGCGCAGCTCCTCGAGCTCGATCCCGGGCGTGGCGCTGACGAGCGCCAGCTCGTTGTCGCCCCGAAAGAGCGTCGCCGCCGGCAGGCTGGCCTGGTAGCGCGGCTCCTCGGGACGCAGGTCCAGCGTCGCGACCGCCCGGCCGTTCAGCTCCAGCCGGAGCGCCTGCGGCACCGGCGTGACGAGCCGCAGCGTCAGCGTCCAGTCGTCCGGGCGCAAGCAGGGGACCAGCAGCGTCGCGCGCGACTCCGCCGTGCGAGCCGGGCCGGGCTGGTAGTGCGGCCGCTCGCCCCAGCCGGCCCGCAGGAACCAGCGCATGCGCTCCAAGTGGCGCGGGTCGGAGCGGTCGGGGTCGAAGCGCCGCGCGGCCACGTCGTAGGCCACCGGCTTGCCCGACTCGAGCCGATGCGCGAAGGCCAGGCTCTGCGAGCAGAGCGCCTGCACCAGTCGCCCGTCGCGCGGGCCGCGCAGGTCCACCCGGCGGTAGGGGTCGAGGCCGGCGTAGGCACCGAGCAGCAGGCCGGCGGCCACCAGCCAGCCCAGCGCGGAAAGGAGCGGGCTCGTCCTCTCGGGCGCGGGCGGCGGCGCGACCGCCGGCCGGAGGGCCAGCAGAGCGAGGTGCACGACCGGCGGCAGCGCGTAGATCAGCAGCCGCGGAATGTCGTCGGGGAAGAACGGCACGCTCTGGCGGTCGTCGGTGTAGACCGAGGCCGCGAACGGTAGTCCCCAGGCCGCCACGATCAGCCAGCCGTGGCGCAGCAGGAACGGCCGCGCGGCCCAGCGCAGCGCTCCGAGCAGCGCGAGCGGCGTCAGGCCGAGCAGGAGGGCCGTCGTCCACCAGTACGGCCAGCCCTCGAGGATGCGCCAGACCGCCAGCCAGAGGACGTCCCACCCGGGCGCCGGGCTGGTGTCGGGCGACAGCCAGGACGGCCAGGCGCGCAGCAGCGCGTACGCCGCCAGCGCCGGGCCCATCACCGCGGCGGCGACGACCAGCGCCCGGCGCCAGCCCCGGTCGATCAGCGCCCGCAGCGGCGCGAGCAGCAGGAAGGCCAGGAAGATCTCCTTGCCGAGCACGCCGGCCACGCCCAGCGCCGCCAGCAGGCCGAGCGGCGCGCCGGTCTCGAGCCCGAGCAGGAAGGCCAGCAGCAGCGCCCACAGCACCGGCTCGGCCAGGAACGGCGAGCGCACCGCCTCGGCCACCGGCGGCGTCAGGCCGCAGGCGAAGATGGCCAGCGCCCCCAGCCACGGCGCGTGTCCCAGCCGGCGCAGCCAGAGGAAGAGCAGCAGCGCCCCGGCCATGAGCGCCACCCAGGCCACGGCGGTGAAGGCCTGCGGCCCCGCCTCGCCCGGCAGCGCGTGCACCAGCGCCGGGACCAGCACTCGAAAGCCCCAGGGCGGCAGCGTGAAGAAGGCCGGCTGCTCGGCCATGACCTGGTAGACGCGGGCGTCGAAGCCCGGCAGCACCAGGCGCTCCCAGCGCGCCAGGTCCTCGTCGGCGCGCTGCTGCTGCAGCCCGAGGGCCGCGGCCAGCAGGGCCACGGCCAGGGCGGGCCAGGCGAGCTGTCGCAGCCGGTTCATGCCGGGGGCATGTTAGCCGAGGGCGCCTTCAGTGGACCTTGCGGACCTTCTTGTTGAGGAAATCCATCAGCACGTACTCGCCCAGCGTGTAGGGCGTGGTGAAGTAGGCCTTGCCCTGGCACATCTCGGTGACCTTGCGCACGAAGGCCACCAGCTCGCGGTCGCGCGCCAGCATGAAGGTGTTGATCAGGATCCCCTGGCGGCGGCAGTTGGCGACCTCCTTCAGCGTCAGGCCCACCACGCGCGGGTCGAGGCCGAAGGGGTTGCGGTAGATGGCCCCGCTGGCCTCGGTCAGGGCCGAGGGCTTGCCGTCGGTGATCATCACGATCTGCTTCATGTCCTTGCGCTCGCGCGCCAGGATGCGTTGCGCCAGCCGCAGCCCCTCGCGGGTGTTGGTGTAGTACGGCCCCACGCGCACCTGGCCCAGCCGGGAGAGCGGCACCTCCTCGGCCGAGTCGTGGAACAGCACCAGGCGCAGGCTGTCGCCGGGGTACTGCGTGCGCAGCAGGTGGCTCAGCGCCATGGCCACCTTCTTGGCGGGGGTGAAGCGGTCCTCGCCGTACAGGATCATGCTGTGCGAGCAGTCCAGCATGACCACGGTGGCGCAGGAGGACTGGTACTCGGCCTGGTGCACCAGCAGGTCGCGGTGCTGCAGGTCGAGGGGCACGTGCAGGCCCTCGCGGGCGATGGCGTTGAGCAGCGTCCCCGAGACGTCGAGGTTCAAGGTGTCGCCGAACTCCCAGCTCTTGGGCGGGCCGGAGGACTCGATGCCCGTGGCCAGGTCGCGGGTGTCGTGGTGGCCGAGCGAGGACTTGCCCAGCGAGCCCAGCAGGTCGCGCAAGGCCCGGAAACCGAGGAAGTCGCTGCCCTTTTCGGTGAGCTGGAACTTCATGGGCGGGCCGGCCGGGCCGTGGCTGCCGCCGCCGGTGGGGTCGTGGAAGGGCTGCTGCTCGCTGAGCCTCAGGTAGCCCTCGCGCACCAGCCGCTCGACCAGCTTGTCGAGCATCCGGTCGAGCTGGTCCTGGTCGCCGGCCAGGCGCTCCAGCTCCTCGGGCGAGAGCAGGCCCTTGCGCACCAGCGCGTCCCAGAGCGCCTCGCGCAGGGCCTCGAGCGAGTCCTGGTCGAAGTCGTCCAGCTCGTGCTCGAAGCCGTAGCCGCTCTGCAGCAGGAAGTCGCCCAGCTCGCCCACCAGCTCCTCGAGGTCGAGCTCGTCCCAGGGCTCGCCGGTGTAGCGGTGGTAGCGGATGACCGCCATGGCGGCCTAGTTGACCTGCTTCTTGAGGCGCCGCAGGCGCTCCAGCTTCTCGAGGTCCATCTCGACCTCGCTGGGGCGCCGGTCGGGGGCCACGAAGCCGCGCTCGTCGCTGCGGCCGATCTTCTTCTGGGCCCACAGGCCCTCCAGCAGGAACTCGGCCGCGGCCACCACCAGCGGCGCCGGGGCGCCCTCGGCCGCGCCGACGCGGTCGAGCCGGTCGAACAGCCCCGGCACGCCGCGCAGCTGGGCCAGGGCCTCCTGGGCGGGCGCGTCGTCGCCCAGCTTCAGGCTGCCACCCTGCTCGAAGTGGCGCACGACCTCCTTCAGCTCGACCGGGCCCATGTAGAGCGAGAAGGCCTCGCCCACCGACTCGCGGATCAGCTCGCGGGCCACGGCCTCGGCCCCCACCAGCTCGCCCTCGTACTCCAGCTCGAACTTGCCGGTCAGCGCGGGCAGGGCGGCGTAGACGTCGGAGACGCGCGGCACCACGGGCGACTCGCCGTGGCGCACGGCGCGCCGCTCGGCGTTCGAGACGGCCAGCTCGAGCGCGCTGATCGGCAGGCGCTGGCTGACACCGCTCTTCTTGTCGATCTTGCGGTCGCGCCGGGCCGCGAAGGCCACCCCCTCGACCACCTCGCGGATGAAGCGCGGCACCAGCAGCTCGCCGCCGCGGCCGGTCCAGGCCTCCTGGGCCGTGATCGCCACGCCCTGCTCCAGCTCCTGCGGGTAGTGCGTGCGGATCTCGCTGCCCAGGCGGTCCTTGAGCGGCGTGATGATCTTGCCGCGCGCGGTGTAGTCCTCCGGGTTGGCGGTGAAGACCATGCACACGTCGAGCGGCAGCCGCACCGGGTAGCCCTTGATCTGGACGTCGCCCTCCTGGAGGATGTTGAACAGGCCCACCTGGATGCGCCCCGCCAGGTCGGGCAGCTCGTTGAGCGCGAAGATGCCGCGGTGGGCGCGCGGCAGCAGGCCGTAGTGGATGGTCAGCTCGCTCGACAGCTCGTGCCCCCCGCGCGCCGCGCGGATGGGGTCCACGTCGCCGATGATGTCGGCGATGGTCACGTCGGGGGTGGCCAGCTTCTCCACGTAGCGCTGCTCGGGCGCCAGCCACTCGATGGGCGTGTCGTCGCCCGCCTCGCGCAGCAGGTCGCGGGCGTACTGGCTGAGCGGACGGAACGGGTCGTCGTGGATCTCGGAGCCCGCCACGGCCGGCAGGGCCGGGTCGAGCAGGGTCGTGAGGGCTCGCAGCAGCCGGCTCTTGGCCTGGCCGCGCAGCCCCAGCAGGATCATGTTGTGGCGCGAGAGAATGCCGTTGACGACCTGCGGCAGGACCGTGTCGTCGTAGCCCAGCACGCCCGGGAACAGCGTTTCCCCGGCCCGGAGCTGGCGCAGCAGGTTGCGCCGCAGCTCGTCCTTGACGCCGCCCTCCGGCCGGGCGTACGTCCGCTTCAGCTCCCCGAACGTCCTCGCCAGAGACATCGACACCCCTCCCCCCACGACACTTCGATTATAGGGGCTGGGCGGATGCGGCCGGGACGGCTAGGGCTTGCCCGGCTGCTTGAGCATGTCCAGGAAGCCCTGCAGCGTGGTCAGCTTGCGGGCCGAGGCCGAGTAGAGCTTGGCCGAGAAGACGGCCGTGGCGGCGTGGCCGGCCAGCAGCGTGAAGAGCTCGTAGTCCATGGTGGTGAAGGCCGTCTTCTGCACCAGCAGCTTGTTGAGCGCGATCACGCCGATCACGCTCTCCTTGATCTTGAGCGGGATCACGGCGATGGGCTGGTCGAAGGGCGTGGCCTCGCGGTGCGCCACCTGGTCGGAGAAGAAGTTCTCGCCGGTCTGGGCCGCACGGCCGATCAGCCCCTCGCCCACCGGGATGCTGGTGACCGGGGCCTCCTGGCCCTCGGAGGCCTCCAGCTCGAGGTGGCCGGTCTTCTCGCTGACCATGAAGACGTGGAAGGCCTCGGCGCCGATCAGGTTGATGACGATCTCCTGGACGATGCGGATGACCTCGCGGAAGTCGAGGGTCGAGTGCAGCTGGTAGCTGGCCACGTAGAGGTTGGCCAGGTTGTTGTTCTGCTCCTCGATCTCGATGTAGCGGTCGGCGAACTCCTTGTTCTCCTCCTCGACCTTGCGGTAGCGCGCCTCCATGTCGGCCAGGCGCTCCTCCAGGTCGCGCACGCGCGAGGAGAGCTCCTTGACGCGCTCGTCGGGCGGGGCCGACGTGCCGCTGCTCTGCAGGCTCGCGATCTTGAAGCGCAGCCGCTCGTTCTCCTTGAGCAGCTCCTCGGTGAACTCCTTGGCCTTCGTGAAGATCTGGAAGAAGTCCTGGCTCTGCTTGGGATCGTCGGAATTCGCCATGGGGGGCCTTTCGCGGCGATTCTATCCCAGGCCGGGCCCGGGGGCTCAGGCCTGCAGGGCCTGGAGCTTGCGCTGCAGCAGCAGGTTCTCGAGGGCCGTGCCGGCCTGGTCCAGGAAGACCTCGAGGGCCTCCAGCCGGCCCGGGTCGCGGCCGGTCTCGGGGTTGTCCCCGAACAGCACCGCCATGGTCTGGCGGTGGGTCACCAGCGGCAGCAGCGCCACCTGCCGCGACTGGAAACGGCCGATCTTGACCAGCAGCACCCCGCCGCCCTTGCCGTCGGGCAGCTCGCCCAGGAAGGGCTTGCGCTCCACCACCACGCGCTGGAAGACCGAGGGCTCGGCCAGCGGGATGACCACGTCGCGCACCAGCAGGTTGAGGCTCTCGCCGTGGGGGGCCGAGCCGAAGCCGGCCAGGCCGCGCAGCTCGTCGTTCTTGACCAGGAACAGGGCCGCGCGCTCGAAGTGCTCGCGGGCCACCTTCATGACCAGCACCGAGATCTGCGAGGGGTCGCCGTGCTGGCGCAGCTCCTCGAGCTGGGCCTGCAGCCCGCGCATCTGGCGCGCGGTCTCGTCGGGCTGGGCCGGCGGCGGCGGGGACGCGGCGCGCG
>JBDIBD010000235.1:0-7536 GCA_039812725.1 Vicinamibacteria bacterium | reverse complement strand
CGAGCGCCCCGCGGGCCTCCTCGCGCACGCGCGCGCCGCGCGGCAGGCCGCGCGGCCAGAGCACGCCGCGGCCGAGCATCAGCCCGGCCGTGCCGGCCAGCAGCATGCAGGTCATCTCGGGGATGCCGTGGGGCAGGATCCAGGCGAAGAAGAACGTCCCCACGCCGTCGTTGACGTACTCGACCCCCAGCGCGGCGATGAAGACGCCGTGCCAGGCGATCAGCAGCAGGGTCGGCAGGCCCCAGGCCACGCCCAGGGCGAAGCAGGTGATCGAGACGCCGATGTTGTGGGTGAAGAGGAAGGACGAGAAGGCCGCGTGCTCGAGCGTGCCGGGCCCTTCGCCCTCCGCCTGCCGGCGCTCGTCGGTCCTGACGCGCTCCGAGGGCCGGAAGTCCTGGTGCTGCGCCGGAACGAAGAGCCGCGCGGCCTCGGGGTCGAGGGCGGTGGTCAGCCCGCCCAGCAGCAGGCCGGCGGCGAAGGCCGCCGTGACCAGCCCGAAGGCGCGCGCCTCGCGCCTGAGGCGGGCGGGGAAGCGGCGCCGGAAGAAGTCCCAGGCCGATCGCCCCAGGCGCAGGGCGGGGGCGGCGTACAGCAGGGCGTAGCCGCGCGCCACCAGGGCCTCGAGGTAGCGCGTGACCTCGACGCCCGCGCCGTACGTGCGGGCCTGCACCAGGTCGGCCGAGGCGCGGCGGTAGAGGTCCACCAGCCGGCGCGCGCGCTCGTGGCCCAGGTCGGAGACCTCGCGGGCCTCGGCCCGGGCCAGCAGGCGGTCGAGCTCCTGCCAGGCGGGGCGGCGCGCGTCCAGGAACTCCGCGAGGTTCACGGCCGGATTCTACCCGGGCCGGGAGGACGGGCCGCGTGAGGCGCGAGCTGGAGTACGTCGTCACCACGCCCGAGCAGGTCTACTTCCGCTACGAGCTGGCCGGGCCGGTCGAGCGGGCCTGCGCCTGGCTGGTGGACGCCGGCTGCCTGCTGGCGCTGCTGCTGGCGGTCGTCTCGGCCCTGGCCGCCGGCGGCGCGCTGGTGGTGCCGCTGATCTACGTGGGCATGTTCCTGGTCCAGTGGGGCTACTTCCTGTTCTTCGAGTGGCGCTGGAACGGCGCCACGCCGGGCAAGCGACTGATGGGCCTGCGCGTGATCCAGGAGAGCGGCGTGCGCTGCAGCACGGAGCGGCTGGTGCTGCGCAACTTCCTGCGCGTGGTCGACGCGTTGCCCTTCCTGTATGTGGTGGGCGGCCTGTGCACGCTGGTCACGCGCCGCGGCCAGCGCATCGGCGACCTGGCGGCCGGCACGCTGGTGGTGCGCGTGCCGCGCCCCGCGGCCCCCGAGGCCCTGGCCGAGATCCGCACGCGCCACAACAGCCTGCGCCAGGACCCCCAGGCCCGCGCTGGCATCCGCCAGCGGCTGTCGCCGCGCGAGGCCGAGGTGGTGCTGGAGCTGGCCCTGCGGCGCGAGCTGCTGGAGCAGCACGCCCGGCTGGAGCTCTTCGCGCGCTGCGCGGCCTACCTGCGCGGGCGGCTGCGCCTGGCGGGGCACGAGCGCCTGCCCGACGAGCGGCTGGTGCTCAACGTGGCCGCGGTGCTGCTGGAGGAGCGCGCGCTGTAGGCGCGCCCGCGCACGTCAGTCGACGATGAACAGCCTGGCGCCCGTCGCGGTGCGCGACTTGTGGCCCAGGGCGTCGTCGGCCACCTGGTAGCTCGTGCCTGGCGTGAGCCTGACCTCGCGGCCGTCCTCGAGCTGCGTGACGAGCTCACCCTCCAGGACCAGCAGCACGTGCCCGCGCCGGCACCAGTGGTCGGCCTCGTACCCGGCGCTGTACTCGACCATCCTCACCCGGATGTTGCCGCGCTCGAACGTGCGCCAGAGCGCCTCGCCCGAGGCCCCGGGGTGGCGGGTCGGTGGCACGGCGGCCCACTCGGTCGTGTCGAACGGCACGCCTTCGATTCGCACGGCGCCTCCTCCTTCGGGCTCGCTCCGTCGCCCGCCCGTCAGGTGGCCTCTCCGGCCTTGTGGCAGGGGCACGTCCAGGCGACGCCGCAGGGCCGGCAGGGATAGTACGTCCACAACGTGCGTGCGGGGCGGTAGCCGGCGTGGTGCGTCGGATGCGCCCTGGTCTCCATGTCTCGCACTATCGGCGTGCTGACCGCCGCCCACGCCAAGGTGGATGGACGCCCATGCCGGCCGAACACATCACCGCCGGTGTCGCGCCAGCCATGCCGCTACCCGCTGCATTCGCACGGCGAGGAAGGCTCGCCCCGTGCCGGGAGTCGGACGAAGACGCAGGCCCAGAAGCTGCTCCGCGGCCGGCAAAGGGTCGAACGCGGTCAGGATCCGCCGCACTCGGCCGCCCTCGAGGTCGAGTACATCGACACCTTCGAATTCGGCCCTGCGCCCCGTCGGTGCGTAGCCAGGCGGCTCCAGCCGGGCCAGGTGTGAGCCGCTGATCCGCCACTTGATGGCGCAGCGGCTCCCGTCTTGCGCGAAGCAGAGTGGCGGCAGCACTTCGTACTGGAAATCGGGAAAGGCGCGCACTACCGCCTCGCCGAAAGCCCTGACGGCGACCCGCCCGCGCGCAGGTGGATCCGGCATCGCCGGGTCGTACCACTCGACGTCGTCCGCAAGGCACTCGACGAAGCCATCGAAGTCGCGCGCCTGCCAGGTCGAGAGCAGTCTGCCGACAATGGCCTCAGCCTCGGCGATCTTCACCGTCGCATCCTCTCCAGGCCATCCGACTGCTCGATGTCCGTCGAGCACTGGGCTTCGCCTGCAAGGGGCCGACCTTCACGGGCGCCCCGCAGCCCAGGGCCTTTGATCTCGGGCTCTCAGCCGACAAGAGCGTATGCACCCGCACCAAGCGCCCCTTTGGCCCCGGGGAATCCGCCGCGGTCAGGCCGATGAGACGCATCGCTCGACTCCCTGGCCGTCGCGATATCGCTCGTCGTCGAGAAAGGTGAGTCGCGTGGGTTCACGGCTACCCCGCCGGAACGCCTCGAAGGCAACGAGGGCCAGGCCTGTCGAGACGGCCCAGCGCAACAGGATCTCTGGGATCTCGTCCTCGTGCTGCCTGGCCAGGGCGCGCTGCATCCGGATCGGTGAGCTCATGCACCTTCAAGTCGGTCATGCCTCAGCACCCCACTGTCCCCAGAACCCTGGGCTTCAGCTGCGAGGGCCGCGCCGTCGTTGACCAGCGCGGACCTCGTCAGCTGTAGCCCGTCGTTCGGCGACGCGCTCGGGTCGTCGTGCGTTGCTGCCGAGTTCCTCGTCGAGATAGCGGGCCGTCCCATTTCGCATCGACTCGGCGGTGAACTCCGACCGAGCCGCGCCATCGAACGGCCTGCCCTGCTCACGACACCACGCGGCGACTTCGTCGGGATCGATAGCTACGGGGCGGAGGATGACGCCCTGAGTGGCGAGTGTGACCATCGTGTTGGCGGCCGACTGGCGCCACTGCTCGTAGGTGTCGTCGAGGGCGTCACGGTCATCGGCCAGCTCGAGCAGCCGAGACCACTGGCTTGGCTCATACCAGGCAAGCCCGACAACACGACGGGGTCCATGGTGCCGCCGCGCCCCTGGAGCCGGCCTGAGGTGGCGAGCCGCGAATGACCCGGAGCGCCTCCTCACAATCGCATCATCCCCCACACGCTCGACGAACACGGGCCTTCAGCTGCGAGCGGCAAGCCTGCCACGAGCGCTTCGCGCGCAGCCCTTGTTCGGCCGCCCTATGCACGACCCAGGAACCCTTCGACCGTCAGCCCGATGTCCTTGGCGATCTTGCGAAGTAGTGTCGGCGCGACATCGACGAACCCGAGGCTTTCGAGCAGCGCCGCCACCTCCCGAGGCTTGAGGGTGGGCAGCTGTCCCACTAGGCGACCTTGATGGTCTGGACTCCCACGAACTCCGACTCCAGCCTGGGCTCGCCGTCCTCGAGAAGCATTTCGACGACTTCCTGGAGGTTGCGTTGGAGCTCATCGAGGGTGTCCCCTTGACTATGAGCCCCAGGCCAGCCTGGAACATGGCCAACGAGAAGGCCGGTGTCAGGGTCGCGCTCCACGACGAAGTTGAAGGTCCGCATGCTTTGAGCCTCAGGCTACAGAATACGTGGCGTCGTTCGCCTCGTCCACCCCGCGGTCGGCCGAACACCGGCTCAACCTGCAGGGCGCGAGTCCAAGGACGGCCCGCGCAGCGGGCCCACCTTCGCGCCCTGTCAGCTTCACACCGTCTTCGCTTCAAGCGATCGACGCAACAGTCCGGCAGAGCGAACGTCTCACCGTCCCAGAGCAGGCGCTCCATCTCCGCCCGGTCCGCCTGACTCAAACGCCGCGCGTTGCCTGAGCATCGACGCTCCATCCCGGCCTCCCCGAGTACGGCGCCCGGATCATGACCGAAGTGTTGCGTCGTTCACTTGAGAGCACCCTGGGTTCAGCTGCGAGGGGCCGCCCTTCCAGGGCGCCTCGCAGCCCGAAGCCTGCTTGCCGAGCTATCAGCCGACAAGAGAGTATGCCCCAGCTCCAAACGCCCCTCGCCAGCTGCAACCCATTGTTGGACGACGCGCCTCATCGAGCGAGGGCGCCCCGCCACGAAAACGTCGTGTCCAGGGCAAAGGTCAGACCCCAGGCTTCCGAGAGTGGAAGGACGGTCAGGTGGTCTGAGGAGGGATAGCAGATGGCCAGCCATGCGTCGCAGAAGACGCTCCAGGGGCAGACGATCGCATCGTCCTCGCTCCAGGAGGCGAGTACCTGAGTGGCCGCTTCTGGCTCTCGGGCACGAAGCCATGCGGTCACCACCTGCTGGGCCGTGTCTCTTGTGCGGATCTTCCGAGATGGCCGCTGCCGAACCCAGTCGTCGACCTCCAGCACGCGCGTGAAGACCTCCCGCGCCCGGCGGTCAGAGAGAGCTCGCACTACCTGCGGAGGCTCGACAGCCCGGGAACTCCAGCGCCAGGCGAATCCAGACCGGGACAGGGGGCACGGTGCGTCGTCATCGCTGATGTTCAACGCCGCGCTCCCGCACTCGTTCGTCCAACACCGCGGATCAGCTGCGAAGCTCCGTCGCTTGCGCCGGCTTCGTCAGCTGCATCCGCTTGTTGGGCGACGCGCTACGCCAGCGCGACGACGATACGGCCACCGTGTCGGGCGGCCAACTTGCACGTAGCGATCACGTGGTCGAGGGCGTCGACTGGCTCGCCCCATGTCTTCTGCTCCACAACGTCAGCAAGGAATGCTCAGAGGGGCAGGAGACGCTTCTTCCGTTGAGAACGAGACCCTTGCGCAAGGGTTCGGCTCGCACCTCAGTGCCATCGGCAGCGCGGTAGACGATCCTGCCAGCCCAGGGCTGCACGAAGGCCTGCCCATCCTCACATAGGAATGTGACGGCATCTGCGACGCCACGCAGCCTGCGCGTGTGCGGATCCTTGATCCGGACCACGAGCTTCCGTTGGGGTGCTCCGACGCGCTTGGCGAGTGCCTTCCTCACCGCCTGAAGGGACGCTAGTACGTTGGATGGATTGGCGCAGTCGGACCAGCGCGCTGGGGATGGCTGGTCGAGTTGCTGGCATGCTTCGAACCAGCTCATGTCCACTTCGCCATTTCCCTGCGCGCCAAACTTCTCGTAGAGATCCTGGAAGACCCCTGCACTCATCGAGGCGCGAGAGCCAGAGCCTGCGAGTGGTGCCACAGATCTCCCGGTTCGGCGCACGGCCTGCCACACGATGGATACGCTCATCGGCGAGATCCCTCCGCCCTCCTAGAAGTCGCCCAACACTGGGCTTCAGCTGCGAGGGCCCGACCTTCACGAGCGCATCCCACGCAGCCCAGCCGACAAAAGAGTATGCCCCAGCACCAAGCGCCCTCGACAGCTGCAAGCCCTTGTTGGGCGGCTGTGGCTCCTACAGCGTCGCCTCGGCTGCGAGGTCGTCAAGCCGGTCCCACAGAGGCTCCACGAGTGTTCTCAGGTCCGCCTCGAGCCGGCGAAGGTCTGAAGCGAGCCGGTCGAGTTCCGATTGCCATGGACCCTCGCCACCGGGCCGCTCCTCAAGTCGACGGGCGAGCTCATGGAGGCTGGGCCCAGCTCCGGCTGCTCCAGCGTCCTGTAGGGCGTCAGCTGCGGCGCGGAGGTCATCCCATCGCGCTCCCACTGCGGACGGGTTCAGGTTGTAGAGGAAGCCCGAGAGGCCGCCGACATCGAGATCGACCAAGGACCGGTTGACCCAGTAGAACCTGCGCTCAGCAGGCGAGAGTGACTCCGGCCCCGAGTGAGCGACTCTGGCGGCGACTGACTCCCACACCGCTGCGGCGTCGATCATCCGGCTCCTTCACTCTCCCCAGGGGTCCGCCCAACACCCCGGATCAGCTGCGAAGCGCGACTCTAACGGTGGCCCGCGAAGCGGGCCCACCTTCGCGCTTCGACAGCTCCATCCGGTTGTTGTGCGACGCCCATGCTCTCACAGGGCACCGACGTCCTTCATGAAGGCCATCCCGGACGCCACCGTACCAGCTTGCGAGGTGCGACACCGGGCGAGATGGCAAGCGACGCAACCAGCCGAGACCGTGAAGTGCGATTGCGAGCAAGCAGGGCAAGAGTACCAGGCTTGTACCTGGGAATGGACCCGGCCTGAGAACACGTTCGGGCACGGCTACAGCGCTGCCGAAGCCCGCAGCGCCACTGATGGCTAGGAACCAGAGGAGCGCCGGGAGCCAAAACGTCTTCTCTGAGTCGAGGACTCGTGCCACCTCGAAGATGAGCTCGCTCGCGAGGCACACAACCAAGAAGGCAAAGAGAAGGACGATGTCGCTGATGACCCAGTCAGGCATGGCTCGCGACCGTCGAGTGCCGTTCCGATGATCCCCGCACCGTTCGCACGACACCGAGATCAGCTGCGAGGCTCCTCGCTTGCGCCGGCCTCGTCAGCTGCATCTCGTCGTTCTGCGGCGCCGCCGAGATGCATGCGTCTTGTCGGCGCGAGCCGACTAATCCCGTGGACGGGCATGTCCTTCCGCAACATCCCAATCAACGGGCGCGCCAGGGCAATGGCCCGGCTGGTTGGCATCGCTCATGCCGACGCCCACAAGTCGCGCGTTGCCGAACTCGAGCGTGATGTAGCACGCCTCCATGAGGGTGTAGCTGAAGTGCGCTGACCAAATACCCGGCCCGATCTCTGACGGCTTCATGAGATGCGGCGCATTCACCGCCAGAACGCGTTCCACGTCAGCTCGCTCCATTCCCGGGCGGAGAAGGGCGACAGCACGAAAGGTCCGTTCGACGCGAGGGGCGAGTATCTTGCCGGTTGCCCAATCAACACCCGCGAGTACCAGCGCGGCGGCCATGACTCCAGCCAGGACCAGTGCGCCCACCCTCAGCACCTGGCGTGTCTGATGCCCGTTCTTCACGAAACCCTCGGACTGCCTCTGCGCCCGCAGAACACTCGGGTTCAGCTGCGAGGGGCCGACCCTCACGGGCGCCTCGCAGGCCGAAGCCAGCTCGCCGGGCTATCAGCCGACAAGTGAGTATGCCCTAGCTCCAAGCGCCCCTCGACAGCTG
>JBDIBD010000234.1:0-7538 GCA_039812725.1 Vicinamibacteria bacterium | reverse complement strand
ACGAGCGCCGCGCCGAGGCCGAGCAGGGCCGTCCCCGCCACGGCCAGCGCGGCCCGCGAGGGCCGGGGCGGCGGCGGCAGTCGCGGCAGCCGTAGCAGCGCGAGCAGACCGAACAGCAGCAGCGTCGAGCGCAGCGCGGCCTCGCGCGACAGGCCCAGCAGGTCGGTCAGCCCCCACGAGCACAGCCACAAGGCCACCGACAGCAGCGGCACGGCGGGCCAGGGGGCGGCCACCAGCGCCAGGCCGGGGACCAGCCAGAGCGCCAAGAGCGCGAGGAGCGCGGGCGGCATCGGCGCATTGTAGGCAGCCCGCCGCGGGATAACATCGCGGCATGTTCGTGACCTCGACCTGGGTCTTCGTCCTCATCGGCGCCGGCACGGGCCTGGTGGGCGCCCTGCTCGGGCTCGGGGGCGGCATCTTCCTCGTGCCGCTGCTGACCGTGGGCCTGGGCCTGCCGATCCGCCAGGCCATCACGGCCAGCCTGATCTCGGTCATCGCCACGGCCTCCGCCTCGGCCACCGTCAACCTCAACCGCGGCCTGGTCAACCTGCGCCTGGGGCTGCTGCTCGAGATGGCCACGGCCGTGGGCGGCCTGGGGGGCGCCCTGCTCTCGCACCTGCTGACCCAGCGGCAGCTCTTCCTGACCTTTGCGGCCACCATGGCGCTGATGAGCACCGCCATGCTGGTGCGCTCGAAGCGCCGCAACGTGATCGACGACGTGGGCCAGGACCCGGGCCGGCTGGGCGGCCGCATCGAGGAGGAGGGCCGGCCCTACGTCTACCACCTGCGGCGCGGGCCGGTGGCGCTCCTCAGCTCGCTCTTCGCCGGGGCCATCTCGGGCCTGCTCGGGCTGGGCGGCGGGATCGTCAAGGTGCCGGTGCTCTCGACCTTCTGCGGCATCCCGATCAAGGTCGCGGCCGGCACCTCGACCTTCATGATCGGCGTCACGGCCGCCACCTCGGCCTTCGTCAACTACTCGCGCGGCGACCTCAACCCCGAGCTGACCGCGGCGGTCTGCCTGGGGGCCCTGCCGGCCAGCCTGCTCGGGGCGCGGCTGTCGCAGAAGGTGCAGGCCCGCTCGCTCAAGCTGCTCATGGTCGTGGTGCTGCTGGCGGTGGGGCTGCGCATGGCGCTGGAGGGACGGTGAAGGGCGCGGCCTCGTCCCTCGACCGGCTGGTCGAGGGGCTGCTGAGCGTGGGCGTGGTGCTGGCAGGGCTGCTGCTGCTGGCCGGCCTGCTGCGCCACGACCCGGCCGTGCTGCGGGCCGGCCTGCTGCTGCTGATGTTCACGCCGGTGAGCCGCGTGGTGGTGGTGACCGTGGCGCTCTTCGCCCAGCGCGACTGGGCCTTCGGCCTGATGTCGCTCTGGATCCTGCTGGTGCTGCTGTCGAGCCTGCGCGTCGCGCACTTCATCTGAGCCCGGTTTGGCCCGTTCCGCGGCCCCCGGGTAGACTAGGCCGTCCGCCGGCGCGCAGCCCGCGCGCCAGCAGCGGACGACAGCGCCGCCCGCGCCCCTGTCCGCGGCGAACGGCCCACCCGCGAAAGGCAACTGCATGAGCACGCACCCGCCCGTCCCCATGGTCGACCTGAAGGCCCAGTACGCCCGCATCCGCGAGGAAGTGGACCGGGCCGTGCTGGACGTGCTGGCCTCGAGCCAGTACATCAAGGGCGAGGAGGTCGCGCGCTTCGAGCAGGAGTTCGCGGCCTTCTGCGGCGCGGACCAGGCGGTGGGCGTGGCCAACGGCACCGACGCGCTGACCGTGGCCCTGCGGGCCTACGGCGTGGGCCCGGGGGACGAGGTCGTGACGGTGGCCAACACCTTCATCGCCACCGGCGAGGCCATCCTGCTCAACGGCGCGCGGCCGGTGTTCGTGGACGTGGACCCGGTCACCTACACGATGGACCCCGCGCGGGTCGAGGCGGCCATCACGCCGCGCACCAAGCTGATCCTGCCCGTGCACCTCTACGGCCACCCGGCCGACATGCCGGCCATCGGCGCCATCGCGGCCAGGCACGGCCTGCCCGTGCTCGAGGACGCGGCCCAGGCCCACGGGGCCGAGGTGGGCGGCCGGCGGGCCGGCGCGCTGGGGCACGCGGCCTGCTTCAGCTTCTACCCGGGCAAGAACCTGGGCGCCTACGGCGACGCGGGCGCGGTGGTCTCGAGCGACGCCCAGTTCCTCGACAGGGTGGCGCGCATCGCCAACCACGGCGGCGGCGTGCACAAGTACGACAACGTCCTGCTCGGGACCAACAGCCGGCTCGACACCATGCAGGCCGCGGTGCTGCGCGTCAAGCTGCGCCAGCTCGAGCGCTGGAACGCGGAGCGCCGGACGGTGGTCGAGGCCTACAGCCGGGCCCTGGCCGGCCTCCCCGGCGTGGTGCTGCCGGCCGAGCGCGCGGGCTGCCGCTCGGCCTGGCACCTCTACACCATCCGCGTCCCCGAGCGCGACCGCGTGCAGGCCCACCTCACGGAGAAAAAGATCGCCACGGCCGTGCACTACCCGCGCCCGATCCACCTCCAGCCGGCCATGGCCGTGGCCGGCGGGAAGGCCGGCGACCTGCCGGTCTCCGAACAGCTCTCGCGCGAGGTGCTGTGCCTGCCGCTCTACCCGGAGCTGCCGCTCGCCACCGCCGAGCGCATCGCCGGCGAGGTGCGCGCGGCCTGCGCCGCCGTGGCGGGCGCCTGAGGTGGGCGCCCCCAACACGCCCTACGGCGGGCGGCTGGTCGACCTGCTGGTCGCGGCGGAGGAGCGCGAGGCCCTGGCCGCCCACGCCAGCAGGCTGCCCTCGCTGACCCTCTCCGACCGCTCCGTGCACGATCTCGAGCTGCTGGCCTGCGGGGCCTTCTCGCCCCTCGACCGCTTCCTCTCGCACCGCGACTACGAGCGCGTGCTGGAGGAGCTGCGGCTGGCCGACGGCACGCTCTGGCCGCTGCCCATCACGCTGCCCGTGGACCCGGCCCAGGTGCGGCTGGGCGACGAGGTCTGCCTGCGCAACTCGAAGAACGAGCCCCTGGCGGTGATGCGGGTCGAGGAGGCCTACGCCTGGGACCCGCAGCACGAGGCCCGCGCGATCCTGGGCCGGCACGACCTGGCCCACCCGCTGGTGGCCGAGATGGGGCGCTGGGGCCGGGTCAACGTCTCGGGCCACCTGCGCGTGCTGGCGCTGCCGCGCTACTACGACTTCGCCGAGCTGCGCCGCACGCCCGCCGAGGTGCGCGCGCGCCTCTCCGAGATGGGCGCCCCGGCCGTGGTGGCCTTCCAGACCAGGAACCCGCTGCACCGCAGCCACGAGGAGCTGACCAAGCGCGCCACCGCGGCCGTGGACGGGGCCCTGCTGCTGCACCCGGTGGTGGGCCTGACCCGCCCCGGCGACGTGGACCACTACACCCGCGTGCGCAGCTACAAGGCCCTGGTCGAGCGCCACTACGACCCGCGCCGCACGCTCCTGAGCCTGCTGCCGCTGGCCATGCGCATGGCCGGCCCGCGCGAGGCCCTCTGGCACGCCATCGTGCGCCGCAATTACGGGGCCACCCACTTCATCGTGGGGCGCGACCACGCGGGGCCGGCGCCGGGGACGGATGGCCAGCCGTTCTTCGGCCCCTACGACGCCCAGGAGCTGGTGGCCCGCCACGCCGGCGAGATCGGCGTGCAGATGGTCCCCTTCCGCGAGCTGGTCTACCTGCCCGACCAGGACCGCTACGAGGAGAGCGACAAGGTGCCCGCGGGGGCGCGCGTGCTGAACATCTCCGGGACCCAGGTGCGCGACCAGTACCTGGCCCTGGGGCGGCCGCTGCCCGAGTGGTTCACGCGCCCCGAGACGGCCGCCATCCTGGCCGAGACCTCGCCGCCGCGCCACCGCCAGGGCTTCTGCGTCTGGTTCACGGGCCTGTCGGGGGCCGGCAAGTCGGCCACGGCCGAGGCCCTGGCCGCCCTCCTGCTCGAGCGCGGGCGGCGCTCGACGCTGCTGGACGGCGACGTGGTGCGCACGCACCTCTCCAAGGGCCTGGGCTTCTCGCGCGCCGATCGCGACACCAACATCCGCCGCATCGGCTTCGTGGCCTCCGAGATCGTGCGCCACGGCGGCGTGGCCCTGTGCGCCGCCGTCAGTCCCTACCGCTCCACGCGCCAGGAGTGCCGCAACCTGGTGGGGCCCGAGCGCTTCTTCGAGGTCTTCGTCGACACGCCCCTCGAGGTGTGCGAGGGGCGCGACACCAAGGGCCTCTACGCCCAGGCCCGGCGCGGGGAGCTCAAGGGCTTCACGGGCATCGACGACCCCTACGAGGCCCCTCCGGCGGCCGAGCTGGTGCTCGACACGGTGGGCTGCTCGATCGAGGCCAACGCCCGGCGCATCGTGGAGCTGCTGCGGGAGCGGGGCTACCTCAAGGAGTAGCGGGGCCGGCCGTCTTGACCGGCCCCGGCCGGCGCGGTAGGTTGAACGTCTCAATCGGGGTCCGTTCGCGCGCCCGCGCCGGCGGGCGCCGGCGCGGGTTTGGGCCGCGCCGGCCAAAGCGCTTTCGACGAGGAGCTGAGAAGAGCATGAAGCCATCCACCGTTCTGCGCCTGGCCGCCTGCGCCGCCGTCCTGGGCCTGGCCTCGTCCGTCCTGGCGGCCGAGCCGTCGCCGTCCCCCTCCCCCACGCCGACGCCCCCCACCGTCAAGGCCGGCATCGGCGTGGGCAAGGTGGCCTTCGAGCAGAAGGGCGCCATCAAGGTGGCCGACCTGGTCTCGGGGCGCATCGAGAGCTACGACCTGCCCGAGCGCATGGAAGCCCCGGCCTGGGGACCCGATGGCCAGAAGTTCGTCTACAACTCCGACTTCGGGTTGTCGCTGCTCGACATCGTGGGCCAGACCTTCAGCGGCCTCACGCCCGCCTCGGTGAAGGCCCAGCACGCGGCCTGGAGCGCCGACGGCAGCCAGGCGGCTTACGACGTGATCACGGGCGAGGCGGGGCTCTACGTTTACGGCCTGGCCGACAAGAAGTCGACCCGGGTGCCCCTGGCCGTGCAGGCCAGCCGGGCCGCCTTCCACCCGAACGGGACCAGCCTGCTCTTCACGGCGCCGGTGGCCGGCGTGGACCAGCTCTTCACGCTGCCGCTGGCCTGCGTCAAGGACAACAGCTGCGACAAGGCCGCCCAGCAGCTGACCAGGGCCGCCCAGCCCAGCCGCGGCGGCGTCTACAGCCCCGACGGGGCCTGGATCGCCTTCGAGCGCGAGGAGTCCGGCGCCTCGGCGATCTACGTGATGAAGGCCGACGGCACGGGCGCGAAGCGCCTCAGCCCGGCCAAGGCCGACGACCGCAACCCGTCCTGGGGCGGCACCGAGCGCCTGGCCTTCGACCGCGCCGGCGAGGGGGGCCGCTCGGTCTACCTGATGAAGGCCGACGGGAGCGACGCCCAGGAGCTGGTCAAGGACGCCGCCGACCCGGCCTGGTGGGTGCCGAAGAAGTAGGCCGTCCCGCGGCCCCTCCCTCCGCCCCGCGGCGGGAGGGCGCCGCTACCAGTCCAGGTCGCGCTCGTAGCCCAGCTCGACCAGCAGCTCCCCGGCCACGTCCTTGAAGGCGCGCACATGCTCCGGCGCGTAGCGCGCGCGCCAGCCGCCGATCTCGCCCTTCCGGAAGGTCGGGCTGGCCGGGTCGAAGACGCGGCGCGCCACGGCCGCCAGGCCGTCCCCCTCGAGCGGCGCGTCGAGGGCCCGCGCCACCGCCGCCAGGGCCGCCCGCTGCGGCCCGGGATCGCCGCCGCCGGCCTGGCCCACCAGGTCCTCGAAGCGCAGGCACAGCCACCCGGGCTCGTCGCGCCAGGGCAGGAACTGCCGGTAGAGCGAGGCCACGTCGTGCAGCGCCACACTGTCCCAGGCCGGCTGCGGCTCGGCCAGGCCGCGGATGCAGGCCAGCAGCCGCTGCTCGAAGGGCTGGCCCCCGAAGACCTCGTGCAGGTAGTGGGCCGGCAGGGTGGGGATGTACTCGGCCAGCGAGAGCGCCACGTCGCGCGGGTCGCGCAGCACCAGGAAGCGGGCCAGCTCGAGCCCCTGCAGGGCCGCCACGTAGTCGGGCCGGTGGACGAGGTGGGCGGTGGCGGCGCCTCCGGGCGGCAGCGCCAGCAGCCCGGCGCGCACCTCGCCCGCCGTCTGCCGGATGTCGAAGTGCAGGTCGAGGGCGCTGACCCCCGGCAACAGGGCCAGGGCGCGCTTGAGCAGGTGCGTGCCCGCCTTCGGGACGCTGTTGACGAGCGCTCGCCGGGCCACGCTCAGTTGCCGAGGTAGCCCAGGGCGCGCAGCGCCTCGACGTTGCGGGCCGAGAGCGCCGCCAGCTCCTCGGGCGTGGCCCCCAGGCGGCGCAGCTTCTGGTCGCGCGCCTGCTGCAGGCTGCGCACGACCTCGGGGTTCGCGGCCGCCAGGTCCTGCTGCTCGCCCGGGTCGCGGTCGACGCGGTAGAGCTCGGCGCCCGAGGAGCGCTGCACCAGCTTCCACTCGGGCGTGCGCACCACCTGCCAGTCGCGCCAGAAGACGAAGGCCGGCTCGTCGTGGGGCTTCAGGAGGCTGCGCCCGTCGAGCCGCAGGCGCGAGGCGTCGAGGCCCAGGACCTCGAAGACGGTCGGCGCGATGTCCACCGCCTGGACCGCCTCGCGCCGGCGCGCCGCCTGGCGCTGGCCCGGCAGCTTGACCACCAGCGGGATGCGGATCTCGGGCTCCCAGCAGGACTGGCCGTGGGTCCACAGTCCGCGCTCGCCCAGGCTCTCGCCGTGGTCGGAGGCGAACACCACCAGGGCGCGCTCGAACAGCCCCTGCTGCTCGAGCGTGTCGAACAGGTCGCCCACCGCGCGGTCCACGTAGCGCACCTCGGCGTCGTACAGGTCCACCAGGTGCCGGCGGTCGGCCTCGCCCAGCTCCACCGCCGCCCCGGGCTCCGCCTTGTAGAGCGGCGTGGCGCGCACGTCGCCGGTGTAGGGGCTGGGGTTCCACTGCGACAGGCGGTCCATGTCGGCGTCGAAGGGCGGCAGGTAGGGGTCGTGCGGGTCGAAGTAGTGCACCCACAGGAAGAGCGGCTGCCCCGGCCGGCGGGCCAGCACGACCCGGCGCGCCTGGGCCGTGATCGCGTCGCCCGGCGTCTCGGTCTTGTACATCTGCTTGGCCAGGCTTCCGCGGGCGATCACGCCGTTGCGCCAGAAGTGGTCGAAGCCCCGCCGCAGGCCGTTGGCCTCGCGCGCCTGCTCGAAGTGCGGGTTGTCGACCACCGCCACGGTCTGGTAGCCCTGCGACTGGAGCAGCTCGGCCAGGGTCGGCACGTCGGGCGGCACCGTCAGGCCCATGGCGAAGCGCGAGGTCATGATCTGGAGCACGGAGGGGACGGTGTGGGGCGCCTGCGCCACGGCGTTCTCGAACAGGGTGGCGCGCGCCGCCAGCGCGGCGAGGCGCGGCGAGGTGCCGGCCGCGTAGCCGTAGGCGCCCAGGTGGTCGGGGCGCAGCGTGTCGATGGTCACCAGCACCACGTCGGGGCGGGCCGGCGGCCGGGCGCAGCCGGCGGCCAGCAGCGCCGCGG
>JBDIBD010000233.1:0-7560 GCA_039812725.1 Vicinamibacteria bacterium | reverse complement strand
CTGGCTCGTATGGCTGCTCGTGGCTCCCGGCCAGGCTTGGAGCGCCCTCGCGCCGGGGCCGTCGCCGTTCGGCAGCGCGGGCCTGGCCGGCCTGCTCGCGTACGCCGGGCAGGAGCGCTCGACCGTGGCCCGGCTCGTCACGCTGGCCGCAAACGTGTCGCTCCTGGCGGGCCTGCCCCTGCTCGCCGCCCGCCGGGGAGCCATCGGTGGCGGGTGGGTCGCTTGGCTGGCCCTGGCCGGGCTGGCCCTCGTCCCCGTGGCCCCGCACGCCCTCCTGGTCCCGGCGGCCCTGGTCGTGCTCGCCGCGCAGACCGGCGAGCGATGACCCGGGCGGACAGCCACGGGGTCGAGCAGCTCCGGCCCTGGGGCGCTCGGCTGCTCGTGATGGCGCACGGGCCCGCCAGGCCGGGCCGGCCCGCGGGATAATCGCTTCCGTGGCGCTCCAGGACAAGCTCGAGAGCCTGCCGGCGCGGCCCGGCGTCTACCTCTTCAAGGACGCGGGCGGCCGGGTGATCTACGTCGGCAAGGCGCGCCTGCTGCGCGACCGCGTGCGCTCGTACTTCCAGGCCGGGCGGCCGCTCGAGCTGCACAAGCTGCGTCTGGTGGAGGAGATCGCCGACCTCGACCTGGTGGTCACCGACAGCGAGATGGAGGCCCTGGCGCTCGAGAACAACCTGATCAAGCGCCACCAGCCGCATTACAACGTGCGGCTGCGCGACGACAAGAACCATCCCTACCTGCGGCTGACGCTGGGCGAGGACTACCCGCGGCTGCACGTGGTGCGCCGGCCCGGCGAGGATGGCCACGCCTACGGCGGCCCGTACATCCCGGCCAGCCTGGCGCGCCGGACCGCCGGCCTGGTGCACAAGCTGTTCGGCGTGCGCTCCTGCCGCGAGAAGCTGGACGGGCGGCGCCCGCGCCCCTGCCTGCAGCACCAGATCAAGCGCTGCCTGGCCCCCTGCGTGGCGGAGGTCGCGCCCTTGCACGTCTACCGCGAGGCCTGCCAGGACGCGCGCCTGTTCCTCGAGGGGCGCAGCGACGAGATCGTGAAGCGCCTGCGCGCGGAGATGGAGGCCGCGGCCGCCGGGCAGCGCTTCGAGGAGGCGGCCAGCCTGCGCGACCAGGTCCGCACGCTCGAGCGCCTGGAGGCGCCCCAGAAGATCACCACCACCGAGCTCGACGAGCGCGACGTGTGGGCGGCCCACGCCGAGGGCGAGCGGGCGGCCCTGCAGGCCTTCTGCGTGCGCGACGGCAAGGTGGTGGCGCGCGAGGCCTTCCTGCTCGACGGGCTGGCCGAGCCGGAGGGCCTGCTGGGCGACGCGCTGCAGCAGTTCTACGCGGCCCCGGGGCGGCACGTGCCGCGCGAGATCCTGCTGCCGGAGGAGCCGCCCGGGCGCGAGCTGCTGGAGGCCTGGTTGGGCGAGCGGCGCGGGGGCGCCGTCAAGCTGCGGGTGCCCCAGCGCGGCGAGAAGGTGCGGCTGCTCGAGCTGGTGGAGCGCAACGCCCGGCTGGCCTTCGAGCTGGAGTGGAAGCAGCCGCGGCGCCAGGCCCAGGAGCTGCTGCGCGCGCTGCGCGACCTGCTCGACCTCGAGAGCGAGCCCGAGCGCATCGAGTGCTTCGACATCTCGAACATCCAGGGCTCCGACGTGGTGGCCTCGATGGTCTGCTTCGTAAGCGGCCAGCCGAAGAAGTCCGAGTACCGCAAGTTCCGGGTCAAGGGGCTGCACGGGGCGCCCGACGATTTCGCCTCGCTGCGCGAGGTGGTGGGGCGGCGCTACCGCCGGCTGCTGGAGGAGGGGCGCGAGCTGCCCGAGCTGGTGCTGATCGACGGCGGCAAGGGCCAGCTGGGCGCGGCGCTCGAGGCCCTCGAGGAGCTGGGACTGGGCGACCAGGCCGTGGCCAGCCTGGCCAAGCAGGAGGAGCTGATCTTCGTGGCCGGGAAGCCCGAGCCGATCGCGCTGCCGCGCCACTCGCCGGTGCTGCAGCTGGTGCAGCGCGTGCGCGACGAGGCCCACCGCTTCGCGGTCGGCTTCCACCGCCAGGCCCGCAGCGCCCGCACCCTGCGCTCCGAGCTGGACGAGGTCCGCGGCGTCGGCCCGGTCCTGCGCCGCAAGCTCCTGTCGCGCTTCGGCTCGCTGCGCGGCGTGCGCAGCGCCAGCGAGGCGGAGCTGGCCACGGCGGTCGGGCCCGCCGCCGCCCGCCGCGTCCGCCAGCATTTTGACGGCTAGCAGCCGGTTCGTCGGCGGGGTGTGGGGGCGCGAAGCCCCCCACGCTCAAAGACGCCAGCCCAACGCACCGGAGCTCCCACCAAGCAGGACCCAGAAGGAGCGCGCACCAAGCCCGCGGTCGGCACCCGGCGAGAACTCGGCACCAAGCTCGTGTGTGCTAAGATCCCGCCCCCCGCGGAGGCTTCTTGCCGGAGTTCACCCCAGAGTTCGTGGCCGTCGGCGTGACCTCGTACGTCGTGCTGCTGTTCAGCCTGTCGGTGCACGAGTCCGCCCACGCCTGGATGGCCCTGAAGATGGGCGACGACACGGCGGCACAGGCCGGGCGCATCACCCTCAACCCGGTCCCGCACGTCGACCCGGTCGGCACGCTGGCCGTGCCGCTGCTGCAGATGGTGTGGGGCGGCCTGCCGCTGCTGGCCTGGGCCCGTCCGACGCCCGTGCAGCCGGCCAACTTCAAGCCGGGCTGGTTCCGGCGCGGGCACCTGCTCGTGTCGGCCGCCGGGCCGCTCTCCAACCTTGCCCTGGCCCTGCTGTTCACGGCGGCCTTCTTCGTCTACTGCCGCGTGGCCGACCAGCCGCTGGCCCACGGCCAGCCGGCCCTGCACCTGCTGACCACGGGCATCTTCATGAACGTGGGCCTGGGCCTCTTCAACCTGGTCCCGCTGCCGCCCCTCGACGGGGCCTGGCTGGCCTCGTGGGGCCTGCCGCGGCGGCTGGCCGAGGCCTACGACCGGCTGGTCGAGCCCTGGGGCGCGACGCTGCTGCTGCTGCTCGTGGCCACGGGCGGGCTGGGGCGGCTGACCGGGCCGCCGCTCAACTACCTCTCCGCCGCACTGGTGACACTGGCACTCTGAACATGAACGCTCGCCCGCGCATCCTCTCGGGCATGCGGCCCACCGGGCCGCTGCACCTCGGCCACCTGACCGGCGCCCTCGACAACTGGGTGCGCCTGCAGGACGCCTACGACTGCTTCTACGGCGTGGTGGACTGGCACGCCCTGACCACCAACTACGCCGACCCCGCGGACATCCGCGAGAACGTGCTCGAGGTGGCCTGCGACTGGCTGGCGGTGGGCCTCGACCCGCAGCGCTCGGCGCTGTTCGTGCAGAGCTGGGTGCCGGAGCACGCCGAGCTGCACCTGCTGCTGTCGATGATCGTGCCGGTGCCCTGGCTGGAGCGCGTGCCGAGCTACAAGGAGCAGCAGCAGCAGCTCAGCGACCGCGACCTGTCGACCTACGGCTTCCTGGGCTACCCGCTGCTGCAGACCGCCGACATCGTGATCTACAAGGCCGCCGCCGTGCCGGTGGGGGAGGACCAGGCCCCGCACGTCGAGCTGACCCGCGAGGTGGTGCGGCGCTTCAACAACCTCTACGGCCCCGTCTTCCCCGAGCCGAGGACGCTGCTGACCGAGACCCCGCGCACGCCGGGGACGGACGGCCGCAAGATGTCGAAGTCGTACGGCAACGCCATCTACCTGAAGGACGACCCCGAGACGGTGCGCCAGAAGCTCAAGCCGATGGTCACCGACGAGCGCCGCAAGCGCCGCACCGACCCGGGCGTGCCCGAGGAGTGCCCGGTCTTCGACCTGCACAAGGCCTTCTCCAGCGCGGAGACCCGCGAGTGGGCGGCCGCGGGCTGCCGCTCGGCCGGCATCGGCTGCCTGGACTGCAAGGGCCGGCTGACGGGGCACGTGCTGGAGCGCCTGGCCGGCATCCACCAGCGCCGGGCCGAGTACGCCGCCCGGCCCGACACCGTCTGGGACGTGCTGCGCGAGGGCAGCCGCCGCGCCCGCGCGGTGGCCCAGGCCACGATGGAAGAGGTGCGCGGCGCGCTGCGCATCCGCTACTAGGCCGCCCCGACGCCCTTGAGCGACGAGATCGAAGAGAGCGGAGAGCAGGACGACGCGCTGGCCGGGCCACACCCGGGCCAGCCGGAGGCCGCCGCCGCGCCCCAGCGCGTCGAGGTGCCGTCCGACGTCGAGTCGGCCCTGCCCGAGGACGCGCCGCGCATCCAGCTGCCCGTCTTCGAGGGGCCGCTCGACCTGCTGCTGTACCTGATCCGGCGCAACAAGGTCGAGATCCACGACATCCCGATCGCGCCCATCACGCGCCAGTACATGGAGTACCTGGAGCTGATGCGCGAGCTCAACCTCGAGCTGGCCGGCGAGTTCATGGTCATGGCCGCCACCCTGATCCACATCAAGTCCAAGATGCTGGTGCCGCTCTCGCCGGCCGAGGTGGAGGGCGAGGAGGAGGCCGAGGACCCGCGCGAGGCCCTGGTGCAGCGCCTGCTGGAGTTCCAGCGCTACAAGGAGGCCGCCGGCGTCCTGCACCAGCAGGCCCAGATCCGGGCCGCCACCTGGACCCGCCCCGACAGCGCCCTGCCGGCTTTCGACGACGCCGGCGAGGAGATGCTGGAGGCCGGCCTGTTCGACCTGATCGCGGCCTTCAAGGAGCTGCTCGAGCGCCGCAAGACCCTGCTGGCCCACGAGATCGGGGAGGGCGGCAAGAGCATCGAGCAGCGCATCGACGAGCTGCTCGAGCTGATCCGCGAGGGCGAGTCGCTCGAGTTCCTGGAGCTGTTCAGGTCGCTCGAGAGCAAGGGCGAGATGATCGTGACCTTCCTGGCGCTCCTGGAGCTGATCCGCCTGAAGCGTGTGAAGATCTACCAGCGCGGCATCTTCGGAGCGATCCGCGTCTTCCGGCCCGTGGGCCCGCCCGTCGAAGGGGCCCCGCAGCCCAACGTCTAGAGAGAGCATGTCCGAGAACGAGATCCCAGATCCCGCCCAGGCCGAGCCGGCCGGGGCGCCCGCCTTCGAGGAGGCGACCGCCGGCCCCGCGCCCGAGCCGGCCGACGCCGCGGGCGAGGAGGACGGCGAGGTCGTGATCCCGGCCGAGCTGGCCGAGCTCGAGCCGGAGGCGCCCGCGCTCTCGCCCGGCCAACTGCGCGCGGTGCTCGAGGCGCTGGTCTACGCCGCCCCGGAGCCGGTCACCCCCCGGCAGCTGGGCCAGGTGCTGCAGGGGGTCCCCAAGAAGGACTGGCAGGCGGCCCTCGAAGAGCTCAAGCAGCTCTACGCCGGGGAAGACCGCGGCCTGCAGCTGGTCGAGGTGGCCGGCGGCTGGCAGATCACCACCCGGCCCGAGTGGCACGAGCACCTGCGCGACCTGCTGGCCCCGAAGTCGGCCACGCGCCTCTCGATCCAGGCCCTCGAGACCCTGGCCGTGATCGCCTACAAGCAGCCCGTGACCCTGCCGGAGATCATCGAGTTGCGCGGCGTGAAGTCGGGCGGGGTGGTCAAGACCCTGCTCGAGAAGCGCCTGATCAAGATCGTCGGCCGCAAGGAGGTGGTCGGCCGGCCGATCCTCTACGGCACCACCCGCAACTTCCTGCTGAACTTCGGCCTCAAGGACCTGGGCGAGCTGCCCCGCATCGAGGAGTTCGCCGAGGTGCTGGGCGAGGAGGTCGACGTGGCCGGCCTGAAGAAGGCCATCGAGGCGCCCCGGCCCGTGGACGTCCCCCTGGCCGAGGAGGAGGCCCCGGCCGAGGCCGCGAGCCCGGAGGCCGAGACCGGATCGTCCCCGGCCGGGGAGCCACTCCCTGACGAATCGACTGATGAAAATATCCAGTCTTAAAAGGTAGTTAGCAAGATTCACATCAAGTAGAACTTGACACTAGGGGCGCGAGTCCCGCAGAATGCGGTCGTTTCGTCTCTCTTCTGCGAGGCTCTCATGCTGAACCGCCAAGCCCCCCTGTGGGCCCTCGTCGTGGCGCTGACAATGGCCGGTTGCGGGGTCGTGGACGACCTCGTGAGCTCCAACGAGCTCGCCGTGCGGCGGTTCGTGGCCGATCCCCCCGAGGTCGGCTCGGGGGCGGCGGTGACGCTCTCCTGGGACGTGTCGGGCGCCGACAGCGTGGAGATCGACAACGGCGTCGGCAGCGTCAAGGAGCGGGGCAACCGTGAAGTGCGGCCGGCGGTCTCGACCCGGTATGTGCTGGTGGCCCGCAAGGGCTCCGAGCAGGTCACCGCCCTGGTCAACGTGGCGGTGGTGAGCCCCGCGCCCACCCCGACCCCCACCCCAAGCCCCACTCCCACTCCGACGCCCTCGCCGTCGCCCACCATCGGGCCCAGGCCCAGCCCGTCGCCCTCGCCCAGCCCCTCGCCCGCGACCGAGACGCCCGACCCGCCGGTCAAGTGCTCGCCGTCGATCCGGCTCTCGGGCACCTGCGGCGTCAGCCTGACGTACCTGCAGGCGCTGGGCGAGACGCGCTGCGTGGCCCTGCCGGAGGCCCAGCTGGGCCTGTCGTGCCCGGGCGCCTTCGGCGCCACCCGCAGCGTGGCCCTGACGCTGGAGGCGCGCGGCTTCAAGGGCCGCACGCTGGCCTGGCGCCAGGCGGCCAGCTCGGGCAACTACGTGCTGCCGCCCTCCAGCGGCACCCTCGCCGGCGACGGCCGCACCCGCGTCGAGCTGCGCGACGTGCTGCTGGGCGACCAGACGGTGCTCGACGTCCTGGACGCCGGCGCGCCGGTGGCGCAGGTCGTGTTGCGCTCGAACTGAGCCGCTGCCGCCGGCCCGGCGGTGCGGATCGGGTATGATCCGCGCCGTGCAGGAGCGCCTCCAGAAGATCCTCGCCCAGGCCGGCCTGGCCTCGCGCCGGGCGGCCGAAAAGCTGCTGGTCGAGGGCCGCGTCACGGTCAACGGCGCGGTGGTGACCGAGCTCGGCAGCAAGGCCGACCCCGCGCGCGACGCGATCCGGGTCGACGGCCAGCCCGTGCGCCGTCCCGAGCGCCACGTCTACCTGGCCCTCTACAAGCCGCGCGGCGTGGTCTCGACCCGCCGCGACCCGGAGGGGCGGCCGACCGTCATGCAGATGGTGCCGCCGATCCCGGGGCTGTTCCCGGTCGGGCGCCTCGACACCCCCACCGAGGGGCTGCTGCTGCTGACCAACGACGGCGCCTTCGCGGAGCGCGCCAGCCACCCGCGCTACGAGGTGCCGCGCGTCTACCACGCCAAGGTCTACCGCATCCCCGAGCCCGAGACGCTGGCGCGGCTGACGCGCGGGGTGGTGGTGGAGGGCGAGCGCCTGGCCGCCGACGCGGTGCGCATTCTCGAGGCCGGCGCCAACGCCTGGCTCGAGGTGCGGCTGCACGAGGGCAAGCGCCACGAGGTGCGCCGGCTGCTCGAGGCGGTGGGCCACAAGGTCTCGAAGCTCAAGCGCGTGGCCTTCGGCCCGGTCACGCTCAAGGGCCTGGGCCCGGGCGGCTTCCGCGAGCTGACCAGCGACGAGGTGCGGCGCCTCAAGGCCGGGGGGGCCGCGGCCGCGCGCCAGCCCG
>JBDIBD010000232.1:0-7577 GCA_039812725.1 Vicinamibacteria bacterium | reverse complement strand
TCTACGTCGGCTCGTTCTCGAAGTCGCTGCTGCCGGCCCTGCGCCTGGGCTTTCTGGTGGCCCCGCCGGCCCTGCGGGAGGCGCTGCGGGCCGCGAGCCACGTGGCCGGGTGGCACGCGCAGGGTCCGGCCCAGGCCGCCCTGGCCACCCTGATCCGCGACGGCCTGCTGGCACGCCACGTGCGCAGGGCCCGGCGCGAGTACGCGATCCGCCACGACCGGATCCTGCGCACTCTCCAGCGTGACTTCTCACGCTGGCTGGCCCCCGTCCCCTCGCTGGCCGGGCTGCACGTCGCCGCGCGCCTGCGGGCGGGGGGCGTCCGGCTGGAAGCGGAGCTCGCGCTGCGCGCGGCGGAGGCCGGTGTCGGGCTGGACCGGCTGTCGGCCTATTGCGCCGGTCCGCCGGCCCAACCCGGCCTGGTGCTGGGTTACGGGGCCATCGCCCAGGCGCGGATCGACGAGGGCCTGCGGCGGCTGCGGGACTGCTTCGTGAGGGCCTCGTGACGAGCCGCCGGGCGCTGCGCGGCCTCCTGCTGGCCGTGCTGGCCGGCGGTCTCGCGGGCTGCTCGCGCGTCACCAGCGAGGACGGGCCGGCGCTGCTCGTCACGACCGTGGAGCAGGAGGGCCTGCGGCTCGAGGTCAGGAACCACCGCTCGGTGAGCCGGCGCAGCGCCGGCTTCTCGGGCGCCGGGCGAGGAGTCGGCTGGTACTCGGCCGAGACGCGCTGCGGCGTCGGCTGGACCGCCGAGGCCGTCGTGGACGGCGCGCGCACGCTCGTGCACAAGGGCTACCACCCGGTCCCCGACGAGGACTGCGACGGCGCCGTCGCGACCCGGCGGGTCTCCCTGTGCTCGGGCGCCGGTCGCGTCGCCATCCGCGACGCCGGCCGCGACTTCGTCACCGCCTTCCGGTTCGGGAAACGGGTGTTCGTGGGCCAGGCCTGGGTCGACGAGGGCGGCGACTGCCGCGACGCGCTGGCCGAGTCGTGGGAGGACGCCACGTACCTGGCCCACAGCCGTGCCGCGGGCGCGCTCGAGACCCTGCTCGCCAGCGCCGCCCCCGGTCCCACGGTGCGCTGCTTCCTCGACTACCGGACCTGGGAGGGAGGCACGAGCCTCGCCGTGCCGGCCATCGAGGAGATCCTCTCCCGGCCTGGGCCGGCGTCGTACGACCCGCACATCCGCTTCCTGCTCGCGGTGGCGCGCGGCGAGGACCGCACGCCCGACCTCGAGGCGGCGCTCTACGCCTTCCTCCTCGACCCACCCCCCACCGGCCCCTTCCGGATCGATTGGGTGGACGACCGGGCGGCCTGGCCCCTGAGCGCCGCCCCGTCGCGCTCCCGGCGCCTCGCCTACGTCGGCCAGGCGCTGGGGAAGTGCGCGCTTCTCGCGACCGACGATTTCCGGCGGGCGGCGCTGGCGGAGGCCATCGCCCAGCTCGGTGATGCGGGCCTGACGGCCCGCGCCCGGGCGAGCTGTCCGGCGCTCGACATTCCGGAGCGGCCGGCTCGGCTCGCGCACCTGCGCTGAACGGCCCTCAGGCCACGCGATCTTCAGCGTCTTCGCAGCCTCTTCTCGTGTCGCCCGAGCCGCTGCCCGCGCCGGCGGGCCGCCATCCGCGAGCCGCCGGCGCACCATCTCCCGGGCCAAGGGGCTTGGCGCGGACGGTCGGGGCGAGGGTCTCCTGCCGCACAGTCAGAGTGGCACGCGGGGGTGGGGTGCGTGCGAAGGCACGAACATTTCTCTGCACAGAAGCTCAGCGCATTATGTAGCCTAGGCACCATCTGGAGGTCGGCCATGACCCTCGCCGACTGGAAGACCCTCCTCGAGGCGATCGGGGCCGCTGCCACCACCATTGCCTTGTTCGTCGCCGGCCTCTGGGCCTACTGGCTCTTCGTGAAGAACCGCGAGAGGTTCCCACGGGCATCGGTGACGCACGAGACGACGGTGGTGAGGGTGTCGAACGACCAGTGGCTCCTTCACGTGTCCACCGTTGTAAAGAACTCGGGGAAGGTCCTCCTGCCCCTCGATACGGCGTTCGTTCGACTCCAACTCGTGCGTCCCCTGCCAGCGAGCATCGGGAAGGCGCTCGCGGCGGGCCAGGATCCAGTCCCCGAAGGCCAGCAGGAGGCCGACTGGCCACTCCTACGAAGCCGACACTGGGAGTGGCCCAGAGGTGCGGCTGAGATCGAGCCGGGGGAGCAGGAGACCTTGCTCGCCGACTTCTTCGTCGACACGTCCGTCGACGTCGTCGAGGTCTACAGCTACGTGACCAACACCACGAAGAAGGGGCGCACGATCGGCTGGGGTCGCACGACGCTTCTGGACCTGGCCCGTCCGGGACCGTCACGTCAGAAGGGTCACCAGGTGGTCGACCCGAATGCGCCATGGCTGTTCCCGAGATCCGCTCCTGCCGACGATGCCATGGCCCAGCTTCCACCCAAGGACCCCGACAAGGACTTGATCGGATAGGAAGGAGGACGGGAGTGCCGCTGCCACAGGAGCCCTCGTGGATGCCCGAGCCGGAGCCCCAGCTACCGCCCAAGCCTGAGCCTGAGCCTGATTTCGAGCCGGAGACGAACCCCGAGCCGGACTTCGAGCCACCCAGCCCTTGGGACCCGCCAATCCGACAGCTGCCACCCAAGCGCTGAAGGGGTTGGAACGATGGCGTGACAGTCCTCGCAAGGCTTCAGGCCTACAGCGGGGCGCGGGACCTCGCGTTGCCACGGTACTACGCCAACTTCCGAGGCCACTCTTAGCGGAGTGGAAGAGGCATGACACCGGGCCAGAGCGCCCGGGCCCGACCGCGGGCACGGCCGTGGTCGCGCACCAGCAGACCGGGGGCGTTCAGGCCACGGTGATCTACGACCGGGCGGAGCTGCCGATGGCAGGCGGGAAGGCGCGATCGGGGGCCCCGCGGACGGCACCCACGGCTTCCTCGACGGCGGGGCGTTCGACACTCAGGCCCCGGGCCGTGACGGAAGTCGAGCGAATCACGCGCGACGGGATCTGCGTGTCGCCGGAGCCGCCGCCCGACCCGGGCATTGCCGCCACCTGCTTCCCGCCGGCGCGGCACCTGCGAGCGCGCGTGCTCAAGCTGTGCCTCTGACTGGCCTTCGTGCGGCGCCTGAAGGGTTGCCCTACTTCAGGGGGAGCAGGTCCAGTCGGCTGTGAGCGGCCCTCGGACCAGCAGTACACACGAGAAGGGCCGCTAGAGCTGCCTTGGCGGCGGGAGCCACCGCGAGAGGCGCGCTTGCCTCGAAGTACAAGGTTGTGGGCGAGAGCCTCGTCGATGGTCCTTGGTCGAAGGCTAGGTGGCTGGCCTGAGCTGTGGTGTTCGCCCGATCCGTTCCCGAGCCCCACTTGGTCTGGGGGGCGGTGCGGTCGGGCCGGCAACCGGCAACCAGATTCTGTGTACTGTGTAAGTTGTCTGCTACGATCACGGCCTACAATCGAGGTCCCATGGACGCTGACCTGGTCTTGACTCTCTTCTGCCTCGCGGCTGGGGGCTGCTTTTCTCTCGTCGCCCTGCTGGGCAAGACACGGGACGAAGCGGACAAGGAGTTCACGCCTGTCGGCAAGAAGGCGGTCGCACTGCTGTCTCTGACGCTCGTTCTCGCGGCTTGGAAGGAGGTTCGCGCGAGCAGTGCCGCACACGCTGCGGCGGAAGCCCTTTCTGCCTCTCAACAGCGAGCCGCTAGGGCCGAGGCAAAGCAAGCGACGGTGACCGAGCAGCTGGAGACAGCCAGAGGCGAGATCACGAGGACGAGCCTCATCGTCAGGCACACCATGCTCGCGCTGCTGGATCTCCAGGTTGCCACTCGCTACCAGAACTTTAAGAGCTTCCGCCTAGGAATGATGTGGTACTGGCTGCACCCTGCGCTGAATACGCTAGGTGACGCAGAGCGCCAGTTCAGGTGGCAGCTGGCAGCGAGACCTACCCACGCGCCGTCCCACTACAACCTCGGAATCGTCCTGGCTGCAGCGGGCCGGCCCGCGGAGGCTGCGGACCAATTCAGAGCCGTGCTTGATGGCGCTATCGGACCGAAGAGACGTGGAATGGCAAAGGGGTGGCTGGGCCTCCTCCGCGATCTCCGGCTACCAACACAGGCTGATCCACTCTGGCGCCTCGATCAGTATCCAGAGGAACCTCGCGTTGGTGACGATCCGAGGAGCGACGCTCCGGTGGGTAGCGTACCGGCCACCTAGGGTGTCCAAGCCGGCGGCGCGTGCCCGGTGATTGTGACGGTGTGGGGGACGTTGGCCAGGTCACGGCCGCGGCCGACCCCCTTGACGATAGAAAGGCGCCCTGAATTGCGTCCCTACTCTCCCAGATACTCCGCCAGTCACGGCCTAGTGGTGGGCATCAACGAGTACGAAGTGGCCGGCAGGCTCACCTGTGCGACCAATGATGCTCTCGGTGTTGCTGAGGCTCTCAAGAAGCTCGACTTTCCAGCCGAGAACGTCCGGGTCCTTCTCGACGGGGCGGCCACGAAGCAAGCCATCTCGGAGGCGTTCTTGGAGTTCGCAAGAGAGGACGCTGAGCCCGACGCTCGACTGGTCTTCTTCTTCGCGGGCCACGGCACCACCGTCAAGACCCCACGAGGAGAGATCGGGTTTCTAGTGCCCGTTGAAGGTGACGCCCAGAAGATCGCCACGCTCCTTCGATGGGACCAGTTAACTCGGGACGCCGACCTGCTTCCCGCGAAGCACGTCTTGTTCTTGATGGACGCGTGCTACGGCGGACTGGCCATAAAGCGGACCACAAAACCTGGCTCCACCCGCTTCCTCACGGACATGCTCATCCGGAGGGCGCGACAGGTGCTGACCGCCGGGAAGGCTGACGAGCTGGTGGCAGATGTTGGCGGGCCGCGCGCGGGGCATTCGGTGTTTACGGGGCACCTACTCAACGCGCTGGAGGGTGCTGCGTCAATCGAGAATGGGGTCCTGACTGCCTCCACCGTCACGGCGTATGTGTACCAGCAGGTCGGCCACGATCCGGATTCACAGCAGACACCACACCACGGACACCTCGAAGGGGATGGCGACATGATCCTTCGTGGTGTTCCTCAAGTCTCAACCGAGGACGGCGCTATCGAAGAGCTGGTCACCCTTCCCGCACCGCCCCAAACCACGGAGGAGCAGTCTCCGGTGACAACACTCGATCTCGCCAAACAACTGATCGCCGAAGGAAAGGAGCGGATCAGGCTCCATGACGTGGTCAGCCAAGAGATCCGAGTTGTGCTGTCGAGGACTGCGACGGACAGTTTCTCAGTTCAGGCCAAGTGGTCGCTTGAGGAGTTTGTCGGCCGCGTCGGGCGATACGGCGACGCACTGTCCGAACTCGCCAAACTGCAGGCCCTCCTCGGGTACTGGGGAACGCCGCCACATCGTCGCACGCAATCACTCGCCCTCCGACACATGTCCGGTCGGCTCGGGACTGACGCTGGAAACGCTGGATTCCTAGCGCTTAGGTGGTACCCCTTGCTACTTCTTACCTATGCCGGGGGGGTGTCGGCAGTTGCGCAGGGCAACTACGAGACACTCTTCGATCTGCTCACTACGAAGGTCCCCCGCGCGGACGGTCCACCGATGATCGACGGCATCATCGGGAACATGTACGACCTCCCCCAAGACGCCTACCGCGCACTCCCTGGCTGCGACCAGAGACGGACGCCGCTGAGTGACCACCTCTTTGGGCTGCTCCAGCCTTGGCTTGACGACCTGTTCTTCCTCGGCCCTGACTACTCCCCCGCATTCAATCGGTTCGAACTGCTCTCGTCCCTCCAGTACGCGTACCTGAGCGGTCAGAACGACCCCTGGGGACCTCCAGGTCGGTGGGTGTGGTCCGAACCCGACTTGAGGCGAAAGCTCGCGCAGGAAGTGGAGCACGATGGGCAGGCGTGGCCGCCCATCGGCGCTGGCCTCTTTGGTGGCACGCTAGAGAATTTCTGGACCGTGATGAAGACCGCAAGGATCCAGGCATAGTGAGTCGGAGGCCGCTCCGGGCGGGCACGCGACCCTTGCACGGGCAAGCCGGTCGGCCCCACTTTTAGAGCATGCCCAAGGTCAGGCTGCACCCCACCAACATCCTGAAGCTGGCGGCCCTCGAGGGCCGGGACGAGGTCCTGCCGGGGCTGGTGCTCCGGGTATCGCCTACGGGCGCCCGGACGTTCGTAGTCCAGTACAAGCGGCACGGCCAGAAGAAGCGCTACGTCTTGGGTCCCGTGCCCCCCTCCTCCTCGGCGAGGCCCGAGAGGCCGCGAAACGGGTTCTGGCTGATCTTCACCTCCAGGGCGTCGACCCGCACGCGGCACGGCTCGAGGAGCGCCAGCGGGTGGCCGCCCTGCCCACCATCCAGGAGTTGGCGGACCGCGGCCTGGCGGCCATTCAGGTCCGGCCGTTCACCCTGGCCGACGACCGCTCGATCGTAGACCGGCAAATCGCCCCGATGCTCGGGCGCCGGCCGGCCGCCGAGGTTCGACGGGCCGACGTTAGGGCATTCCTCGAGCCCATCGCGAAGCGCGCGCCCGTCCAATCGAACCGCGTACTGGCGGTCCTGCGTCGGGTCTACTCCTGGGCCCTCGAGCAGGACATCGTCGAGGCCTCGCCATGTGCCGGAATCCGGCCCCCTGGAGGCCGAGAGGCGCCCAGCGAGCGCGTTCTCTCGACGGACGAGCTGCGGGCCCTCCTTCAGGCGCTCGACGTTCTGGAGGGCGGCATGGCCCCCCTGGCAGCCGCCACGCGGCTGTTGCTGCTCTCCGGCCTGCGCGAGTCGGCCGTCCTGGGCCTGCGCCGCGGCGACGTGCTCGACGGGACACGCCAGAGCCCCGCCTGGTCATTCCGCCCGAGCGCCGGGGCACCAAGGCTCGCCAGGGGCGTGGGCGCGCCCACGTGGTGCCACTCTCGCCGGCGGCGCTGGCCGTGGTGCGTGGGCGCCTCGAGGCCACGAAGGCCGACCACCTGTTCCCGCAGGTCAGGCTGCACCGCGACGAGCCCATGCTCTGGAACTTCGAGCTCATGCAGGTCCTGCGCTACCAGGTCGGCCTGGCCTGGGCCGAGCAGCACGGCCTCGAGCTCCCCAAGAAGAAGCACGGCCGGGTCGACGTCCAGGCGGTGCGGGGGCTGATCCCCCGCTGGACGGCCCACAACCTGCGCCACACGCTCGCCACCCACATGCGGGAGCAACTGCGCGTCAGCCGGGACGTGGTGGCGCTGATCCTGGGCCACCAGCAGCGCGGCGGCTCGCAGGCCACGGCCATCTACGACCGGGCGGAGCTGCTGCCCGAGCGGCGGGCGGCGCTCGTGGCGTGGGCAGCCTGGCTGGAGCAGTTGAGGAAGGCCGAGGAGCAGGGAGCGCGAGTGCTGCCGATGCGGGTTGAACGGTCGCATTCGGGGGCCCCACGGGGGCCCCAGGAAAAGGGCTCCGGGAGGAGGAAGCTGTAAGTGCTTGGCTTACTGGAGCCGGCGCTCGGGATCGAACCGAGGACCTGCTGATTACGAATCAGCTGCTCTACCGCTGAGCTACGCCGGCCAGAGGCGAGGCGGAAGAAGATAGCAGAACCCCGCCCCGGCCACA
>JBDIBD010000231.1:0-7615 GCA_039812725.1 Vicinamibacteria bacterium | reverse complement strand
CCGCCAGCTCCCGGCGCAGGCGCGCCAGGCCGAGCGCCAGCCCCGCCGCCACGGGCAGGGCCAGGAGCCAGGCCGGGAGGGCCCCCAGGCCGGCTGGACGCAGGCCAGCGGCCGTGTCGAACCAGCGCAGGCCGAGCAGCAGCCAGGCGACCACGGCCAGCGGCAGGATCGGGACGCGCACCGGCGCCAGCATAACCGCGTTGACAGTCCTCCGGGCGCCGTGTGAAGCTCGCCCGCAAATGCGGATCCTGATCGTCGGCAACGGCGGGCGCGAGCACGCCCTGGCCTGGAAGATCCGGCAGAGCCCGCTGGTGCGCGAGCTCTTCTGCGCGCCGGGCAACGCCGGCATCGCCGAGGTGGCCGACTGCGTGCCGATCGAGGGCACCCACATCGTCGAGCTGGCCGACTTCGCCCAGCAGATCGGCGCGGCCCTGACCGTGGTGGGCCCCGAGCTGCCGGCCGTGCTGGGCATCGTGGACGAGTTCCAGCGGCGCGGCCTGCCGATCTTCGGCCCCACCCGGGCGGCCGCCGAGCTGGAGGGCTCCAAGGTCTTCGCGCGCGAGTTCATGCAGCGCCACGGCATCCCGGCCCCGCGCTTCGCGCTGGCCCGCAGCCTGGGCGAGGCCGAGCAGGCCATCTCCGCCGGCGGCCTGGGCTGGCCGCTGGTGGTCAAGATGGACGGCCTGGCCGCCGGCAAGGGCGTGGTGGTGGCCGCCGACGCCGGCGAGGCGCTGGCCGCCGCGGGGCGCATGCTGGCCGACGGGCGCGGCCCGGGGGCGCGGCTGGTGCTCGAGGAGTTCCTGCCGGGCGAGGAGCTGTCGTTCCTGGCGCTGTCGGACGGCTCGCGGGTGGTGCCGCTGGTCTCGGCCCAGGACCACAAGCGGGCCCTCGACGGCGACCAGGGCCCGAATACCGGCGGCATGGGCACGGTCTCGCCCGCCACCCAGCTCACCGTCGATCTGCACAAGCAGATCATGCAGGAGATCGTGGTGCCGACCGTGGCCGGCATGGCCGCGGAGGGGCGCCGCTACCAGGGCGTGCTCTACGCCGGCCTGATGCTGACCCCCGCGGGGCCGCGCGTGCTGGAGTTCAACTGCCGCTTCGGCGACCCCGAGGCCCAGGTGATCCTGGCGCGCCTCAAGTCCGACGTCGTGCCGCTGCTGCAGGGCGTGGCCGCCGGCCAGCTGCCCGAGGCGCGGCCCGAGTGGGCCCGCGAGGCCGCGGCCTGCGTGGTGATGGCCAGCCGGGGCTACCCCGACACCCCGGACACGGGCCAGGTCGTCACGGGGCTCGACCGGCTCAAGCCGCTGCAGGACGTGATCGCCTTCCACGCCGCCACGGCCCGCCGCGACGGGAAGCTCGTGACCGTGGGCGGGCGGGTGCTGGGCGTCACCGCGCTGGGGGCCAACCTGGCCGCGGCCGTCCGCCGCGCCTACGAGGCCGTGGCCCTGGTCTCGTTCGACGGGGCCCACTACCGCCGCGACATCGGCCAGCGGGCCCTGGCCCGCCTGCAGTCCCCCGAGCCCGCGCCCGGCGCCTGAGCCGCGGCCGGCCCGCTGCTCAGAAGACCGCGCGGGCCTGCCAGCGCAGGATGTCGACCGCGCTCTCGAAGAGCCGGCCGGGCCGGGCCTTGAGGGGCTGACCCTCCAAGTCCTTGATCCCCTCGAGGAAGACCAGCTCGATCGTGCGGCCCGGCTGCAGGTGGTCGCCCGGGACGACGGTCAGGGCCCGCCGGCCCTCGTCGTAGTTGAAGCGGATGCCCTCGAAGCCGCGGTCCCCCGGGCGCGCCTGGCCGGCGTAGCGGAACAGCACCTTGCCGTCGAAGCTGGCGACGTCCATGTCCCTGGAGAACTGCACGGTGAAGGTCCCGTCGGGGGCCACGTCCCGCTCGCCGTCGAGCGGCAGCGAGAAGACGATCTCCGGTGGCCGGGGCGGGCGCGGCGGGCCCGGCGTGGGGGTGGCCTCCGGGGTGGGCGCCGCCAGCGGCGCCCGGCCCAGGGACACGCTCACGGCCTCGAGGTAGACCAGGCCGTTGCGCACGGTCACGCGCCCCTCGACCTCGAGCCACTTGTTGGTGTCGCGCTTGAGGCCCGGGTCGAGGGTGAAGCCGTCGCCCTTCGGCTTGCGGCCGGACACCCACAGGGCGTACAGCTCGTCCTTGAGGACCCAGTCGTCCTTGTCGAGCTGGCTGCGCGCCGGCAGGTCGCCGTAGAGGTTGCGGCCGCGGAACTGGCCCGCCACCCGGACCAGTTGGCCGTCGTGGCGGCCCGGGTCGCCGACCAGGCGCTCCATCAGGACCGGCGGGGCCTTCTGGCGGCTCTTCGACTCGTCGGGCGGCCCCAGCAGGCGCCAGAAACGGATGGTGCCCACGGACACGGCGCTGCCGGCGGCGCCAGTGCGGCCGTAGTGGAAGCCGCCGGTCACCTGCACGCGCTTCCCCAGCAGCTCGCGCAGGCTGTTGTCGGCGTCGCCGGCCACCTCGGAGACGGGCAGCAGGTCGACCGTCCCCGCGCCCACGTCGCGCAGCGTGTAGCTTCCCAGCCCGCCTCCGAAGTCGAGCCGGCCGCTGGTGCGCACGGCCCGGCCGTCGTAGGACTCCGGGTTCATGGCCAGGTCGGTCAGCGACACGTCCACCGGCCGGCCGTACTGGTACTCGTACTGGCTGACGTACTGGCCGGCCAGCGGCACGGACGGCAGGGCCAGCAGGGCCAGGAGGGCGACGCGGCGCAGCATTCTCCATCGAGTATACGGGCCGCCCCGGGGAGCGGTCCTGTCAATCGTTGTGAGCGGGGGCGGGCCGGCGCGGCCCGATTGACGCCCGCCGGGGGGGTGGCTACCATCCCGGCACCGTCCGCAACCCGGCCGTCGCTCAGCAGCCCCCACGGAGGACCCGCATGGCCCAGGATCACGGCACAGAGACCGCCCCGAGCTTCAAGCCCTACGTCCCCTCGGAGACCGTGGTCCCCGAGTTCACCATGCGGGCGGTGCTGCTGGGCATGCTGTTCGGCATCGTCTTCGGCGCCGTGACGGTCTACGTCGGCCTGCGGGCGGGCCTGACCGTGGCGGCCTCGATCCCGATCGCCGTGCTCTCGATCAGCCTGCTGCGGGCGCTGGGCCGGGCCACCATCCTCGAGAACAACATCGTGCAGACCACGGGCTCGGCCGGCGAGTCGGTGGCCGGGGGCGTGATCTTCACCCTGCCGGCCCTGATCTTCCTGGGCTTCCCGCTGGAGTACTCGCGCATCTTCCTGCTGTCCCTGATCGGCGGCTGGCTGGGCGTGCTGTTCATGATCCCGCTGCGCCGCCAGCTGATCGTCAAGGAGCACGGCAACCTGCTCTACCCCGAGGGGACGGCCTGCGCCGACGTGCTGATCGCGGGCGAGAAGGGCGGCTCGTTCGCCAGCCGGGTCTTCTACGGCCTGGGGCTGGGCGGCGTCTACACCCTGTTCCAGAACGAGAACGCCCTGGCGGTGCTGCGCAACACGCCCACCTACAACCCGGGCTGGCTGCCGGGGGCCTCGCTGCGGGCGGCCACCACCTCGGAGTACCTGGGGGTGGGCTACATCATCGGGCCCCGCATCGCGGGCGTGATCTTCGCCGGCGGGGTCTTCTCTTGGCTGGTGATGATGCCGGCCATCAAGTTCTTCGGCAGCCTGGTGCCGACGCCCATCTACCCCAGCACCATCCCGATCGCCCAGATGACCTCCGACGACCTGTGGCGCTTCTACATCCGCTACATCGGCGCCGGGGCGGTGGCGGCCGCGGGCCTGATCACGCTGATGAAGACCCTGCCCACCATCGTGGCCGCGCTCAAGGCCGGCGCGGCCGACCTGCGCAAGTCCAACGGCAGCGAGGCCGCGGCCTCGAGCGGCCGGGTCAACGACGACCTCAAGACCACGGTGGTGCTGGGCGGCTCGCTGGTGATCGTGGCCCTGATGTGGTGCCTGCTGACCTTCAAGCCGGTTCCGGGCGCCGTCACGGGCCCCTTCGCCAACCTGCTGGCGGGCGTGCTGGTGGTGATCTTCGGCTTCCTGTTCGTGACCGTCTCGTCGCGCATCGTGGGCCTGATCGGCACCTCCTCCAACCCCATCTCGGGCATGGCCATCGCCACCCTCATGGCCACCTGCGGCGTGTTCCTGATGATCGGCTGGACGGCCGGCGCCTACGGGGCCCTGGCGCTCATGATCGGCGGCACGGTCTGCATCGCCGCCGCCAACGCCGGCAACACCTCGCAGGACCTGAAGACCGGCTTCCTGGTGGGCGCCACGCCCTCGGCCCAGCAGAAGGGCCTCTTCCTGGGCGTGCTGACCTCCTCGATCATCATCGGCGTCACGCTGCTGATGGTCGACAAGGGCCTGGAGAAGTACGTGCCGATGGACATCGCCCTCGACGCGGCCCAGATGTCCGACGGCGTGCAGGTGGTGGACGAGTCCTTCGAGCACGAGGGCCGGTCCTACAAGCTCCTCAACGTGCTGGGCTCGCCGACCGTCCCGGAGGGCAGCTACCTGATGAACCCGCAGAGCGGGCGCATCGAGCTGCAGTGGGTGCACGGCATCGGCAGCCAGGAGGCCCCCGCCCCCCAGGCCCGCCTGATGTCGGTGGTCATCAACGGCATCCTCAACCGCAAGCTGCCCTGGGGGCTGGTGCTGCTGGGGGTCTTCCTGGTGATCGCCATCGAGCTGCTGGGGATCCGCTCGCTGAGCTTCGCGGTGGGCTCCTACATCTCGATCGGGACCACCTGCGCCATCTTCTGCGGCGGCCTCGTGCGCTGGCTGGCCGAGCGCGGCCAGGCCCAGAAGGGCGACGACGAGACCGGGCCGGGGGCGCTGTACGCCAGCGGCCTGATCGCCGCCGGCGGCATCGTGGGCCTGCTGGGCATCGGCGTGGCCCTGCTGGAGAAGAACCACCTCATCCCGGCCGGAGCCATCAACCTCGGGAGCAGCCTGCCCTGGATCCAGAACAGCGACCTGCTGGGGATCCTGGCCTTCGCGGTGCTGGCCTTCTCGCTCTACCACTTCGCCCGCAAGCCCCTGGAGCCGGGTTCGTAGGGGGGTCTGGGGGCGCGAAGCCCCCCAGACTCAAGGACGCAAGCCCAGCGTCCCGGAACCAGCACCCAGCAGGCTCACGAAGAAGCGCGCCAGGGCTGTAAGCGCTGTACCCCGAGCCGGCCGTGACCATCCTCCTTGACACCCCGAAAGAGCCCGTGCTAGCGTGCCCGATGTCCGTATATGACTGATTTTGTGGCATTTTTCGACCGGGCCCGGGCGGGCGCGTGAAGCTCAAGATCCTGGGCTGCTACGGCGGCAACATCCCGGAGCACGGGATGACCTCGCTGCTGATCAACGACACCGTCTGCCTCGACGCCGGCTGGGTTTCGAACGCCCTGCCGCTCAAGGCCCAGGAGCGGGTCAAGGACATCTTCATCTCGCACTCGCACCTCGACCACACCTGCGCGCTGCCCTTCCTGATCGACAACAACTTCGGCGAGCCCGACTTCTCGCTGCGCATCTACGGCATCCCGCAGGTCATCAACTCGATGAAGGACCACCTGTTCAACAACCACACCTGGCCCGACTTCACCTGCCTGCCCAACGACCTCACGCCGGTGCTCAAGCTGGTGCCGATCCCGCCCGAGGAGCCGGTCAAGGTCAACGGGCTCACGGTGCGGGCCGTGCAGGTCTCGCACACGGTGCCGACCACGGGCTTCCTGGTGGACGACGGCAAGAGCGTGCTGGCCTTCTCCAGCGACACCGGCCCCACCGAGCGCTTCTGGGAGGTGGTCAACCACACCCGGCGCCTCAAGGCCGTGATCACCGAGGCCTCGTTCCCGAACGACCTGCAGGAGCTGGCCAACGCCTCCGGGCACCTGACGCCCCAGACCCTGCACCGCGAGCTGGAGAAGCTCAAGCGCGACGTGCCGGTCTACATCTACGGCTTCAAGCCCAAGCACCTGCGCAAGATCCTGGCCCAGCTGCGGGCGCTCAAGCGCACCAACCTGCAGCCCCTCGAGCAGGGCCGGACCTACACGATCTAGTCAGACCTGCTGGCGGCCCAGGGTCACCAGGCTGCCCACCAGCCCCACCAGCATGCCGCCCAGCACCAGCACCAGGCCCACGTCGGGCGGCAGCTCGATGCGGGCCCGGCCGACCAGCTCGGAGGCCGTCTGCAGCTCGCCCGCGAACCAGCGCAGCGCGCCCCACAGCAGGGCCAGCGCCAGCAGGCCGCCCAGCCCGCCCACCAGCATCCCCTCCGCCACGAAGGGGCCCTTGACGTAGGCCTGGGTGGCCCCCACCAGGCGCATGATGTCGAGCTCGTCCTGGCGGGCGTAGACCGTCAGGCGGATGACGTTCGAGATCGTGAAGACCCCGGCCAGGGTCAGCAGCCCGCCCAGGAACCAGCCCAGGCCGCGCAGCAGGCGCACCGCGTTGCCCAGGCGCTCGATCCAGACCAGGTCGTACTGGACCTCCTCGACCCCGGCCGAGCGCCCGTAGGCCTGGGCCAGCCGCGAGACCTCCGCGGGGGTGTGGTGGCCGGGCCGCAGGGTGGCCTCGAGCGAGGCCGGGAAGGGGTTCTGGCCCAGGTCGTCGGGCAGGCTGGCCAGGTCGCGGAAGAGGGCCTTGAAGCGCTGCAGGGCCTCCTCGCGCGAGACGGCCGTGACCGACTCCACCGCGGCGTCGTCCCTCAGCCGGTCGGCCAGCGCCTGGCGCACCGTGTCGCTGACGTCGTCGCGCAGGAAGAAGGTCACCTGGACCTTCTGGGTCCAGCGCGCCACGACCTCGTTCAGGGAGCCGGCCACGGTGAGGAACGAGCCCAGCACGAACAGGCTGACCGCGATGGTGCCCACCGAGAGCACGTTCAGCAGGCGGCTGCGCCAGAGGCTGGTGGCGGCTTCGTGGAAGAAATACGCCAGGGCGCGCAAGAGCGCCATCAGCCCTCCGGAGGGCGGATTATAATCCGGGCCGCATGGCCATCGTGGTTGGAATCGCCGGGGGCAGTGGCTCGGGCAAGACGTCCTTCGCCGACAAGCTGCTGCGGGGGCTGGGGCCGGAACGCTGCGTGACGCTGGCGCAGGACTCCTACTACAAGGACGGGTCGTCGCTGACCCCGGAGGCCCGGGCGGCCATCAACTACGACCACCCCGACGCCTTCGACACCCAGCTGCTGGTGGACGACATCCAGGACCTCAAGGCCGGCCGGCCGGTGCCGCAGCTGACCTACGACCACGCCAGCTACGCGCGCCACGTGCTGCCCGACCCGCTGGCCCCGCGGCCGGTGGTGCTGCTGGAGGGCATCCTGATCCTGGCCGAGGAGCCCCTGCGCCGGCTGATGGACATCAAGCTGTTCATCGACACCGACGCCGACGTGCGCATCCTGCGGCGCCTGCGGCGCGACCTCAAGGAGCGCGGCCGCAGCTACGACTCGGTCGAGCGCCAGTACCTCGAGTCGGTGCGGCCGATGCACCTGGAGTTCGTCGAGCCCTCCAAGCGCTACGCCGACCTGATCGTCCCCGAGGGAGGCGAGAACGCCGTGGCCCTGGAGGCCGTGGTGGCCCGCGTGCGGGCCATGCTCGCGGCCTGAGGCCGCTCCGGCCGCCCCTCAGGCCGGGCCGGCCGGC
>JBDIBD010000230.1:0-7624 GCA_039812725.1 Vicinamibacteria bacterium | reverse complement strand
TGGCGGGTCGAGCGCGGCCCCGGCCGGCGGACCGGCGCAGGACGGCCCGCCCTGGGAGGACCGCGAGCGCCTCGGCTTCGGCGCGGCCTTCGTGGACACCACCAAGGGCGTGCTGGCCGAGCCGGCCGACTTCTTCCGGCGGATGCGGCCCAGCGGCGGGTTGGGCGCGCCGCTGTTCTACGGCGTGCTCACGGGCTACCTGGGCTTCGTGGTGACGAGCCTCTACCAGCTGGTCTGGCACCTCGCCTCGGGCGGACCGGCCGTCCCCGCGGGCGACAGCCCGGCCGAGCGCCTCGCGGCCGCGTTCCAGGGCGGCACGACCCCGCTCCAGTTCGCCATCAACGTCGTGATCGGCCCCATCGGGTTGGCCGCGCTGCTCTTCCTGGGTGCGGGGATCTGCCACCTGATGCTGCTCGTGCTCGGCGGCGCGCGCCGCGACTTCGAGGCCACCTTCCGCGTGGTCTGCTACGCGAGCGCCACCGCGCTGTTCCAGATCGTGCCGGGCTGCGGCAGCCTCGTGTCGGGGATCTGGAACCTGGTCGCGATGGTGGTGGGCCTGTCCGAGGTGCACGGCATCTCGCGTGGCAAGGCCGCGGCCGCCGTGCTCCTGCCGCTCGTTCTGTTCTGCTGCTGCCTCGCGGGCCTGCTCGCGCTGCTGGGCTTCAGCGTCGCCAGCCTGGCCGGGATGGCCCGCTGATGCTGGCCGCGGAGGCCGGCGCGCGCGAGCCGCTGGTGAGCCTGCGCGCCCGCGCCGGCGCGCTGCCGCTGGGCGCCCTCCTGGGGGCCATCGGCCTCGCGGGGGCCCTGGTCGTGCGCTTCGGCCGGCTGGACCACCTCGGCCTGACGCTCTGCACCCTGAAGGCCGTCACCGGCATCCCCTGCCCGACCTGCGGGGGCACGCGCTCGGTGGCCCACCTGGCGCGCCTCGACTTCGCCGGGGCCTGGGCCATGAACCCGCTGGTGACGGTGCTGGTGCTGGTGCTGGTGCCCTGGGCGCTGGCCGACGCCTGGCTGTGGACGCGCGGCAAGGCCCTCGAGCTGTCGTTCTCCGCGCCGGCCGCGGCGGTGCTGCGCGTGCTCGCGGTGGCGGTGGTGCTGGGCAACTGGCTGTACCTGGTCCTGGCCGGCCGCTGAGCCGAAACGGCCCCCCGCCCTTATACTGGCGCCGCCATGACGTCCCTGCGCCCGGAAGTGTCCGTCGTCATCCCCGTCTACAACGAGGTCGAGAACGTCCCCGACCTGCACCGCGAGCTGACCCGCGCGCTGGAGACGATGGGCCGCCCCTACGAGATCGTCGTGGTGGACGACGGCTCGCGCGACGGCACGCTGGAGCGCCTGCTGGAGATCGAGGCCAGCGACCCGCGCCTGCGGGTGCTGCGCCTGCGACGCAACTTCGGCCAGACCGCGGCCTTCTCGGCCGGCTTCGACCACGCCCGCGGCGACGTGGTGGTGACCTCCGACGGCGACCTGCAGAACGACCCGGCCGACATCCCCATGGTCGTGGCGAAGCTCGAGGAGGGCTTCGACATGGTCTGCGGCTGGCGCCACCGCCGCCAGGACACGTTCTCGCGCCGGCTGCCCTCGCAGGTTGCCAACCGGCTGATCTCCTGGGCCACCGGCGTGAAGCTGCACGACTACGGCTGCTCGCTGAAGGCCATGCGGGCCGAGGTGGTCAAAGGCATCCGCCTCTACGGCGAGATGCACCGCTTCATCCCCGCCGTGGCCTCGTGGATGGGCGTCTCGCTGGCCGAGGTCAAGGTCAACCACCGCCCGCGCACGCGCGGCTCGTCCAAGTACGGCCTGGGCCGCACGCTGCGGGTGCTGCTGGACCTCTTCACGGTCAAGTTCCTGCTGAACTACGGGACCCGCCCGGCCCACCTGTTCGGCTTCATGGGCCTCTCCTCGGGCGGGGCCGGCGCGCTGATCCTGCTCTACATGGCCTGGCTCAAGCTGGTGCAGGACGAGGCCATCGGCGGCCGGCCGCTGCTGTTCCTGGGCGGGCTGCTGTTCCTGACCGGCGTGATCCTGGTCAACTTCGGCCTCATGGCCGAGCTGCTGGTGCGCACCTACCACGAGAGCCAGGGCAAGCCCATCTACGTGGTCAAGGAGATGCGCCCGGAGCCGCGGCGCGAGGAAGAGCGCGAGACCGTCCCACGCGGATGAGGCCCCCGCGGGTCCTGTTCCTGGCCGAGTCGTTCTGGCCCGTGCTGGGCGGGGGCGAGCAGCACGTCAAGCAGCTCTCCACGGCGCTCGTGCAGCGCGGGCTGGCCTGCACCGTCCTGACCCGGCGCGGCGAGGCCGAATGGCCCGCCGAGGAGCGGCTCGACGGCGTGCGCGTGCTGCGCGTGGCCCCGACCGGGCCCGGCCGGGTGGGGAAGTACCTCATGGCCGTGCCCGCCCTGTTGCGGCTGATGCGCGAGCGCGACCAGTACGACGTGGCCGTCGTGCGCGGCACGCGCGTGCTGGGCCTGCCGGGGCTCCTGGGCGCGCGCCTGGGGCACCGGCCGGTGGTGCTGCAGTGCGAGGTCAGCGGCGAGATGTCGGGCGAGATCTACACCTGGGGGACGTGCTTCGACCGGCCGCCGTACACGACCGTCGTGCGCGGCGCCGTGCGGGCCCGGAACCTGCTGCTGCGGGGGGCCGAGCGCTTCGTGGCCATCTCGCGCCGCACCGAGGCCGAGTTCCTGGCCGCGGGGCTGCCGCCCGAGCGGGTCCTGTACCTGCCGCACGGCATCGACACGCGCCGTTTCCACCCCGCGAGAGGCGAGGAGCGCGCCGCGCTGCGGGCCCGGCTGGGCCTGCCGCCGGACGCGTTCGTCGTGGTCTTCACCGGCCGGCTGCTCAAGGGCAAGGGCGTCGAGGTCCTGCTCGACGCCGCGGCGCGGCTGGCCCCGTCGCTGCCGGGGCTGCACGTGGCCCTGGTCGGCTCCGGCGCTGGACAGGCGCTGTCGATCGAGGACGAGCTGCGGGCCCGCGCGGCGCAGCCGCCGCTGGCCGGCCGGGTCACCTTCGCGGGCCGCGTCGAGAACGTCGAGGACTGGCTGCGGGCCGCCGACGTCTTCGGCTTCCCCTCGTACTTCGAGGCCCTGCCCCTGTCGGTCATCGAGGCGGCGGCCTGCGGCCTGGCCAGCGCCACCACCCGCATCGGCGGGATCGTGGACGTGATCGAGCACGAGCGCAGCGGCCTGCTGGTGGAGCCGGGGGATGCGGCCGGCCTGGCCGAGGCGCTGGCCCGGCTCGCGGCCGACCCTGGCCTGCGCGCCCGCCTCGGCGCCGCCGCCCGCGAGACGGCGCTGCATCAGTTCGACTTCGACGGTCACGTCGAGCGCTATCGGCGCCTGTTCGAGTCGCTGGTTTCTCCGTCGTCCTGAGTCCGGACCGCAACGGTGCGGTCGGCGAGGCGAACGCGCGTCCTCGTCATCCTGAGTCGCCGCCGTCCAGATCGGCGACGAAGGATCTCTCGGGCTGTACGACCCGGCAGGTCCTTCGCTCCCCAGCCGGACGGTGTCGCTCAGGACGACGGTTTCTTGGCAGTCGCCGCCGTCCAGATCGGCGACGAAGGATCTCTCGGGCTGTACGACCCGGCAGGTCCTTCGCTCCCCAGCCCGACGGTGTCGCTCAGGAGGACGAGCAGCGACCCGGACGGCGAATCGGCCGTCACGAATTCCCCCGCGCGGGCACCTCTGACTTGAAGGCGGCCCCCGGCAGCGGGCGGCGGCGGGAGGAAAGTGATCATGGCGCGTGACTTGGGCGTTCTCGTGGTGTCGGTGCTGGCCCTGGCCGGCTCGGCGGCGGCCCTGGGCCAGCAGGTCGACCCGGCCCAGCTTCAGATCGTGGAAGGCCGGGCAACGGTGACCGAGGCCGGCTTCGTGCGCATCGCCGGGGAGCTGCGCAACAACACCGGGCAGTGGGTCATGCAGCCGCGCATCGTGGTCGAGCTGCGGGACGCGAAGGGCAACAAGCTCCAGAGCCAGTCGGTCAAGACGGCGGTGTCCGAGGACCAGGGCTGGGGCAGCGAGGAGTTCGTCTACCCCGAGCGCACCTGGATCGCCCCGGGCGAGACGGCCGTGTTCGAGTTCTTCCGCGACAAGGCCAAGCTGGGCGGCGAGTACGGCGGCCACGAGCTCACGGTGGTCTCGGCCCACCGCGCGGAGAACCCGCCGCGCATGACCCTGGTGGGTCTCACGACCACGCGCGACGGCGACGCGCTGGTGGCGCGCGGCACGCTCAAGAACTCCGGCAGCGTGGCCTGCTACTCGGCCAAGGCGGTGCTGGGCCTGTACGACCCCGCCGGCAAGCTGCTGCGGGCCGAGAGCGAGACGCCCGAGGCGGCCTTCCAGAAGGTGCTGGCCCCCGGCCAGTCCGTGGCCTTCGAGGCGCGGCTGTCGACCGACGACACCGGCCCGCTGGGCGACGTGAAGGCCTGGGCCGACTGCGGCGAGAAGTGACGGGCGGGGCCGGCCGTTCCCGGCCGAACGGCCGGCCCTGATAAGCTCCCGGCGCCCGCGAAGGAGGCGGGCCCGGCCCTTGAAGATCGCCCTGACGGGGGCCTCCGGCTACACCGGGGGCCGACTGCTGCGGAGGCTGCGTGAGCGGGGGGACGAGGTCTCCGCGCTGGTGCGGCCGTCGTCGCTGACCGAGGACCTGCGGGCCTCCGGCGCGCGCCTGGTGCCGGGCGACCTGACCGACGCCGCGGCCCTTCGGCAGCTGGTCGAGGGGGCCGACGCGGTCCTGCACGTGGCGGCGGTCTACCGGACGGCCGGCCATCCCGACTCGTACTACCGCGAGGTCAACGTGGGCGGCACCGAGCGGCTGCTCGAGGCCGCGGCCGCGGCCGGCGTGAGGCGCTTCGTGCACACCTCGACCGTGGGCGTGCACGGCCACGTCGAGCACCCGCCGGCCGACGAAGCGGCGCCGATCGCCCCCGGCGACATCTACCAGGAGACCAAGGCCGAGGCCGAGGCCCTGGCCCACGACTTCGGCCGCCGGCGCGGCCTGCCGGTGGCGGTGGCGCGCCCCGGCGCCATCTACGGGCCGGGCGAGACGCGCCTGCTCAAGCTGTTCAAGTCGATCGCGCGCGGGCGCTACGCCATCGTGGGCAGCGGCCAGACCTTCTACCACCCGGTGCACATCGACGACCTCGTGCGCGGCTTCCTGCTGTGCCTCGAGCACCCGGCCGCGGCGGGGGAGAGCTTCATCATCGCGGGCGAACGCTACGTCTCCCAGCGCGAGCTGGCCGCGCTGGTGGCTGAAGCCACGGGCGGGCGGGTCCTGCCCTTCCGCATCCCGGCGCTGCCGATCCAGTGGGCCGGCGACCTGGTCGAAGCCGTCTGCGTGCCGCTCGGGATCGAGCCGCCGCTGCACCGCCGGCGGGTGGACTTCTGGACCAAGAGCCGGGCCTTCAGCATCGCCAAGGCCCGCCGGCTGCTGGGCTACGAGCCGCAGGTGTCCATCGAGGAGGGCATCCGCGCCACGGCCGAGTGGTACCGGCGCGAGGGCTGGCTGTGAGCGAGCGGACGGCGCGCGCGCTGCTGCTGGCCCTGCTGGCGGGGCTGTGCGCGGCCATGCTGGCCACCGACCTGCCGAAGCTGTCGAAGGGCAGCTTCTGGAGCGACGGGGCCACCTACCACGCCATGGCCTGGAGCCTGGCCGAGGACGGCGACGTGCGCTACGAGGCCCGCGACGTGTTCCGCTCGCGGCGCGAGTTCTCCCAGGGCCCGCAGGGCATCTTCCTCAAGCGCGTCTACGGCGGCTGGCGGCTGGACTTCGGCATGGGCTGGCCCTTCGTCCACCATCTGCCCGACGACGAGCAACGCATCTACTTCGCCAAGTCGCTGGCCTACCCGCTGGCGGCCGCGCCGCTGGTGAAGCTGTTCGGCACGCGCGGCCTGCTGCTGCTCAACGCCCTGGCGCTGTGGGCCGCCGTGGCCGTGGCCTACGCCGAGCTGCGGCGGCACTCGCCGCCCGGCCCGGCCCTGCTGTGCGCGGTCGCGCTGCTGGGCGGCACGGTCGCGCCGCTCTACCTGATCTGGCTGACGCCCGAGCTGTTCAACCTCGGCCTCATCGCGCTGGCGCTACACCTGTGGCGACGCGAGAGGCCGCTGCTGGCCGCGCTGCTGCTGGGCTACGCGGTGTACTCGAAGCCCTCGAACGTCTTCCTGGCCCTGCCGCTGGGCCTCCTGCCGTTCGTCCCCGCCAGCGCCTCCTGGAGCGCGCTGCGGGAGCGGCTGCTGCCGGGCTGCCGGGCCGGACTGAAGCGCGCGGCCGTGGTGGCGGCGGCCACGCTGGCGCTCTACGGCCTGAACGCCGCCCTGACGGGCGAGGCCAACTACCAGGGCGGGCGCGAGCGCAAGACCTTCTACGGCCAGTTCCCGTTCGAGACCCACGGCGTGACCTTCGGCAACAGCGGCGTGTGGATGAGCACCAACCAGCTCGGCCCCAGCGTGCAGGGCGGGGGCGCCGACAAGACCCGCGGGGCCGAGCCGGCCCGTGCGGCCGAGGAGATCCGGCTCTCCTTCCTCTACAACCTGGCCTACTTCTGGGTCGGGCGCTTCGGCGGGTCGCTCTGGTACTTCTGGCCGCTGGCCGTCGCCGCGCTGCTGTTCGTCCTGCGCGGCCCGCGCTCGGCCGCGGGCGGCGTGGCGCTCTTCACGCTGCTCCTCTCGCAGGTCTTCTACGTCTGGCTGATCCCCGACAACTGGTACGGCGGCTCGGGGACGCTCGGCAACCGCTACTTCCTGAACCTGCTGCCGCTGGCGGTGTTCCTGGTGCCGGCGGGCCGGGCCCTGCTGGTGGCGCTGGTCGGCCTGGCGGGCGGGGCCGTCCTGTGCGGCCCGCTGCTGGCGTCGCCGGTGGAGCAGGCCCTCGACCCCGGCCAGCACGCGCGGCGCGAGCCGTTCCTGCGCTTCCCGGCCGAGCTGACCATGCTCAACGACCTCTCCGTCTTTGGCGAGGTGGCCCGCAAGAAACAGCCCTTCGGAGACACCGAGGGCGACCCGCGGCGGCCCGGCTCGGCCGACCCGCGCGCCTACTACCTCTACTTCCCGGACGACGGCACGTACTTCAAGGAGAGCTGGAACGGCCGCGAGGGCTTCTGGCTGCGGGGCGGGCGGCGGGCCGAGGTGCTGCTGCGGGGGCTCGAGGCCGCCCGCGAGATCCGCGTGAGCGTGACGGGCGGGCCGGCGGGCGACGAGGTCACGCTGGACGCGGGGGCCGGGAGCCGGACCGTCACGCTGGCGGCGGGCGAGCCGCGCGAGGTCGCGCTGCCGCCGGGCCGCTTCTTCCCCTACAAGGAAACCTGCGTGTACGTGCTGAAGCTGCGCTCGCAGCGGGGCGCGCCGGACGCGCGGCAACGCCCCGAGCCGAACCGGCTCGGGGCGTTCGTGGAGATCAGGCTGGCCGGCTAGATGTCGAAGTCGTCGTCGGTGTTGTTGCGACGACGCTTCTCGACCCGGCGCGGCTCCTTGGCCTTGAAGTTCTTGTTGCGGTCGCGGTCCGTGGTCGTCATCGGCCGCCGCCGGCGTTCGCCGGTGGCGGACTCCTCGCCCATGGGCGGCGGAGCCGCGCCGAAACCGCCGGGGCGCGGGCCGAACCCGCCCGGCCGCGGGCCGAACCCGCCGGGGCG
>JBDIBD010000229.1:0-7661 GCA_039812725.1 Vicinamibacteria bacterium | reverse complement strand
CCGCGGTCGGGGTCTTGGCCTCGGCCTCGTACGGGCTGCGGGCCTGGAAGGCGGGCGCCCCGGTGGCCTGCTCCTCCTTCGGCGCGGCGTCCGCCTGCTGCTGCGGCGCCGGGGCAGCGGCTGGCGCGGCGGCCGGCAGCGGCGCCTGCGCCTGGCGCTGCCACAGCACCGGCAGCAGCACGCCCACCAGCACGGCGGCGGCCGCCGCCCACGACCAGGCCGGCGCCAGGCGGCGGCGCGACGCCGGGGGCGCCGCCGCGGCCGGTCGCGCGGCCCGCAGCCGCTGGCGGACGCGGCCGGGCAGCTCGTCGAAGTAACCCTCGGGCGGCGGCTCGTCCAGCTCGCGCGCGGCTTGGCCCACGAGCGCCAGCTCCTCCAGCTCGGCAGCGCACTCGACGCAGGCCGCCACGTGGGCCTGCAGCTCGGCCTGCTCGGCCGGCCCCAGCTCGCCGTCGAGCAGGGCCGAGAGCTGCTCGCGCGGGTGGCCGCTCACGTGCGTCCTCCCGCGCGCTTGAGGGCCAGCCCCAGGTAGGGGGCGAGCGCGACGCGCAGCCGCTCGCGGGCCCGGAACAGGCGGCTCATGACGGTCCCCTCGGAGATGCCCAGCTCGGCGGCGATCTCCTTGTACGACAGCTCCTCCTGGGTGCGCAGCACGAACACCGCGCGCTGCTCGGCCGGCAGGCCGTCGAGGGCCCGGCCCAGCACGCGCCCGGCCTCGCCGTCGAGCACGCCCTGCAGCGCGTCGGGAGAGCGCGAGGGGGTCTCGGCGTGCCCCTCGGGCAGGGGCTCCGAGCGGCGCGACTCGGGGCTGCGCCACTGGCTGACGGCCAGGTTGGCGGCGATACGGCAGATCCAGGGACCGAAGGGCCGGCCGCGCTCGAAGCGGGACAGGTTCTGGTGGGCGCGCACGAAGGCCTCCTGGACCACGTCGTCGGCGAGGTCGTGACTGCGCACGATGCGCCGCGCCACGGCGTAGACGCGCTGCTGGTGGCGCCGCACCAGCTCCTCGAAGGCGAACAGGTTGCCTTCCTGGGCCTGCGCGACCAGCTCGTCCTCGCGGGGATCGACGCCCGCGCCTGTCGTGGCTCTCGCCTCCATCGGGAATACGCCCCCGGGGCGGCGCCCATTCCGCCCCGGGGACGAGGCCAGCCTACTCCAGGACCTTGATGACCACGCGCCGGTTCTGGGCGCGGCCGTCCCGGGTCTTGTTGTCGGCCACGGGCTTCGACTCGCCGTAGGAGATGACCTGCATGCGGTTGAGGGCGATGCCCTGCTCGTGCAGGTAGCCGCGCACGGCCAGGGCCCGCTCCTCGCCCAGCTTCTGGTTGTAGGCCTCTTCGCCGGAGTTGTCCGTGTGGCCCTCGATCTCGAAGTAGACGCCCTTGTTCTCCGCCTTGATCGGCGCGAGCGCCTCGTCGATCAGGGCCTTGGCCTCGGGGCTGATCTCGGCCCGGTTGAGCGGGAAGGTGACCTTGTCGTTGGAGAGCGTGACCGTGAAGATCAGCTTGCCCTTGGCGGCCTTCTCGGCCTCGGCGGCCTTGGTCATGGCTTGCTGGGCCTGGCCCTTGGCCTCGCCGATGCCGGCCTGGGCCTCCTGGCCCACCTGGTCGATGCGCACCTCGTTGCGCTTGACGCGCTCCTGGGTCTGCTCGAGGTCGCCTTCGAGCTTGGTGACCTTCTGGTTGACCTCGCCGACCTCGCGGTTGACCTGCTTCTTCGTGGCGCAGCCGGCCGCGGCCGCGCAGGCCAGGGCCACGACGGGCAGCAGTGACAGTCTCACGGACACCTCCTGGATTGGCTGGCGGGCCCTTGGCGGCCCGTCAGGACGCCGGAACGTAGCCGCTGCGGGTGCGGACTCGCACGCCCTTGCGCGTCGTGCGCACCTCGATGCGGCGGAAGCCGGGGGGGCCCTGAGGCGGGTCGTACCCCAGCCGGTACTGGTGCTTCAGCTCGGCCGTGAGGCGCGCAGCAGCCTGGTACAGGCCGCGGAAGTCGCTCACGGTGAAGGCGGCGCCTCCGGACAGCTGGGCGTAGCGCTGCAACATCTCGCGGCCCTGGACGTGGGGAGTGCCTGCTTCGCGGCCAGTGTAGAGGGACGAGGCTGGGTCGTCCAGCGGCGAGACCACGGACAGGCCGTAGATCGGCACGTCCAGGGCCTGGGCGCGGGCCAGCACCTCCGCGGGCGACTTCCGGCTGGCGGTGTCGACCCCGTCGGTCACCACGACCACCGCCCGGCGCCCCTCGCCGTGGCTGGCCAGGTCGTGCGCGGCCTGGTCGAGGGCGTCGTGCAGGGCCGTGGCGCCGAAGGGCGTCAGCTCGGCGAAGCCCCGCTCGACGGCCTGCCGATCGCGCGTGAAGGGCACCAGGCCGAAGTAGCGGCTGTCGAAGCCGGCCAGGGCGGCCTGGTCCTCCGGCGCCAGGGCCGCCAGCACCTGGTGAGCCGCCATGCGCCAGGTGGCGGAGCGCTCCTGGTCGGCCATGCTGCCGCTGGCGTCCACCAGCAGCAGCACGCGGCAGGGGACGTCCTCGCCGCGGGAGAAGTGCAGCAGCTTCTGGGGGCGGCCGTTCTCGTAGACGCTCAGCTCGCGCGGCTTCAGGTCGCGCACGGGGCGGCCGTTGCCGTCCACGGCCGTCACCGACAGCACCACCAGGCCGCTGTCGACGCCGAACGTCGGGCGCGGCACGTCGCGGCCCTGGGCCAGGACCGGCGACAGGACGGCCAGCAGGCCGCCCAGCAGCGGCAGGAACGCTCGCAGTGCCAAAGCAGGCCAGTCTAGCGATCCCCCGGGGCGGCAGCGTGTGAGCCGGCTCACGCCGCCAAGCTGCTGGAGCAGAGGGCTTTGCCTGGCCGGCCCGGGGCGGCTAGGCCTGCTCGACCAGGTAGTCGATGCGCAGCTGGTCGGCAGCCGAGAGGCCCTCGAAGAGCAGCGCCATGTCGTGCGAGCCCTGCTCGCCCGGGGACAGCCGCAGCACGCGCCCGGCCGACTGGATGGGCGGGTGCGGCGCGGGCAGGTCGATGCGCACCTGCAGCTCGGTGCCGAGCGGGAACCAGATGTTGGCCTCCACCAGCACGGCGTCGCGGCAGATGTCGCGCACGCTGGCCTCGACCAGGCGCTCGCCCACCTTGAGCCGCACGGGCGCGTCGAGCCGCGCGCGGGGGTGCTTGCGTCGTTCCTCTGCGCTCATCGCACTTTCACCACCACCAGCGTGACGTCGTCGCCCGGGTCGACCCCGTCCAGGAAGGCGTCCAGGTCGGCCAGCAGCCGGGCCGCGATCTCCTCGGCCGGCTGGCCGGCCGCCTGGCGCAGGCACTCGGTCATGCGCGCCACCCCGTAGCTCTCACGGCCGTCGTAGGCCTCGCTCAGGCCGTCCGAGTGGAAGAGCAGCACGTCCCCCGGCGCCACCCCCAGGGCCAGCTCGTCGTAGCTGGCGGTCTCGAAGGCCCCCAGCGGCAGGCCGGCCAGCTCGACCGGGGCGCAGCTGCCGTCGGCTGCGCGGTAGTGCAGGGGGTAGGGCAGGCCCGAGTTGCTGAGGCGCAGCTCGCCCTTGGCGAAGTCGAAGCGGGCGTAGGCCAGCGTGCAGAACAGCCCCTCGACGCCGCGACGGTTGAGCGTGCGGTTGGCGCGCGCCATCAGGTCCGACGGGTCGCGGCGCTCGAAGGCGCGGGCCCGCACCATGCCCGAGACGAAGGCCGCGTAGAGCGCGGCCGGCACGCCCTTGCCGGCCACGTCGCCCACCGCCAGGCCCAGCTGCCCCTCGCCCAGCTCGTAGAAGTCGTACAGGTCGCCGCCCAGCTCGCGGGCCGGCACGAAGCGCGCGGCCGCCTCCCAGCGCTCGCCCGCGGGGCACTCCTCGGGGAACAGGCCGTGCTGCACCTGGCCGGCGATGGCCAGCTCCTTGGCGAGGCGCGCGTCCTTGCGCTTGAGCTCCTCCACCAGGCGCGCGTTCTCGATCGCCACCGCCACCTGGCTGGCCAGCAGCGTCAGCATCTTGACGTGCTCCTCGGTGAAGCGGTTCAGCACCGAGGACTCGAGGTCGAAGACGCCCACCAGCCGGTCCTTGTGCACCAGCGGCACCACCAGCTCGGAGCGCGTCTCGGGGATGAGCGGCAGGTAGCGCGGGTCCTCCAGCACGTTGCCCACCAGGATGGGCTGCTTGAGCAGCGCGGCCGTGCCGCACAGCCCCTGGCCCAGCGCGATGCGGGTCTTGGCGCCGTAGGTGCCGTAGCGCACCGACTTGCGCAGCACCAGCTCGTCGCTGTCCGGCTCGAGCAGCAGGATGCCGAAGATCTCGTAGTCGATCACGCGCTTGACCGACTCGGCCACGCGGTGCAGCAGCGCGTCGAGGTCGAGGATCGAGGCGGTCTCCTTGCCGATCTCGTAGAGCGTGCCCAAAAGGCCCGCGTACCAGCGCGTCTCGCGGTAGAGCGTGGCGTTCTCGATGGCCGCCGCCAGGTGGCGGGCCAGCACCCGCAGGGCCACCTGGGCCTCGGGCGAGAAGGCCTCGGCCTCGGGGCCCTCGATGTTGATCACGCCCACCAGCTTGTCGCGGTGCAGCAGCGGGATGGCCATCTCGGCCTCGACGTCGGGCGAGAGCGCCAGGTAGCGCGGGTCGCGCCGCACGTCGGGGACGAAGACCACCTGGCGCAGCTGGGCCGCGGCGCCCACGATGCCCTCGCCGGGGCGCAGGCGCAGGGGCCGCGCCGCCGAGGCCGCGTCGCCCTCGACGTAGGCCACCGCCAGGGTGCCGTCGGCCTCGGGGACGAAGATGTCGAGCACGCTGTAGTCGACGATGCGCCGCAGCTCGCGGGCGATGGTGGGCAGCAACCGCTCGGGCTCCAGCAGCGAGGAGATCTCGCGCACGACCGAGAGCAGCTCGGTCAGCAGCTCGCCGGGCAGCGGCGCGACCTTGGACGGGGTCACGCGGCCGATCCTACCACGCGCTCCCGCGCCGACCGGTCCCCGGCCGTTGTAGACTGGCCGTTCCGATGAGCACCCTGCGCCTGCCGCTCGAGATCGAGGACATCAAGGCCATCCTGCCGCACCGCTACCCCTTCCTGCTGGTCGACCGCATCGTGGCCCTGGAGGAGGACCGGCGCATCGTGGGCATCAAGAACGTCTCGGCCAACGAGCGCTACTTCATCGCCGGCCCCGGCGGCCGGCCGACCCTGCCGGCCTCGATCCTGACCGAGGCCATGGCCCAGGCCGGGGCCGTGCTGATCCTGGCCAAGCCCGAGAACCGCTCGCGCCTGATCTACTTCATGGGCATCGACCGCGTGCGCTACCGCCGCCCGGTCACGCCCGGCGACGTGGTCGAGCTGGAGGGCTCGGTGCTGCGCCTGCGCTCCAAGATGGGCTCCCTGCGCGGCGTGGCGCGGGTGGACGGCAAGGTGGTGTGCGAGGGCCAGATGACCTTCGCCCTCGCCGACCGTCCCTGAGAGCCGTTGAGCCGCGCCCCGGCCCCGCCCCCCGCTCCCGTCGTCTCCCTGGCCCGGGCCCTGTCCAAGATGGGCGTCTGCTCGCGGCGCGAGGCGGAGCGCTGGATCGAGGCCGGGCGCGTGGAGGTGGGTGGGCGGGTGGCGCGCCAGCCGAACCTGCGCGTCGACCCGGCTCGCGAGCGCATCGCCGTCGACGGCCAGCGCGTCACCGAGCGGCGCCGCCGGGTCACGATCGCCTTCCACAAGCCGGCCGGCTGCGTCACCACGCGCGTCGACCCCGGCGGGCGGCCGACCATCTACGACCGCCTGGGCGAGCTGGGGCGCTGGCTGGCGCCGGTGGGCCGGCTCGACAAGGACACCGCCGGCCTGCTGATCCTGACCAACGACACGCGACTGGGGCAGCGCCTGACCGCTCCGGAGCACGCGGTGCCCAAGACCTACCACGCGCGCGTGGCGGGCCTGCCCGACGAGCAGGCCCTGCGCGCGCTGCGCGAGGGCTTGCTCCTGGAGGACGGCCCGACGCGCCCGGCCGAGGCGCGCCTGCTGGGCGGCGACCGGCGCGGCGGGGCCTGGCTCGAGCTGGTGTTGCGCGAGGGCAAGAACCGCCAGGTGCGGCGCATGTGCGCGGCCGTCGGCCACGAGGTGCTGGAGCTGGTGCGCGTGCGGGTGGGCGCGCTGGAGCTGGGCGAGCTCCACCCCGGCGAGTGGCGCGAGCTGGGCCCGGACGACCTGGCCCGACTGGAGGCGCCGGGCCTCAGCCGGCCGGCGGCGGGCTGGGATCGCGACCCGTGATCCCCTCGATGGCGCGGCGGGCGGCGTCCTGGGCCGCGTCGATCTGGGCCTCGGGGCCGGCCAGGTAGAGCCGGCCGAAGGCCCCGAACAGCGAGGCGTCGATCAGCTTCACGCGCGCCGACTTGAGCGCCTCGTTGGCCGCGTAGGCCACGTAGCCGGCCGGTTCGACCTCCAGGATGTAGAGCGACTCTCCGGCGATGAGCATGTCGCCGAAGCGCATCTTGTTGAGGATCTGGGCGTGGTACGGCTCGACCCCGCGGATGACCTCCTGCGAGACCACGCGCGGCCGCAGGCGCTGCTGCTCGTCCACCTGCAGGTAGTCGAGGATGGCGCGCCCGGCCAGCTTGACCTGGCCCTGGTCGGGGTGGTGCAGCTCGAGCAGGCCGAAGGAGCGCTCGACCACCATGATGCCGGGCGTGGCCGCGGTGGCCTTCAAGGCCACGTCGGTCAGCCGGTTGATGACCAGTCCCGGGGCCGTCTCGACGAAGTAGGCCGCCACGCCGCCCACGGGCAGGAAGCCGCGCGCGGTGGTGCCGATGAAGCCGGCCAGCTGGTCCTGCAGCTTGTCGAGGAAGACGAAGGCCCGCAGCGTGATCCCGGTTGCCACGGGCAGACCTTAGCCGCTGGGCCCCGCCCCGGTCAACGTGCCGTCGCGGCCGGCCGCCGCCGGGAGCGCGATCAGCACCCGCGTCCCCCGACCCAGCCCGCTCTCGATGGCGATGCGCCCGCCGTGCTCCTCCACGATCTGGCGCGCGATCAGCAGCCCCAGGCCGGTGCCCTTGGCCTTGGTGGTGTAGTACGGCTCGAACAGGCGCTCGACGTCCTCGACCCCCTGGCCCTGGTCCGTGACGCGCAGCTGGACCTCGGCCCCGGCGGAGGCGCTCGCGACCGTGACCGCGCCCGCGCGGCCGGCCATGGCCTCGAAGGCGTTGTGGACCACGTTGAGCAGCACCCGCCGCAGCTGCTCGGCGTCGCCGTCCACGGCCGGCAGGGCCGGGTCGAGCTCGAGCTCCAGGCGCAGCCCCTCGGGCGGCGCGCTGGCGTAGAGCGAGAGCGTCTCGCGCGCCAGCGCGTTGAGGTCCAGGCGGCGCATGACCGCCCGCGGCAGCCGGCTGAACTGCGTGAACTCGCCGATCAGCGCCTTCAGGTCGCGCACCGACTGCAGGATCATGCGGCAGGCCCCGGGGAACATCTCGTCGAAGCGCCGCCGGTCGCGCTCGTAGGCCGACTGCAGCGTCTCGGCCGCCAGCCCCACGGGCGTGAGCGGGTTCTTGATCTCGTGGATGACGCGCTCGACGGCCTGCTTCCAGGCCTCCAGGCGCTGGGTGGCCAGCAGCTCCGTGACGTCCTCGAAGACCACCACGCTGCCGGCCCGCCCACCGGCCTCGTCGCGCAGCACCGAGGCCGCCGCCGAGAGCGTGCGCCGGCCGCG
>JBDIBD010000228.1:0-7691 GCA_039812725.1 Vicinamibacteria bacterium | reverse complement strand
GCGTGCGCTCGACCTCCCGCAGCCGGGCGCGCATCGCGGCCACGCGCTGCGGGTCGCGCGCTGCGAGGTCGCGGGTCTCGCCCGGGTCGTGGCCGAGGTCGTAGAGCTCCGGCCGCGGCGCCTCGACGAGCTTGAAGCCCCCCACGCGCAGGCTGCGCAGCGGCGCCCAGCCGAACTGTCGCGCCGGGTAGTCGGAGGCCGCCCACAGGGCCCGGGGCGCCCCGGCCGGAGCGTCCCGCAGCAGGCTGGTGCCGTGGCTGCGGGGGTTGGGGGGCAGGCCGCACAGCTCGAGCACCGTCGGCGTGACGTCGGCCAGCGCCACGTCCCGCGTGGCGACCTGGCCCGGCTCCAGGCGCCCGGGCAGCCGCAGGATCAACGGCACGCGCAGCGTGGCGTCGTGGAGCAGGATGCCGTGGGTCTCCTCGCCGTGCTCGCCGAGGCCCTCCCCGTGGTCGGCCGTCAGCACGACCAGCGTGTCGCGCTCGAGCCCCAGGCTGGCCAGCCCGCGCAGGAGGCGGGCGACCTGGCTGTCGACGTAGGCCACCTCCCCGTCGTAGGGGTCGGCGGCGAACCGCTGCGCGTAGGGCGCCGGCGCCACGTGCGGGGCGTGCACGTCGTAGAGGTGCAACCACAGGAAGAACGGCCCCTGACGCGGGCGCCGCAGCCAGGCCAGGGCCGCCTCCACGCGGCCGCGCGCGTCGCTGACCCCGTGGAAGAAGCCCTGCGTCTCGTCCGCGTCGGCGGGGCCGTCGTCGTAGAGGCGGAAGCCGCGGTCGAGGCCGAAGATGCGGTTGAGCACGTGCGCGGCCACGAAGGCGGCCGTGTCGTAGCCGGCTCCGGAGAGCCGTTCGGCCAGCGTGGGCACGCCCAGGTCGCGCGCCGCCATTCCGTTGTCGACCAGCCCGTGCGCCGCGGGCTCCAGGCCCGTCAGCAGGGTGGTGTGCGCGGGGAGCGTCAGCGGCACGGAGGTGTACGCCCGCCGGAACAGCAGGCCCGCGCGGGCCAGGCCGTCCATGGCCGGCGTCTCGGCGGTGGCCCGCCCGTAACACCCCAGCCGGTCCGCTCGCAGCGTGTCGACCGTCACCAGCAGGACGCTCGGGCGCGGCCGTGGTGGCGCGGCCGCCTCCCGGCAGGCGCTCGCGCCGCACGCCAGCGCCAGGGCCGCGGCCGGGACCGTCCAGCGCGGGAACATGCGCCAGTCTCTCATCGAAGCGCGCGCGGCCTGCGTCGACCTGCTACCAGACCCGGCAGGCGTCCTCGCGCACCATCGGCCTGCCGGCCTGGCAGCCGAAGGCCGCCGCGAACTCCGGCATGTTCGCCACCACGCCGTTGACGCGCCACTGGCCCGGGGAGTGCGGGTCGGTCTGGGCCCGCAGGCGGGCCGCCTCCGGCGTCACGTTCTGGCACCAGATCTGGGCGTAGCCCAGGAAGAAGCGCTGCTGGGGCGTGAAGCCGTCCTGCGGCTCGGCCGCCGCGCGGCCCGCCCGTGCGGCCAGGAAGGCCGCGAAGGCCACCCGCACGCCGCCGTTGTCGGCCACGTTCTCGCCCAGGGTCAGCTGGCCGTTGAGCTTGACGTCGTCGACCGCGGTGTAGCCGGCGTACTGGTCCGCCACGCACTGGGCGCGGCGCTCGAACTCGGCCCCGTCGGCCTCGGTCCACCAGTCGGTCAGGTTGCCGTCGCCGGCGAACTTGCGCCCGGAGTCGTCGAAGCCGTGGGTCAGCTCGTGGCCGATCACGGCCCCGATGCCGCCGTAGTTGAGGGCCTCGTCGGCGGCCCGGTCGAAGAAGGGCGGCTGCAGGATGCCGGCCGGGAAGTTGATGCTGTTGTTGAGCGGCGAGTAGTAGGCGTTGACCGTGGGCGGGCTCATGCCCCACTCCTTGCGGTCGGCCTTCTGCCCGATCTTCTTCATGTCGCGGGCCCACTCGAACTCGTTGGCCCGGCGGCGGTTGCCGAGCAGGTCGTCGCGCTTGACCACCACCGGCGAGTAGTCGCGCCACGTGTCGGGGTAGCCCACGTTGTTCGAGATGGCCCCGAGCTTCTCCAGCGCCTTCCTCCTCGTGGCCTCGGTCATCCACGGCAGCGTGCGGATGTCCTCGTCCAGGGCCTGCTCGACCCCGGCCACCAGGGCGTTCATGCGGGCCTTGCCGTCGGCCCCGAAGGTGCGCTCCACGAAGCGCTGGCCCAGGGCCTCGCCCAGGTCGCCGTCGACCACCTCGACGCAGCGCTTGGAGCGCGGGCGCTGCTCCTTGGCGCCGGTCAACGTGCGGCCGTAGAAGTCGAAGCTCTCGTCCGCGAAGGCCTTGGACAAGAGCGGCGCCGCGGCGCGCGCCGCCTGCCAGCGCAGGTAGGTCTTGAGCTTCCCGAGGTCGTGGGCCTGCAGCTGCGCCTCGAGGCCCTCGAAGAAGGGCAGCGAGGAGACGTTGACGTGCGTGAAGGCCGGCGCCCCCGCGGCCTCGAAGAAGCGCGCGAAGGCGAAGGACGGCGCCAGCTTCTGCAGCTCCTCGCGGCTGCGCCTGTTGTAGCGGTTCTGGGGGTCGCGGCGCTTGACGCGCTCCATCGAGACGCGCGCCAGGCCGGTCTCGACCTCCATCACCGCCGCGGCCGAGGCGGCCGCCCGCTCGGGCGTCTCGCCCAGCAGCGCGAAGGTGGCCTGCACGTGCTTCTGGTACTTCTGGCGCAGCTCCACCGAGCGCGCGTCGTCCTTCAGGTACTGGTCGCGGTCGGGCAGCCCCAGGCCGCCCTGGTCGAGGGCCGCCATCTCCATGGTGGCGTCCTTGAAGTCCTGGGCCGCGCCGAAGTTGAAGTACGCCCGCACTCCGGAGCGCTGCAGGCGCGCCAGCAGCTCGGGCAGGCCGTCCTTCGAGGACAGCGCCGCGATGGCGTCCAGCTCGGGCTGGAGCGGCGCGGCGCCCAGCTTCTCGACCGTGGCCTCGTCCATGCAGGCCGCCCAGGCGTCGCCGATCAGCGTGTCGATCGCGTCGCGCTTGAGGTCGGTCCGGCTGGCGGCCTCGAGGATCTCGCGCTGCACGTCCCGGTTGCGCTCGATCAGCTCGTTGAAGCGCCCCCAGCGCGACTCCTCGGGCGGGATCGGGTTCTTGGCCCGCCAGCCGCCGCAGGCGTACTGGTAGAAGTCGTCGCAGGGCTGCACCGAGCGGTCGAGGGCCGAGCCGTCGAAGCCGCGGGGCGCGGGCGGGGCGGCGACCTCCGCGGCCGCCAGGCGCGCGGCCGGCGTGGCCAGCAGGCCGAGGGCGAGGGCGAGCAGGGCTGGTCTCATGGGTCCATCCTCTTGAATGCGGCCCGCGGCCGCGGGCGACGGGGCAGTTTAAGCGAGCCAGGCGCCGAAGCGCTCCAGCCAGGCCGCGTAGTCCGGCACGCAGGCGTCGGGGGCTGGGCCGTGGGCGGCGAAGCCAGGCTCGTCGAACGAGGTCGTCACGGCCACGCAGGTGAGGCCGGCCGAGAGCGCCGCCGCGACCCCCAGTGGCGCGTCCTCGAAGGCCAGGCAGTCGCCCGGCGGCAGGCCCAGCCGCTCGGCCGCCGCCAGGTAGACGTCGGGGGCGGGCTTGCCGTGGGGCACCTCGTCGCTGCGCAGCACGTCGCGCAGCTCGCGCGCCAGGCCCAGCTCGCGCAGGGTGTGCTCGACGTTGCGGGCCGGGGACGAGGTGGCCACGGCCACGGGCACCGCCCTCCGGCGCAGGCACGCCAGCAGCTCGAGCAAGCCTCGCAGCGGCACGAGACGCCCGGCCGACAGCTCGCGGTAGAGCGACTCCTTCTCGTCCACCAGGGCGCGCAACTCGTCGGGTCCCAGCTCGCGCCCGAGCAGGTCCGGGAAGATGTCGCGGTTGCGCTTGCCGTCGTAGCGCGCGCGGCGCTCGGCGGCCAGCGGCGGCAGGCCGTGGCGGGCGCAGAAGCGCTCGAAGGCCTGGGCGTGCAGGGCCATGTTGTCGGTGAGCGTGCCGTCCAGGTCGAACACCACCCCGCGCGGGGGGCGGCCGTCGCGCAGCATCGGTCGGGGTCCCTCGGCTTCCGGCCGGGCTCGCGCCCGCCGGCCCGGCAGGGCGAGATTATCGGAGGCCGGCCCCGGCGGCCACCCGGGCCTCGACAGCCTGCCGGGCTTCGGACCAGAATCGTCCCGTCGCATCCCTCCGGTCTCGAGGCGGTCTGGATGCCGAAGAACGGCTTCACCGACGCGGTCCGGGCGATCGCGAGCCTGGCGCCGGCGGACCTGACGCTGCTGCTCCAGACCAGCAGCGCGCTGGGGGCCTCGCTCGACCTCGGGGAAGTGCTGCAGACGGCCATCGAGGCCGCCGTGCGGTCGCTGCGGCTCGACACCGGCGCGATCTACCTGCTCGAAGGCGCGGACCTGCTGCTGGGGGCCACCACGCCGCCCCTCCCGGCCGACTTCCCCGCCCGGCTCCTGCGCGCGCCCCTGTCCGACCACCCGCACGCGGTGCGCTGCCTGCAGGAGCGGCAGCCGGTGGCGCTGCCCGACTGGCCGGAAGGCGCCCTCAGCGAGGCGGAGCGGGCCGTCTCCGAGGCCCGCGGCCTGCGCTCGCTGCTCTTCGTCCCCGTGGAGGTCTCCGGCGGGCCGGTGGGCGTCTTCATCGTCGGGTCGGTCGGCCGGGTCCATCCCGTGGGCCAGGTCGACGTCGATCTCTGCCGCGCGCTGGCCCACGAGATCGGCCTGGCGCTCGCCAACGCGCGCCTGCACGCCTCGCTGCAGCGCTCGCACGAGGAGCTGGAGCGGGCCTACGACGCCACCATCGAGGGCTGGTCGCTGGCGCTGGAGATGCGCGACGACGAGACCCAGGGGCACGCCCTGCGGGTCTCGAACCTGGCGGTGGAGCTGGGCCGCAGGCTGGGCCTGACCGGGCCCGAGCTGGTTCACCTGCGCCGCGGGGCGCTGCTGCACGACATCGGCAAGATGGTGGTCCCCGACGCCATCCTCCGCAAGCCCGGGCCGCTGACCGAGGAGGAGTGGGCGGTGATGCGCCAGCACCCGGAGCACGGGCGCGACTTCCTGGTCAAGGTCGCCTACCTGGCCCCGGCCCTCGACGTGCCCTGGTGCCACCACGAGCGCTGGGACGGGACCGGCTACCCGCGCGGCCTGCGCGGCGAGGAGATCCCGCTCTCGGCCCGGGTCTTCGCCGTGGCCGACGCCTTCGACGCGCTGACCTCGGACCGGCCCTACCGGAAGGCCTGGTCCACCGCGGAAACGCTGGCCTACATCCGGTCCGAGGCAGGCCGGCAGTTCGACCCGGCGGTGGTGGCGGCGCTGGCCGCGCCCGGGGGAGCGCTCTAGACGGCCAGCTGCGGCTCCAGCAGCGCCGACAGCTCGGCGCCGGCGGCCAGCTCCTCGGGCTCCGCGCCGCGGCGGAACAGGCGCGCCCCGCGCCCCTCGAGCCTCAGCGTGCCGCTCTCCAGGCGCAGCCAGGCCCCTTCGCGCAGGCCCAGCACCGGCGTCTCGTTGTCCTCGAGGTACTCGCGCAGGCGCGTCTCCCGGGACTCGCCCATGTGGGTCGAGGCCGGGTCCGCGTCCAGGTAGTGGGGGTTGATCTGGAAGGGCACGAGCCCGAGGGCCTCGAAGCTCGGGGGCTGGACGATGGGCATGTCGTTGGTGGTCTTGATGGTCGGGGCGACGATGTTGGTGCCCGCGCTGGCCCCCAGGTAGGGCAGGCCGGCCTGGACGCGCCGGCGCAGCGCCTCGAGCAGGCCGCTGCGCTGCAGCGTGTCCAGGAGGCGGAAGGTGTTGCCGCCGCCCACGAAGACGCCCTCGGCTGCCTCGAGCAGGGCCGCCCCGGCCGAGTCGGCGGTGAGCCCGTCGAGCTCGAAGCCCTCGCGCTGCAGGCGCTCCTGGGCCTTGCGGGTGTAGGCCGCCTGGTCGTGCAGGGCGAAGGGGACGAAGGCCAGCCGCCGGCGCGGCCCGAAGAAGGCCCGCAGGGCCTCGCTGGCGTGGTCGAGGTAGCCCTGGCCGTGGTTGGTGGAGTTGCTCAGCAGCAGCAGTCGCTTGGCCGTCATGGGGTCCCGAATGCTCCTCTTACCGCCCCGCCTTGCGGTCGCCCTTGTCCTCGTACATGCGCTGGTCGGCCAGGCGGATCAGCGCCTCCTTGGTGCCGGCCTCGGCCGGGTAGGCGGCGATGCCCAGCGAGACGCCGATGCGGGCGTGGATGCCCTCCTCCTGCAGGAAGGTGTGGCCCTCGACCAGGGCCCGCAGGCGCTCGGCCAGGCGGCCGGCCGTGACCCGATCGGTCTGGGGGCAGATGATCACGAACTCGTCGCCGCCGTAGCGGGCCGGGTAGTCGGTCTCGCGCACCACCGAGCGCAGCAGGAAGCCCACCTCGCGCAGCACGCGGCTGCCGCGCAGGTGGCCCCACTGGTCGTTGATGGGCTTGAAGCGGTCGAGGTCCACGAAGATCAGGGACAGCTCCGAGCCGTAGCGGTCGACCAGCTTCAGCTCCCGGTCGAGGATCTGGTGGAAGAAGCGGAAGTTGTAGAGCGGCGTGACCTCGTCGGTGATCGACAGCTCGCGCGTCTTCTGGAACAGGCGCACGTTGTCGAAGGCCAGCGCCACCGACTCGGCCAGGGGCGCCAGGCGCTGCAGCGTGGCCTCGTCGAAGGTGGCGCGCTCGTTCGAGGCCAGGCCCACCACGCCGATGCTGCGGCCGCGGGCGTTGAGCGGCAGCAGCACGTAGCTGCGGGTGCCCTCCTCCAGCAGCCGCATGTCCTCGATGAAACGGTGCTGGTGCAGCAGGTCGCGCTGCAGCACGGGGGCGCTGTTGAGCACCACGTGGCCCGGGCCGCTGCCCACCACCGGCATGACGTTGCCCAGCCCCCAGGTGCTCTCGGCCGGGTCGGTGCAGAGCTCGATGTAGTCGCCCGAGTCGTTGACGAAGCCGCAGGCCAGGCGGTCGAAGGACAGCAGCTGGCGCAGCTCGCCCGCGAAGGCCGGCACGACGACCTTCATGTCCATGCTGGCCGCCAGCGTGGAGGTCAGGCGGTTGAGGATCAGGGCCCGCTCGGAGGAGGCCCGCAGCTCGGCGTAGTGGCGCAGGTTCTCGAGGCCCGTGCCGACCTGCTTGCCCAGGGCCTTCAGCAGGTCCAGGTCGGGGGCCAGCCCCTCCGGCGACTGCTCGTTGAGCGTCAGCACGCCCAGCTGGTGGTCGCGCGCCAAGAGCGGCGCCGCGCAGATCCAGCCGCCGCCCGGGACCTCGCCCACCACGGGCCGCGAGCTTTCGAGCGCACGCCGGCAGAGCGCTTCCGTGGTGTTCCGGTCGGCCCCCGGCAGCAGGTACTCCGCGGCCGGGACCAGGGCCCCGTCGGGCTGCAGCAGGAAGGTGGCCCCGCCGGTGAGCTCCAGGGCCTGCACCACGTGCTCGAGGGACGAGCGCAGCAGGCCGGCCTCGTCGCGCTCGACGGTCAGGTCGTCCACCAGCGACATCAGCGCGCGGATGGTGCGGTCCTGGACGGCCGTCGGGGAGGAGTCGTGCGCCGGCATGGGAGACCTTGGAGGGGATTCTACCGGAGCAGCCCCGGGGACGCTGCCGGGTAGAGCCCGCGCAGGCGCTCGACCTCGGCGGCCTGGCGGGCTGCGTCCCAGCCCAGCTCGCCGGCCAGCGCGGCCGCGACCGTGGCCAGCTCCTCCGCCGCCGGCGGACCGGCCGTCCCGAGGTCGAGCCGCCGCAGCACGGCGTCG
>JBDIBD010000227.1:0-7693 GCA_039812725.1 Vicinamibacteria bacterium | reverse complement strand
CCGCCGGCTGGCGGCCGGCCAGGTCGTCCTGGTCCAGCGGGTCGCGCAGCAGGTCGTAGAGCTGCGGCGGCTGGGGCGCGGACGGCCCGCCCTCGATCAGCTTCAGGCCGCCGGCCAGGCTGGCGCGCAGGTCGCGCACGGTCCCCGAGGGCTCAGGCCGCTCGAGGTGCAGGAACAGCGTGCGCTCGGGCAGCGCGCGCCCCTCCACCAGCGGCAGCAGGCTGCGGCCCATGTCCTGGGGCGAGCGCGGCAGGCCGACCGCCTCGCGCAGGGTGGGCAGCACGTCGATCAGGCTGACGGGCGCCGTCACGCGCTGCCCGCCGAAGCGCCCGCCGGGGAAGCGCACCAGCAGCGGCACGTCGACCACCTCGCCGAAGAGCGTGCGGCCGTGCTCCACCGAGCCGTGCTCCCAGAACTCCTCGCCGTGGTCGGCGGTCACCACCAGCAGCGTGTCCTCGGCCCAGCCCAGGGCTTCGTAGGCCAGCCGCAGGTGCTGGTCGACGTAGGCGATCTCGCTGTCGTAGGCCGAGACCAGGCGCTCCCGCCCGCGCGTCTGCGGGTCGAACCAGGGGGCGCGCTCCTGGTACGGGCTGTGGGGGTCGAGGTAGTGCAGGTAGAGGAAATGGCGCGGGTGCTCCTCGAGGCGCCGGCGCCAGGCCATCAGGCGCGCGTGCAGCACGTCGGCGCTGTCGTCGGCCGGCTGGTTGAGGAAGCGCGCGAAGCCCTGGGCGAAGCCCAGCTCGCGGCTGATGTTGACGTTCTGGGTCAGGCCGAAGCCGGTGTACCCGGCCCGGGCCAGGGCCTCGGGCAGGGTCTCGGCCGCCTCGGGGATGCGGTTGAGTCGCGAGGTCTCGCCGTGCGTCATCAGCTTGCGCGTGGCCCGCAGCCCCAGGGTCACGCCGTGCTGGAAGGGGTACAGGGACGTGAACAGCGACGCCGTCGCGGGGGCCGTCCAGCTCGAGGTGGAGAAGGCCTGCTCGAAGACCACGCCCTCCTTCGCCAGGCCCGACAGGAAGGGGGCAGTGGGGCGTCCGTAGCCGTAGAACGGCAGGTGGTCGCGCCGCAGGGTGTCGACCACGACCACCACCACGCGCTGCGGGCGGAGGGCCGCGGCCCGGCGCGGCCCGGCCAGCCGCAGGCCGCCCAGCGTCACCAAGCCGATCGCCAGCGCCGCCACGAGCCCGACCGTCCACGTTCCCGAGACGCGCCCCATCACCCTCGCTCCGCGGCCGCTTGCGTCGCGCCGCTCCCGGCCGCTAACCTCAACTGCCGGCGGCTGCGCGCCGGAGGGCTAGCCTAACTGGTAAGGCAGGAGCCTTGAAAGCTCCCGGGCGTCCGCGCCCATGTGGGTTCGAGTCCCTCGCCCTCCGCCAGCCTGTCAGGGGTCGACCCCGCCGGGCGCGCCGAGGTGTGGCCGCAGGCGCTTCTTGAGCAGCGCCACCAGCCGCGGGTCGCCCCGCCGCCAGCGGTCGGGGACGCCGAGGTCCACCACCTCGCGCTGCACGTCGGGGAAGCGCAGCCGCAGCCAGGTGCGGTGGTGGTCCTCGGCCTCGCTCATGACGAACACGCGGTCGGCCCACAGCAGCAGCTCGCGGTCGACCGGCACCGTGGCGAAGGGGGCCGTGCCGGCCGAGCGCACCTCGTAGCGCCCGTCCGCGGCGTAGAGCGCCTCGGCCGTGGGGCTGCGGTCCACGTTGGCGGTGCATACGAACAGGATGCGCTCGCGCGCCGGCGGCTCCAGCACGCCTCATTCTAGCTGCGCGGCCTCTGCTACCATGGCCGCAGCGGGAGGTCGAACTGGAACGGATTCTGGCCGAGGTGGCGCGCCGGCTCGAGGAGCTGGGCCTGGAGCTCCGCGACGAGGCCGTGCAGGCCGTGCGCGAGGCCCTGCACCGCGAGCGCCAGCGCCTGGGCCTGGGCGAGACGGTCGAGCGCGAGCGCGAGCGGCGCGTGGAGGCCGAGACCCTGCGCGAGGTGCTCGAGGCCATCGCCCGCCCGGCCCGCCTCGAGGAGACCATCGAGGAGGTGCTGCGCCAGCTGGCGCGGCTGGTGGACTTCGACGCCTGCTCGCTGGCGCTGTGCGAGGCGGGCCGCTGCCGGGTCCTGGCCGGGCACGGTTTCCCCGAAGGGCTGCGGGTGGAGGGCGTGACCTACTCGTCGCCGCTCGTCGACGAGCTGCGCGCGGGGCTCTGGCCGCTGACGCTCGACGACGCCGCGGCCGACCCGCGCTACGTGCTGGCCCCCGGCTTCCCGGTCGTGCGCTCCTGGGCCGGCGTGCCGCTGCTGGTGGAGGGCGAGGTGATCGGCCTGCTGAGCCTCGACCGCCGGCGGGTGGACCCCTTCACCGACGAGGATCTGCAGCGCGCCCGGGCGGTGGCCTTCTCGGCCGGGGCCGCCATCCGCAAGGCCCAGCTGCTGGCCCAGGTGCGGCGCTACGCCACGCTGATGGAGCAGGTCGTGGCGGTCGACCAGGCCGTCTTCGGCGGCCGTCCGCTCGAGGCGGTGCTGCGGCAGGTCCTGCAGGGGGCGCTGCGCATCGGCAGCTACCCGCAGGGGCTGCTGCTGGTGGCCGGGGCGGGGGGCCTGAAGGCCGAGCTGGCCCAGGGCGAGGACGCCTCCGCCAGCCTGGGCGTCACGCTGCCCGCCGAGCTGGGCCAGGGCGGCGTGCAGCGCCTCGACCCGCCGGGGGCCGCCGCGCTCGGCCTGCCCGCCGCCGCGCTGCTACTGGTGCCACTCGCCGTCCAGGACCCGTCCGGGCCGGCCCTGGGCCTGCTGGCGCTGTTCGACGTCGACGGCGAATCGCCCGACGACCGGCTGCTGGAGTCCTTCGCCTCGCGCGTGGCGGCCGCCTGGCGCCACAGCCTGGCCGACCGGCTCAACCGCCGTTGACCAGGGCTCGCAGCAACACCTCGTAGCGGGCCAGCTCGACCGGGGACGGCAGCACCAACCGCACGCGCTCCACGCTCGTGCCGAGCTCGGCGGCCGTGGAGCAGGCCAAGAGCAGCAGGCGCAGGAAGGTGCGCGGCTCGACGCCCGCGTGGGCCGTCCCCACCGGCTGCACCGCCAGCGCCGCCAGGTGGCGCTGGCGTCCCTCCTCGAGGCTGGCCGCCAGGCTCGCGAAGACGTCGGCCGCCCGGGCGTGGGGCGTGCGGGCGAAGTCGTAGACCACCGCCTGCATCAGCAGCGGCGCGCCGGCCACCACCACCAGGCTCCCGGGAGCGCGCGGCTCGGCCTCGGCGGCCCGCCGGGCAGCGCGCTCCGGGCTCGGGCCGTCCGCCTCGAGCGGCCCGGCCTCGCCCAGCAGCAGGTGCACGTCCTGGGGGACCACCAGGGCCTGGGCCTCAGGTGGCGCCCCCTCGCCCATGCACAGCCCCAGCTCGAGCGAGGCCCCGAAGGTCAGCCGCAGGCGCGAGTGGAGCATGGCGTGGCGCATTGTAGGGAGCGCCGGCCGTCGCGCGTCAACGTGACGGCGCGCCTTGACAGGCTTTCGAGCGGCTGCGCACAATCCCAACGGCCCCGGCATGTCCCGCCCAATCCTCGACTTCCTCCCCGTTCGGGCTCGCCCCGCGCGCCCCGGCGCGCGGCGCTAGGCCGCGTCATGCTCACCGGCAACCTGCGCACGATGGGACTGCCGGAGATCCTGCAGTGGATCTCCGCGGGCCGCAAGACCGGCACGCTCGAGCTGGAGCGCGGCCTGATCCGCAAGAAGATCCTCTTCAGCGAGGGCAACATCCACTCGAGCTGGTCCAACGACCCGCGCGAGTCGCTGGGGCAGTTCCTGGTCCGCACCCGGCGGGTCAGCGAGCAGCAGCTCTTCAAGGCCCTGCTGCGCCAGGAGAAGGAGGGCCGGCTGCTGGGCACGCTCCTCATCGAGGAGGGCCTGCTCGACGAGGCCACGCTGCGGCGCGCCCTGCGCGACAAGGCCCAGGAGAGCATCTACGACGTCTTCCTGTGGACCGAGGCCCAGTTCGAGTTCAAGGACGGGCTGCTGCCGCTCAACATCAGCGTCTACCTGGACATGCCCGTCACGGCCGTGATCCTGGAGGGCATCCGGCGGGTGGACGAGTGGGCCCGCATCCGCGAGGTGCTGCCCACCGTGCGGGCCCGCTTCCGGCTGTGCGGCGCTCCGGTCGACGTGGCCGACGAGGACCGCCGCCAGGCCCTCGGGCTGGTGGCGCGCGGCCTGACCCTGGCCGAGATCGGCCTGGAGATGCGGCGCTCGGAGTTCGAGGCCGCCTCGCTGCTGTTCAGCCTGCACCGCGAGGGGCTGGTGGAGGTGGTTGAGGCCGGCGAGCAGCCCGGGGCCGAGGAGGCCGTGGGGGCCATCCGCGACCTGCTGGGCGAGGCCTACGGCCACCTGCAGGCCCAGCGCTTCGAGGAGGCCGGCGCGCACTACGAGCGCGTGTTGGCCATCGACCGCCTCAACCAGCACGCCAAGAAGGGCCTGCTGATGGTCAGCGAGGCCCGCGCGCAGCTGCGCGCGGCCCGCCTGGTGCCGCGCGACAAGGTGCCCTTCCTGACCGTGGACTTCGCCACCCTCACCAGCCAGGACTTCGACCCGCTGGAGGGCTTCGTGCTCTCGCGCGTCAACGACCAGTGGGACGTGCAGTCGATCCTGAAGCTCTGCCCGATCGCCGAGGAGCAGGCCCTGGCGATCTTCTCGCGCCTGCTGGAGCGCGGCGTGATCGAGCTGCGCGACCCGTAAGGCCTACAGCCGCCGGCCGACCACCGGGGCGATACGGCGCAGGTCGGCCATCAGCTCGGCGAACTGGACCGGGGTCAGCGACTGCGGGCCGTCCGAGAGGGCCCGGTCGGGGTCGTGGTGGACCTCGATCAGCAGGCCGTCGGCGCCCACCGCGGCGGCCGCGCGCGAGAGCGGCGCCACCTTGTCGCGCCGGCCGGTGCCGTGGCTGGGGTCGACCAGGATGGGTAGGTGCGAGAGCTGCTTCACGGCCGGCACCACCGCCAGGTCGAGGGTGTTGCGCGAGAAGTCCGAGAAGGTGCGCACGCCGCGCTCGCACAGCACCACCTGGTAGTTGCCCTCGGACAGGATGTACTCGGCCGACATCAGGAACTCCTCCAGCGTGGCCGACAGGCCGCGCTTGAGCAGCACCGGCTTCCTAGCCCGCCCGGCGCGCTTGAGCAGCGAGAAGTTCTGCATATTGCGGGCCCCGATCTGGATGGCGTCGGCGTGCTCCTCCACCAGGTCGAGGCTTCCCTCGTCGACCGCCTCGGTCACCACCGGCAGGCCGGTCTCTTTCCGCGCCTGGGCCAGGATCTCGAGCCCCTGCCGGCCCAGGCCCTGGAACGAGTAGGGGCTGGTGCGCGGCTTGAAGGCCCCGCCGCGCAGCAGGTGGGCCCCGGCCTCCTTGACGCGCCGGGCCACCTCGACGGTCTGCTCGAGGCTCTCCACCGCGCAGGGACCGGCGCCCACCACCAGCTCCGGGCCGCCGATCGGCACGCCGCCGATCGTGACCACCGTGGCCTCGGGCTTGACCTCGCGCGAGACCAGCTTGTAGGCGTGCGAGACGCGCAGGACCTCCAGCACCCCCGGCAGGCTCTCGAAGGCCGAGGTCTCGAGCGCGCCCTTGTTGCCGGTCATGCCGATGGCGGTGCGCTGCGCGCCCGGGATGGGGTGGGCCTTGAGGCCGCGCGCCTCGATGGCCCGCACCACCCCCTCGATGTCCGCCGCCTGAGCGTCCTGACGCATCACCACCAGCACGGTCGTTCTCCTCCGGGGGTTGCGGCGCGAGGCGCGCCGGGCGCCCGATTCTACGTCGAGGTCGCGCCGCGGCGGCTTCCGGCCGGGCCGGGGGCGCGCTAAGATCCCCCGTCTCTCCAAGAAAGCCGCGTCTACGGGAGCCCGGGAGGGTGAATGTCGCTGTTCGGGACCAAGAGCGTCGACGACCTGCAGGCCACGCTGGAGGAGGGCGCCCACGGCCAGGGGCTGACAAGGGCCCTCTCGGCCACCGACCTGGTCATGCTGGGCATCGGGGCCATCATCGGGGCCGGCATCTTCTCGACCCTGGGGACGGCCGCGGTGGGCGAGGCCGGCGTGCGGCTGGGGGCCGGCCCGGCGCTGGTGCTCTCGTTCGTGCTGCTCGGGCTGGTGTGCGCCCTGGCCGGCATGTGCTACGCCGAGCTGACCTCGATGATCCCGATCTCGGGCAGCGCCTACACCTACGCCTACGCCACCCTGGGCGAGCTGGTGGCCTGGATCATCGGCTGGGACCTGATCCTCGAGTACGCCGTCGGCAACGTCGCGGTGGCCATCGCCTGGTCCGACTACTTCGTCTCGCTGCTGCGGGTCTTCGGGGTCGAGTTCCCCTACTGGCTCTCGACCAGCTACCGCAACGTGGCCATCTCGTACCCCGGCCGGCTGGCCGAGCTGCCGCTGCTGTTCGGCCACCGCGTGGCGATCAACGTGCCCGGCATCCTGATCGTGGCGCTCATCACCTGGGTGCTGGTGATCGGCGTCAAGGAGAGCGCGCGCGTCAACAACGCCATGGTGGTGCTCAAGCTGGTGGTGCTGGCGCTCTTCGTGGGCGTGGGCTACTTCTACGTCGACACCAGCAACTGGCACCCCTTCGCCCCCAACGGCTGGGCCGGCATCCACCAGGGCGCGGCCATCGTCTTCTTCGCCTACATCGGCTTCGACGCGGTCTCGACCGCGGCCGAGGAGACCAAGGACCCGCAACGCGCCATGCCGATCGGCATCCTGGGCTCGCTGCTGATCTGCACCGTGATCTACGCCGTCGTGGGGCTGGTGGCCACGGGCATCGTCCCCTACACCGAGCTCAAGGGCTCCGACCCCCTGGCGCGGGCCTTCGAGGTGCGCGGCGTGGCCTGGATGCACTTCATCCTGGCCCTGGGCGCCGTGGTCTCGATGACGGCGGTGCTGCTGGTCTTCCAGCTCGGCCAGCCGCGCATCCTGTTCTCGATGAGCCGCGACGGCCTCCTGCCGCCCTGGTTCCGCAAGGTGCACCCGGTGCACCACACGCCCCACGTCACCACCATCCTGACCGGCGTGGTGGTGGCCCTGGGGGCCACCTTCCTCGACGACGACGAGACCTACGACCTGACCAACATCGGCACGCTGTTCGCCTTCCTGGTGGTCTGCCTGGGCGTGCTGGCCCTGCGTCTCAAGGACCCGCAGCGCCCGCGCCCCTTCCGCGTGCCCGCCGTGTGGCTGGTCGCCCCGGCCGGCGCTGCGGCCTGCATCTACGTCATGACCGGCCTGCCGCGCTCGGCCTGGATCCGCTTCGGGGTCTGGATGGTGGTGGGGCTCCTGCTCTACTTCGTCTACGGCTTCTGGCACAGCCGGCTGACGGCCCGCGAGGCCAGGGACGCCGCCCGGCTCGCGCCCCCACCGTCGTCCTGAGTAAGGACCGCAACGGGCGGTCGGCGAGGCGAAGAAAGGTCGTCGTCATCCTGAGTCGCCGCCGTCCCAGTCGGCGACGAAGGATCTCCCGGGCTGCACGACCCGGGAGATCCTTCGCTCCCAGCCAGACGGCGTCGCTCAGGATGACGGGGCGAAGCCGGGCGCCGGCGTCGCCGCACAGGTCTTGCGAAGGCTGCGGGCCGTCACGCCCGGGCCTACTCGCGCGGCAGCAGGGCTGCGGCGCGGCGCTTCTGGGCCGCGTCGGGACGGGCGGCGTAGGCCGCCACGCCGCGCTCCAGCGCGGCGCGGTCG
>JBDIBD010000226.1:0-7712 GCA_039812725.1 Vicinamibacteria bacterium | reverse complement strand
TTCGGGCGGCTCGACGCGGTGGTCGCCAACCCGCCCTACGTGGACCCGGCCGACGAGCCCACCCTCGACCCCGAGGTGGCCGTGCACGAGCCGCGCGTGGCGCTGTTCGACCGCGACGGGCAGTACGGCGCCTACGCGCGGCTGGCGCCCCAGGCCGCGGCGGCCCTGCGGCCGGGGGGCTGGCTGCTGGTCGAGATCGGCGCCGGCATGCAGGCCCGGGTCGAGGAGCTGCTGCGCGAGGCCGGCCTCGAGGCGCGCCAGGCCTCGCGCGACCTCAACGGCCTCGTGCGGGTCGTGGCGGCCCAGCGAGGCTAGCCCGCCCCGCGCGCCTCGCGGCGCACGGGACGGGCAGGGCCTGCTGCTAGAAGACGAACCGCGCCTGGAGCTGCACCATGCGCGGTGGATCCACGTTGGCGAAGGCCGGGATGGCGGTCGCGGCCGTGCCCACGGCCGCCAATTGGCCGAAGGTGGACGTGGGCGTGGCCGCGTTCCCGTAGATCGTCTGCCCGCGTCCCAGGTAGTTCCCGTGGTTGAACAGGTTGAAGCCCTCCAGCCGCAGGAGCAGCATGGTGGAGGCAGAGGTCTTGAGGCGCTCCTCGACGAAGGCGGAGACGTCCTGGGTCCCGGTGCCGCGGAAGCTCGACTTGCCCAGCACCTGCCCGTCGACCACGGGACGGTCGTTGTTGGCGCCGTCGCCGTCGTTGTCGAGGCCGGTAGTGGCGCTGAAGGGCCGGGCCGAGGCCAGCATGGCCAGGGCTCCGACGGTGAGGTTGTAGGGCAGCCGGTAGCTGAGGCTGATCACGGCGCGGTGGCGCTGGTCGACCAGGCTGGGACCGCGTTCCTCCTCGCCCAGCCGCGCGATGCTGCTCTGGTTCGGCCCGATGCCGTTGCCGTCGGGCTCGGTCGTGTTGGTGGCCTTCGAGAGCGTGTAACCCAGGCTGCCGTCCAGCTTGGAGCCGTGGTAGCGCACCTGGGTCTGCAGGCCGTCGTAGTCGGCCTCGCCCAGGTTCATGAGCACGCTCACCTGCCGCACGCCGCCGTTCACGGGCAGGATCGGCCGGGTGGCGTTGGCCGCGGCCACGCTGCGGGTCTGCCCCGGCTCCGTGCGATCGAAGGGCGCCGGGGCGTTGAGGTCGACCGTGCGGTCGATGTCGCTCAGGTGCTGGTGCACGTAGTCGGCGGCCACGAACAGCCCCTTGGCCACCTCGCGCTCCACTCCGACCGAGATCACCTGGCTGCGCGGGTTGACCAGCTCGTCCGGGTAGTTCGGAAGCCGATCGAAATCGAGACCGTACTTCGCGAACTGCTGCCGGTAGAAGTCCCGCTGGCCGGCCCTGATGACGATGTTGCGGGCGGGAATCTGGGAGGGGGGCAGGCTGGCCGGGTCGAAGGAGAGCGGCAGGCACGGGCCGGTCAGGCAGGTGGGAAAGCCGTACTGGCCCGGGACGGCGGTGTAGGTGGCCAGCCCGTCCAGGCCGTTCACGAGGTAGCCGGCCACGGCGTTGGAGCGGACCTGGGTGTAGTACAGGGCGTAGCCGCCGCGCACCGACAGGCGCGCGTCGCCCCCGGGGTGCCAGCCGAAGCCGACGCGGGGAGCGAAATTCAGCTTGGCGTCCGTCAGCGTCTGGCGGTCGTAGCGCAGCCCGAGGTCGAGCGTCAGGTCGCGGTGCGGACGGAAGCTGTCCTGCGCGAAGACGCTGATCAGCCACTGCTTCAGCTCGTAGCTGTCGATGCCGAAGTCGATCGGCTGGGAGTAGCTCTGGACGTCGGCCAGCGTGAGCTGGTCGAAGGGCGCGGTGGTCGACGACTTGAAGGTGAAGGTGCCCAGCACCGGCGTGCCCGGCTCGCTGCCGGTGCCACCCGAGACGTGGCGGGCGGCGCTCCCGCCGACGCGCAGCGAGTGGCGGCCGCGCGACCAGGTCAGCGTGTCCGAGAGCTGGAGCTGGCGGCTGTAGAGGTCCGAGAGCCGCGACTGGCCGATGGTGAAGGGCACGGAGCCGCTGCGCGTGTAGGTGGTCGAGAGCTCCTGCGCCTCCCACAGGGTCACGGGGTCGCCGTGCAGGTAGGAGAGGCGCGCCTCGTTGAGCAGGCTGGCGCTGATCACGGCCGTGTGGTTGAGCTGGCCCGTGAAGGCCCGGCGCGAGTACTTGCGCGCCACGCTGGGCGCGTTGGTCCCGCCCACCGCGTCCTGGGGGTTGTCGTCGTGGAAGCGGTCGTAGTTGAGGCGCAGCATCAGGGTCTGTCCCGCCGTCAGGCGGTGGTCGAGGCGGGCGTCCACCAGGGTCTGGCGGTAATGGCCCGTGTAGTCGAGCTGCCCGTCGGCCGGCAGGACGAAGGACGGCAGCGTCGGCGAGAGGTAGGTGGTGCGGTCCTGGGCCGTGTGGTCGGCGCTGAGGAAGAAGAAGGTCTTGTCCTTGACGATCGGACCGCCGATCGAGGCCGAGAACTGCAGCAGCTCGTCGGGGATGTCCACGGGGCTGATGCCCTGCAGCGTGTCCGGGGTGAAGCAGCCCGGGAGGGACGGCGGACAGAAGCCGTCCGTCGAGAACGAGTCGGCCTGCAGGCTGCCGCCCGGGCGGCCGAGCACGAGGGCCTCGCCGTGCCAGGCGTTGGTGCCGGACTTCGTGACGATGTTGAGCGCCGGCCCGGAAGTCCAGCCGAACTCGGGGGCGAAGGCGTTGGTCAGGACCTGGATCTCCTTGATGGCGCCGATGGGCATGGTGGCCACCGCCGTCTGACGGCCCCAGGCCTCGTCGTTGCTGGCGCCGTCCAGCGTGAACGAAGTCGCCCGGCGCGAGCCCACACCGGTGATGAAGTAGGTGGCGTTGACGAACAGGTCGCCGGTGCCCTTGCCCTGCCGGAAGGAGGAGTTGAGCAGCGGCAGCGTGGTGGACTTGCGGCCGAGGATGGGAGTTGCGTCGATGGCAGCGCTTTCGAGGGCCAGGCCGATCTTCGGGTCGGCGCGCACGCCCTGGGCCGTGCCGTACACGGTGACCTCGCTGCGACGCACGCCCACGGCCAGCTTGACCCTCAAGGTGGCGGTCTCTCCGGCCCGCAGGGAGAGGCCCTGGAGCTCCTCGGCGCTGAACTCCGGCAGGCTCACCTGCACGGCGTAGCGGCCGGTCAGCGGGAGGGCGCCGAAGGTGGCCGCCCCGTCCGGCCCCGTGGTGGCCTCGCGGGCCGCGCCGGTGTCCTGGTTGGTGAGCTTGACGGCCGCGCCCGGCAGCACGGCTCCGCTCTCGTCGGTGGCGACGACGCTGACCGCCGCGTTGTTGGGGGACTGGCCGGCGGCGGGCCAGGCGCCCAGGGCCGCCAAAGCCAGGACCGGCAGGGCTCGAATCTTCATGCGATGGCCTCTCATTTCGTGGTCACCACGTAGTCCTTGAAGTAGCTGGTGCTGTCGGTCTTCGACCAGAGGCCCACGCGGCCCGCCACCGGCGGACGCAGCACCGGGTTGTTCTCGGGGAACAGATCGGGGCCCGGAGCCTTGCCGTTCCGGCCGGGAGCGGGAGGCGTTCCCAGGGTGTGCTCGAGAGCGAGTCGCCCGTCGAGGCTGGCCTTGACCTGGGCGCCGTCGACGGTGAGGCTCAGCTCGTGCCAGGCGGCGCGATCCAGCATGAACTTCTCCTCGCGCGAGGAGAACTTCACCGGCAGTCGGATGCCGTTGTGGAACTCCCAGAGGGCGACGTTGTTCTCGGTGTCGTTGTAGCGGACCGCCAGCCAGTCGCCGCTGGGCTTGACGTTGAACAGGATGCCGGAACAGCGGTCGGCCTCGCCGCCCACCGTCTTGAACTTGACCGAGATCGTGCCGCCCGCGAACTCGGGGCCGTCGCGGAGCAGCGCCACGGGGTAGTAGGCGAACTTCTTGGCGTTGTCCATCAGCTCCTCGTTGGAGGTGCCGTAGAGCCGGCGGGCGCTCTCCAGCAGCAGCCGGGTCGGGTTGTCCTTGGCCGCCACCCAGGGACGTCCGTCGACCATCACGACCTTGTCGGAGCCGTCCTGGGCGACGAGCCAGGTCCCCACCATCGGCTCGAAGGCCGCCGGAGGCTTGCCCACCTCTTCCCGGGAGAGGTCCACCTTGAGCCCGCCCGCGAGGACCAGCGCGGGCCCGACCACGCACACGGCGGCCACGAGCCGCCAGCTCCTTCTCATACCCGTCTCCTTGTCGTGAAGAGCGCCGCAGCGCCCACCAGGGCCGGCCAGGCCCCGAAGAACACCCAGCCGACTCCGTGCGGGGCCACGGCCAGGGGATGCCCCCGGAAGGGCTCCTCGGCGACCGCAGGCGGAGCGACGCGCGCGAGGCCGTAGATCGCCTCCAGGACCCCTTCCGGGGTCGTGTTCCGGCTCGCCACCTGGCGGCCGTCCAGCTCGTAGCGGATCTCGCCGTAGCCGTCCGACGACTGCTCGAAGAGCCCCGTCGACGTGGCCGAGACCCAGCGCACCTCGAGGCGCGGCAGCACGCGCTCGAGCTTGGCGAGGGAGTCCCGCTCGAGGTCGAGGCGGCGCGGGTCCTCCGGGGCCAGGTGCGCCTCGATCCGCAGGGTGGAGCCGATCCGGCGCAGCGCCGCCTCGTCGGAGCGCGAGAAGGAGTTGGCGCGGTCCTCCGACAGGTCCCAGCTCGCCCGTGCGCGGGATCCGGCCAGGACGGCGACCGCTGCGGCGACCGCCAGCAGGGCCGACTCGGCCAGGCGCCGCCTGACGGGCCGCCCCAGGCGAACCCAGATGGCCGCCAGGCCCAGGCCCAGGAGGCCGAGCAGCAGGGCGACCAGGACGGCCCGCAGGCGAACCAGGCCGTGCTGGAACTCGCCCACCATCGCCGCCGGCGTGTAGCGCGCCGCCTCCTCCCAGACCCCCCCGTGAACGGCGCCGGCGAAATCCAGGATCCACGTGCCGACCGTCACGCCGAGGGTCAGGATGGCCGCGGTCGAGGGATGCTCGGCCAGCGCAGCGGCCGCGGCCGCGAGCGAGACGGTCAGGCCCGCGTTCAGGAGGTGCCCGAGGAGCAGCGCCAAGAGCTCCGGGGCGAAGGTGTGGCCGCCCCAGGCGCGCCACATCAGGACGGCCAGGGCCGGCGCCAGGAGGGCCAGGCCCCAACCGGCCAGCAGCACCGCCGCCTTGGCCGCCAGCCGCGCCGCGGCGGCCATGGGGTGCTGCAGCTCGAGCTTCAGGGCGCCGCTCGTGCGATCGTGCGAGACGAGCCGGATGGCCACGAAGGGGAGGAGAAAGGCGGCCGCCAGCTCGCAGGCGCTGAAGGTCGGGGCCAGCACGCCGACCAGCGGAGAGAAGGCCTCGCCGACCCCCGCGCTCGTGCCGCCCAGCCCGCTGGCCTCGCCGTACCTGCGCACTGCTCCGAGGAACGAGAACCCGACCAGCGGACCCATGGCGGCCAGGAAGATCCAGAAGGACCGGGCGGCCCCCAGCTCGCGCGCTTCCTTCTCGAGCAGCCAGGACCAGGCGCTACGTGAGCGCAAGGAACACCTCCTCCAGGCCCGCTTCGGGCGGGATGGCCGCCCCGGCGGCCAGCTCGGCCAGGGTCCCCTCGCCTCGGACCGTCCCACCGCTCAGCAGCACGAAGCGATCGCAGACTCGCGCGGCATCGCCGATCTGGTGGATGGAGAGCAGCAGCGTGCGGCCGCGACCGGCGTGCCGGCGCAGCGTCGCGGCGGTCTCACGTGTCTGCCGCAGGTCGAGCCCCTCGAAGGGCTCGTCGCAGAGCAGCAGCGGCTGGGGCGCGAGCAGGCCGATGGCCAGGAGCGCGCGCTTGGCCTGCCCCTTCGACAGCAGCCCCACGCGCGTGGACAGCAGGTCCCGCAGGCTCAGCTCGCTCACCACCTCGGCCCGGCGCGAGGCGTCCCCGCCGAAGAAGCCCAGCGTGAAGTCCAGGGCCCAGCCCACGGTCTGCTCCGGCCAGGGGCGCGCGCCATCCGGCAGGAAGAACAGCTGCCTTTGCCCGGAGGGCCAGGTCAGCTGCCCCCGATCCGGGGGCAGCAGGCCCGCCAGGCACTCGAAGAGCGTGGTCTTTCCGGCCCCGTTCGGCCCGATGAGGCCCAGGATCTCGCCCTGCCGGACGGTGAACGACACGGCCTCGAGGGCCCGCAGGCGGCCAAAGGCCTTGGAAAGGGCAGACACGCTCAGGAGGGTGGACGCCGCCACCGGCGCTGGAGATGACATGGGCTCTGCTGACGTGAGGCGGGAATCTACGCTGAGCGGACGGTTACTACCAGGACTAGTAGCAGCCGCCGGCTGACGTTCGGCGCTGCCGACAGGGCCCCCGCGGGGGGCCTATGGGTCCCCGCTGGTAGACTCGGCCCATGGAGAAGATCCGCATCGTCGGCGGCCGGCCGCTGGAGGGCACCGTGCGCATCTCCGGGGCCAAGAACGCCTCGCTCCCCGACCTGTGCGCCGCCCTGCTCACCGACCAGCCCGTGACCCTGAAGAACGTCCCCGAGGTGCGCGACATCCGCACCATGGGGCGGGTGCTGGCGGCCCTGGGGGCCGAGGTCGAGTTCCGCGTGGGGGGCCAGGTCGACCTGAAGGCCGCCACGCTGACCTCGGTCGAGGCGCCCTACGAGCTGGTCAAGACCATGCGCGCCTCGGTGCTGGTGCTGGGCCCGCTGGTGGCCCGCGAGGGGCGCGCGCGGGTCTCGCTGCCGGGCGGCTGCGCCATCGGCGCCCGCCCGATCGACCTGCACCTGGCCGCCCTCGAGAAGATGGGCGCCACCCTGGCGGTCGAGCACGGCTACGTCGAGGCGCGCGCGAAACGTCTGCGCGGGGCCGAGATCTCCTTCGACACCGTCACGGTCACCGGCACCGAGAACGTCATGATGGCGGCCAGCCTGGCCGAGGGCCGGACCGTGCTGCGCAACGCCGCCTGCGAGCCGGAGGTCGAGGACCTGGCCGCGCTCCTCTCGGCCATGGGGGCGCGCATCGAGGGGGCCGGCACGCCCACCGTGGAGGTCGAGGGCGTCGAGCGCCTGGGCGGCGCCAGCCACCGCGTGATCCCCGACCGCATCGAGACCGGCACGTACCTGGCGGCCTGCGCCATCGCCGGCGGCGAGATCGAGGTGCGTCACTGCCAGCCCGCCCACCTGCGCGCGGTGATCGACAAGCTGCGCGAGACCGGCCTGCGCATCGAGGAGGGGCCCGACAACCTGCGCGTGCGGGCCCCGCGGGTGCTGCGGCCGGCCAACGTGACCACCCAGCCGCACCCGGGCTTCCCCACCGACATGCAGGCGCAGTACATGGCCCTGATGACCCAGGCCGAGGGGGCCAGCACCGTCACGGAGACCATCTTCGAGAACCGCTTCATGCACGTGGCCGAGCTGGCCCGCATGGGCGCGAACGTGCGCGAGAACGGCCGCACGGCCATCGTGACCGGCCCCACGCCGCTGTCGGGCGCGCAGGTCATGGCCACCGACCTGCGGGCCTCGGCCTGCCTGGTGCTGGCCGGCCTGGCGGCCACGGGCGAGACGGTGGTCGACCGCATCTACCACCTCGACCGCGGCTACTACCGCATCGACGAGAAGCTGCGGGGCCTGGGCGCCGACATCGAGCGCCTGGCGTGAGGAACGGCGGGCGCGGCCCGACGGCGCTGCGCCGGGCGCTGCTGGGCTGGTACCGGCGGCACCGGCGCGAGCTGCCCTGGCGGCGCACGGCGGACCCCTACCGGATCTGGCTCTCCGAGGTCATGCTGCAGCAGACCACCGTGGCCA
>JBDIBD010000225.1:0-7723 GCA_039812725.1 Vicinamibacteria bacterium | reverse complement strand
CGCCCCCGCCAGCGAGGCCGGCAGCCGCAGGGTCAGCGCCCCGAGGCACCCCAGCCGCGGGCGCTCGCGCCCGAGCGCCAGCAGCCGCGCCTCGAAGGCCGCCAGGTCGAGGCCCGGCGCGAAACTGACCTGCAGGCCCACCTCCCGCCCCTCCAGCCGCGCGCGGTGCCAGAAGCGGGACGCGTCGAGCGCCGCCGGCCCGCTGACCCCGAAGTGCGTGAACAGCAGCGAGCCGCGCACGCGGCGCGGGCGCTCTCCGGCCGCGTTCACGCTCAGCTCCGCGGGCAGCGCGACTCCCGAGAGGGCCAGGTGGAACTCCCCCGCCAGCGTCAGCGGCGCGAGCGCCGGCGTGGGCTCCACGAGCCCGTGTCCCAGGCTGCGGGCGAGCTCGTAGCCCAGTCCGTCGCTGCCGCTCTTCGGCAGCGACCGCCCGCCGCAGGCCAGCAGCACCCGCCGCGCCGCGATCGTCCCCCACGACGTCTCCAGTTCGAAGCCATCCCCGGCTCGCGCCAGCCGCCGCACGCGGGCCCCGCAGCGCAGCTCGGCGCCCTGGCGCGCCACCTCGCGCAGCAGCGCCTCCAGCACCGAGCGGGCCCGGTTCGAGTCGGGGAACAGCTTGCCCAGTTCCTCCTCGTGCAGCTCCACCCCGAGCTCCGCGAAGAAGGCCACCGTGGCGTCCACGGGCAGGGCCCGCAGGACGCGCCGCACGAAGCCGCTGCCCGGGGCCCAGAAGTCCGCCGGGCCGACCTCCCGGTTCGTGACGTTGCAGCGCCCGCCGCCGCTGACCAGGATCTTGGCGCCCGGCCGCTGCGCCCCTTCGAGCACCAGCACCGAGGCGTCGGGCCGCTCGCGCCGCAGGAAGATCGCCGTGGCCAGGCCGGCCGCGCCAGCTCCCACGACGGCCACGTCCACCGTCCGGGACGCGCTCACGGCGCCTGGCCGAAGCTGCCCTGGCAGGCCGAGACGGCCCGCGAGTAGTCGGCCGGAGCAAGGAGGATCTGCAGCCCGCGCAGGCCGGCCGAGACCGAGATGACAGGCTGCCGCAGGGCGCTCTCGTCCAAGTAGACCGGGTAGGGCTTGCGGCCCGCCAGCGCCGTCACGCCACCGCGCACGTACCCGGTCAGCGGCTGGACCTCCCTCAGCGCCACGGGCGCGATCGAGCGGTCGCCGGTCAGGCGCGCCAGCGCCTTCAGGTCCAGCTCGCGGTCCCCGGGCAGCACGGCCAGGCAGACCCCGTGCCGATCCCCGCGCACGACCAGGGTCTTGAAGACCTGCGCGAGCGGCAGGCCGACCTTGCGCGCCACCGTGGCCGCGCTGAGGTCGTCGGGGTCCACCTCGTAGGCCTTCAGCTCGTAGGCGATGCCCAGGGCGTCGAGGGCCCGCGCCGCGTTGGTCTTCACGTCTCCTCCGGCGCGTGGGGCTCGACGATGCGCAGGCTGCGCCAGCCCCCGCCCCGGAAGCGTCGGTGCATCAGCACTCCCAGGAGGAAGACGTAGACCGTGGCGGCGCACCAGGCCACGTAGAGCCCGCCCGGCAGGAGCACGCAGCCGATCCAGGTGGGCGGAAGGAGCACGGTCCAGGCCAGGGCCACGGTGAGCTTCAGGGGGTAGGCCGTGTCTCCTGCCCCCTTGAGCCCCGCGGCGAAGATCACGTTGGCCATGTCGAAGATCGAGTAGAAGGCCACGAAGCGCAGTAGCACCACGGCTGTGTCCTCGATCGGCGCGAAGGCGGCCGGGTCCACCGAGCCGCTGGCGAAGGGCGCCAGCAGCACGCGTGGCAGCAGCAGGTAGAGCAGCCCGCACAGCCCCATGTAGACCAGGCTGACCTTGAAGGCCGACCAGGTGGCGCGCTCGGCCACGTCGGGCTGCTCCGCCCCGAGGTAGCGCGCCACCAGCGACGAGACGCCCACCCCCAGGCCCAGCATGGGCATGAAGACGAGGCCGTTGAGGTTGAAGCTCAGGCTGGTGGCCGCCAACGGCGCGGTGCCCAGGCGCCCGACGATCAGCAGGAAGATCGAGAAGGCCGCCACCTCCATCGAGTACTGCAGACCGGTCGGCAGGCCGAAACGCAGCAGCCGCCGGAACAGCTCGGGCTCCAGCCGCCAGCCCCGCAGCGTCCCGAACTGCGTGCGCCAGGCGGGGCGGAGGATCAGGGCCAGGTACAGCGCGGCCCCGACCACCTGGGAGACGACCGTGGCCCAGGCCGCCCCCGCCACCCCGTGGCCGCGGCGCTGGCCGTGGTCGAAGATCCACCACCAGTCGAGGAAGACGTTCACCAGCGTCACCACCACGTTGACGATCAGGATCACCCGCGTCTGGCCGCGGCCGGCGAAGAAGGTCGAGAGGGTGGCCATGAGCACGGCGGCACCGGCGCCCCCCAGGAAGATCGCGGCATACGTCACCTCGTGCTGCTGGAGCACGGGCGCGTGCCCGGCCAGGGCGAAGACCGGCGGCAGGAGCGGCACCAGCGCGACGCAGACTGCCCCCGAGGCCAGCGAGAACCAGACCCCCTGCCAGACTGCCACCCCGATGCGCTCGTGGCGCCGGGCGCCGTAGTACTGGCCGATGAAGGCGGTCAGGTACTCGCCCGTGCCGATGAAGAGGCCCACCAGCGCCCACACCGTGAACAGGCCGGTCACGGCCCCGGCCACGGCCTCCGGCGAGTACCAGGTGAGGAACAGCCGGTCCACGAAGGACTGCAGCGTGTACGAGAGCTGGCTGAGGATCAGCGGAAAGCCGATGCGCAGCACTTCCCGGCCCCCGCCGGGGCCCTCCCAGGTCGCGCGCGCGAGCTCCGACGGCCGGCCCATGGCGCCAGAGTCTATGCGCGCCGTCGCCCGGGCGCGCGGCCCTACAATCACGAGCGGCGGGCGCGAGCGCGCCGCGGGAGGAGCCATGCGGGAGGCGGTGCTGGCGCTGGACCAGGGGACCACGGGCTGCACGGCGCGCGTCTTCGCGCGCGACGGCTCCGTGGTCGGTCAGGCCTACTCCGAGTTCACCCAGCACTACCCGCGACCGGGCTGGGTGGAGCACGACGCCGAGGAGATCTGGCGCGTCGGCTGCCGGGTCATGCGCGAGGCCTGGGAGTCCTCGGGCCACCGTCCCCTGGCGGCCCTGGGACTCACCAACCAGCGCGAGACCACCGTGATCTGGGACCGCCGCAGCGGCCAGCCGCTGCAGCGCGCCATCGTCTGGCAGAGCCGCCAGACCAGCGAGCTGTGCGCGGCGCTGCGCGCGGCCGGCCACGAGGGCCTGGTGCGCGAGCGCACCGGCCTGGTGCTCGACCCCTACTTCTCGGGTTCCAAGGTGCGCTGGCTGCTCGACCAGCACCCGGGCGCCCAGCGGCGGGCGGAGGCCGGCGAGCTGGCCTTCGGCACCATCGACACCTGGCTGCTCTGGAAGCTGACCGGCGGGCGGGTGCACGCCACCGACCCCACCAACGCCTCGCGCACGCTGCTCTACGACATCCGCCGGCGGCAGTGGGACGACGACCTGCTGGCGGTCTTCGGCGTGCCCCGCGCGCTGCTGCCCGAGGTGTGCCCGAGCGCGGGCGTCTTCGGCGAGACCGCGGTGCCCGACGTGCTGCCGGCCGGGGTGCCGATCGCGGGCATCGCCGGCGACCAGCAGGCGGCGCTCTTCGGCCAGGGCTGCTGGGAGCCGGGCCAGGCCAAGAACACCTACGGCACGGGTTGCTTCGCGGTGCTGAACCTGGGTCACGAGTTCGCCCTCAGCCGCCACGGCCTCATCACCACGCTCGCCTGCGACGCGCGCGGCGGCCCGGTCTATGCGCTCGAGGGCTCGGTCTTCGTGGCCGGCGCGGCCGTGCAGTGGCTGCGCGACGAGCTGGGGCTGATCACGCGCGCCGACGAGACCGAGGCCCTGGCGCAGAGCGTCCCGGACACCGCCGGCGTCTACGTCGTGCCCGCCTTCGCGGGGCTGGGCGCCCCCCACTGGGACAGCGAGGCCCGCGGCGCCGTCGTCGGCCTGACCCGCGGCGCCAACCGCCGCCACCTCGTGCGCGCCACGCTCGAGAGCCTGGCCTACCAGAGCCACGAGGTGGTCACGGCCATGCTGGCCGATTCGGGCCTGGCCCTGCGCGAGCTGCGCGTGGACGGCGGCGCGGCGGCGAACGACTTCCTGATGCAGTTCCAGGCCGACCTGCTTGGCGTGCCCGTGGACCGCCCGCAGTCGGTCGAGACCACCGTCACGGGCGCCGGCTGGCTGGCCGGTCTCGGCAGCGGCTTCTGGAGCGGGGCCGACGAGCTGCGCTCGCTGCGCCGCCGCGAGCGCCTCTTCGCCCCGGCCATGAGCCCCGAGTGCCGCGCCGGGCTGCTGCGCGGCTGGGGCGCGGCGGTGGCGCGCGTGCGGTCCGACCGTGCCTGACCGGCGCGGGTCTTGCATCCGTCGACTCCAGGCCGGAGGTTCGCGTCCATGATCCACGTCGCCAGCCGAGCGCTCCAGACCCGCGTGGAGGCCGAAGAGGCCTTCGTCGCGGCCCATCCCGACTACGAGAGCACGCGTGCTCTCGATGATCTGCGGGCGCGCGACTTCGCCCGCCTCGACCAGCAGGGGCAGGTCTACCTCGACTACACCGGCAGCGGCCTCTACGCCGCCTCGCAGGTGGTTCGCCACTCCGACCTGCTGCTGCGCAACGTTTTCGGCAACCCCCACTCGGCCAACCCCACCTCCCAGGCCAGCACGGTGCTGGTGGAGCGCTGCCGCGAGCGCGTGCTGCGCCACTTCGGCGCCGACCCCGGGGAGTACGCCCTGGTCTTCACGGCCAACGCCAGCCAGGCCCTCAAGCTGGTCGGCGAGTCCTACCCCTTCGCGCCCGGCGACGAGTTCCTGCTGACCTTCGACAACCACAACTCGGTCAACGGCATCCGCGAGTTCGACCGGGCCCGCGGCGCGCGCACGCGCTACGTCCCCGTGCGGCCTCCCGACATGCGGCTCGACGAGGCGGCCCTGGCGGCAGCCCTCGAGGCCCCCACGGACGGGCGCCACAAGCTCTTCGCCTTCCCGGCCCAGTCCAACTTCTCTGGCGTGCGCCACCCGCTCGAGTGGGTGGCGCGGGCACGCGAGCAGGGCTGGGACGTGCTGCTCGACGTGGCCGCCTTCGTCCCCACCAGCCGGCTGGACCTTTCGCAGGTCAAGCCCGACTTCGCCGCGCTCTCCTTCTACAAGATGTTCGGCTACCCCACCGGCGTGGGGGCCCTGATCGCGCGCCACGAGGCCCTGGCCCGGCTGCACCGGCCCTGGTTCGCGGGGGGCACCATCAACGTGGCCTCGGTGCAGGCCGACCGCTTCGTGCTGGCCCAGGGCCCCGCCGCCTTCGAGGACGGCACGGTCGACTTCACCAACATCCCGGCCGTGGAGCTGGGGCTCGAGCTGCTCGAGAGCGTGGGGATCGACACGGTCCAGGCGCGCGTGCGTCTGCTCACCGGCTGGCTGCTCGAGGAGCTCCTGGCCCTGCGCCACCGCAGCGGGCTGGGCCTGATGCGCCTCTACGGACCGACCGACACCACGGCCCGCGGCGGCACGCTGGCCTTCAACCTGCAAGACCGCGAAGGGCGCGTGATCGACCACCAGGCCATCGAGCGTGCGGCCTCGCTGCGCTCCATCTCCCTGCGCACCGGCTGCTTCTGCAACCCCGGCGCCGGCGAGATGGCCCTGGGGCTGACGCGCGACGAGCTCGAGCGCTGCTTCTCGGGCTCCGAGCACATGCGCTACGACGACCTGCGGCGCTGCATCGACCCGCACGCCTCGGGGGCCGTGCGCGTCTCGCTCGGCCTGGTCAGCAACTTCGCCGACGTGTGGGCCTTCCGGGAGTTCGCGCGCAGCTTCGTGGACTGAGAGGGCCTACCAGTTCTCGCAGCTGAAGCCGACCGGCGTCCAGACCACGCGCGGGACGACCGACTCGTAGGAGGACTTGCCCGCCACGCAGAACACGTCGGCCAGCGGTCCCGAGGAAAAGTCGTTGGCGCGGAAGACCCGGAACTTCTTGCGGTAGCCCTTGTCGAGGCACATCTGGATGCGCCGGGAGGCCCCGGACTCCAGCAGGTTCGCCGACGAAGGCGACTCGTCCTCGGTCACGATGTGGAACGAGGCCACGGTCTGCGGGCTGTTGACCAGGTCGACCTGCACGTCCTGGCAGGTCTTGAAGGCGTCCTCGAGGTAGCCGCAGCCGGCGCCCGGCAGGGCCAGCGCGGCCAGGGCGGCGAGTCGGGCGAGGCGTGACAGGGGCGAGTTCAGGGCAGCTCTCCGGTCTGGTGATTTCGGCCGGCAACGTTACCACGGCCGCGCGCCCCGGGGCACGCGGCTCCGGTAGAATCCGCAGCCTGAGACGCAGGAGGGTCATGGAAAGTCTGCAGGAGCGCTACTCCCCGCGGGGCATCTGCTTCGGCTGCGGCCCGGCCAACCCGCGCGGGCTGCACATCCGCAGCCACGTCGAGGGCGACGAGGTGGTCTGCGACTTCACGCCGGAGCCCCACCACGAGGCCTTCCCGGGCGTGCTGAACGGCGGCATCATCGGCACGCTGATGGACTGCCACAGCAACTGGGCCGCGGCCCACCACCTGATGCAGCGCCAGGGGCGCGAGACGCCGCCCTGCACCGTGACGGCCGACTTCCACGTCAAGCTGCTGCGGCCCACTCCGACCGCGCCGGTGCGCCTGCGGGCGCGCGTGGCCCGCTCCGAGGAGGATCGGGCGGTGATCGACGCCACGCTCGAGGCCGGCGGCAAGGTCACCGCCACGTGCCGCGGCACGTTCGTGGCCGTGCAGGAAGGGCACCCGGCCTTCCACCGCTGGTAGCGCCCGAGCGCCGGAATTCACTTCCGGCGCGAGCCGCCCTTCGCCCGGTGGGTGGCGGGCGCGCTCCAGGGGTCCTCGGGCCAGGGGTGCCGCGGGTAGCGCCCGCGCAGCTCCTTGCGGACCTCGGGGTAGGTGCGCTCCCAGAAGCTCCGCAGGTCGCGCGTGGTCTGCACCGGGCGCCCGCCCGGCGACAGCAGCTCGAAGGTCACCGGCTCGCGCCGGGGGCCCACCCGCGGCGACTCCGCCAGGCCGAACAGCTCCTGCAGCTTGACCGCCGCGCCCACGCTGCCGTCCTCGCGGTAGTCGAGCCGTGCCGTGCGACCGCTCGGCACGTCGAGCCGGGCCGGCGCGCGCCGCTCCAGCTCGCGCCGCAGGTCGAAGGGCAGCAGGGCTTCGAGATCGACCTCGGGCAGGCTGCGCCGGCCCGCACAGGCCCGCTCGAGGAGGCCGTCGAGGTCCACCTCGAGGCCGGCGAAGCGCAGGCGCCGCAGCACCTGGTCGCCCGCCTCCCCCAGCCCCTGCCGGCGCAGCTCGGCCGCCAGGAGGTGCGCGCTCTCGGCAGGGTCGGGGGCCACGGACCGCTCGCTCAGCACCAGGGCCTCGAAACGCTCGCGCTCGAAGGCCCGCACCTGCCGCGCCGCGGCGTCGTACTCGTGCATGCGCTCCACGGCCGTGGGCTCGATCCAGCCCGGGTCGACCGTGCTGGCCAGCCGCACAAGCGCCTCGGAGACCCCCGAGCGCTCCATGCCCGTGACCTCGAGGGCCACCAGGAACTCCGCCTCGACCACGCCGCTCTCGCGGCCGAGCTGGGCCCCGTGGCCGCTGGCCAGCACGAGGCGCGGCTGGCGCGGCTGCCGGCGCCGCGCCAGCCGGTCGGCGAAGCCCAGGAAGAGCCCGTGCCGCAGGCCCTCG
>JBDIBD010000224.1:0-7728 GCA_039812725.1 Vicinamibacteria bacterium | reverse complement strand
GTGGTGCCCGAGGAGCGCGGCCTGCCCCCGGCCTACGGCCAGCGGGCCTTCGACCGCGCCGCCGCCGAGCGCGGCTTCGAGCTGCTGGCCTCGCGCGACGGGCGCGCGGGCAGCCTGCAGCTCCGGCAGGACCTGGACCTGTGGCTGGCGCTGCTGGCCCCGGGCGACGAGCGCGAGCTACGCCTGCGCCCGGGCCGCCACGCCTTCGTGCACGTCGCGCGGGGCGAGGCCACGCTCAACGGCCAGGCGCTGGAGGCCGGCGACGGGGCCGCCGTGACGGGCGAGGAGAGCCTGAGGTTGTCGGGCCGGCAGGCGGCCGAGGTGCTGGTCTTCGACCTGGCCTGACGGGCCGCGCGAGACCGGGAAGGGCCCTCGTGCAGGCAGGGGCAGGGAGCCCATTCGGGGGCTCCGGCGCGCGAGCTGCTCACGCGTCTCGGCCGGGCCCCGCGCCGGCCCTGGCCGCTCGCCCGAGCAGCACCTCGCGCTCGCGCCGGTTGCGCGTGAGGCTCGCCGCCCGCTCGAACTCCACCCGGGCCTCGTCGTGCCGGCCCAGCTTGTCGAGCAGGTCGGCGCGCACGGCCGGCAGCAGGTGGTAGCCGCGCAGCGCCGGCTCGTCGGCCAGCTCGTCCGCCAGCGCCAGCCCCGCGGCCGGCCCTTCGGCCATGCCCACGGCCACCGCGCGGTTCAGGTCGACCACCGGCGACGGGTGGGCCCGGGCCAGGGCGTCGTAGATGGCGACGATGCGCGGCCAGTCGGTCTGCTGCGGCGTGCGCGCGCGCGCGTGGCAGGCGGCGATGGCCGCCTGGAGGGCGTAGGGGCCCGGCCTTCCGCGGCCCAGGCGCTCGGCGCGCGCCAGGGCCGCCAGGCCGCGCCGGATGAGCAGCTGGTCCCAGCGCGCCCGGTCCTGCTCCAGCAGCAGCACGGGCTCGCCCGCGGGGCCCACCCGCGCGGCGGCGCGGGAGGCCTGGATCTCCATCAGCGCCACCAGGCCGTGGACCTCCGGCTCGCGCGGCAGCAGGCCGGCCAGCACCCGCCCCAGGCGCAGGGCCTCGTCGCACAGCGCGGGGCGCATCCAGTCGTCGCCGGAGGTGGCGGCGTAGCCCTCGTTGAAGATCAGGTAGACGACCTCGAGCACCGACGCCAGCCGAGCCTCGAGCTCGGCCCCGCGCGGCACCTCGAACGGCACGCCCGCCGCCGCCAGGCTGCGCTTGGCCCGCACGATGCGCTGGGCGATGGCGCCCTCCGAGGTCAGGAAGGCCCGCGCGATCTCGTCCGTGCTCAGGCCGCCCAGCAGCCGCAGCGTGAGCGCCACGCGGGCCTCGGTCGAGAGCACGGGGTGGCAGGCCACGAAGAGCAGGCGCAGGCGTTCGTCGCCCACCGGGTCGTCGAGCGCGGCCTCCAGATCCTCGGCCGCGGCTTCCTGCCGGTCAGCGGCCTCCCGGCCGATCTGGTCCTGCTTGCGCGCGTGCAGGGCCCGGCGGCGCAGCAGGTCGATGCCGCGGCGCTTGGCGGTCGCCATCAGCCACGCCCCAGGGTTGTCCGGGACGCCTGACGCGGGCCAGCGCTCGAGCGCGGCCAGCAGGGCCTCCTGGGCCAGCTCCTCGGCCAGGCCGACGTCGCGTACGAGACGGGTCAGCCCGGCGATCAGCCGGGCCGACTCGATGCGGAAGACCGCCTCGACGGCGCGGTGGGGGTCGGAGCGAGGCACGCCGGCGCATTAGATCATCCCCGCCTGCCGCCACCGAGGCGGTCACCCGCGGCTACGGCTCGGGCCGTTCCTGCTCGAGCTCGCGGAAGGGCGCCACCATCTCGGCCGGGAAGTCCTCCAGCTCGAAGAGCTGGCGCACCTCGATCTCGGCGTCGAGGCCCTCGCCCACGGGGTTGGGGAAGCGCCGGCTCCACTCGAGCGCCTCCTCGCGCGACTGGACCTGGATGAGCGTGTAGCCGGCGATCAGCTCCTTGCTCTCGGTGAAGGGCCCGTCCACCACGCTGCGCCGGTCGCCCGAGTACCGCACGCGCCAGCCCTGCGAGCTGGGCTTCAGGCCCGAGGCGTCGAGCAACGCGCCGGCCCGGGCCAGCTCCTCGTGGTAGGCGGCCATCTGGGCGAACAGGCGCCGGCCCGCCTCGCCCTCCGGCATCCGGCCGGCCTCGCTGTCGCGGGTGGCCTTGACGACGATCATGAATCTCACGTGGCTTCTCCTCTCAGCTCGATGCCGGCCGCTCGGCCAGGCTTCTCGTGATCCGCAGGGCGAGGGCGGCCACGCCCCACAGCAGCAGGCTGGGGATGACCAGGCCGAGGGTCAGGTGGGCGGCCGCGTGCAGCGCGTGGCCGACCTGCCCGCCGTACTCCGGGGCCGCCAGGATGTTCGGCCGCCCGGCCGCAGCCAGCGCGATACCGAGCAGCGCCACGGCGTGGAACGGCACGAGCTGCAGGAAGACCAGCGGCAGGAGCTGCCGGTAGCCACCAAAGCCCGTGCGGTGCACGGCCACCCCACAGGCCAAGGTCCCGGCCCACAGCGGCACGTTCATGGAGACCCAACGCACGCTGCTGTCGGGCAGGCCCGCCAGGGACAGCCCCAGCCGAGCCAGGCCGACCACCAGGATCAGCGCCAGGAAGACCTTGTGGAAGCCCAGGTACTCCGCCCAGGACCTACCGAACACCGTGACCGTCCTGGGGCGGGGCGTCCATCATCGGTCGGATCTCGAGCTCGCCCTCCCAGGCGGCGCCGAGGATGTCGGCGTGCAGCTGCATGAACTGCCGGCCGGCCTCGACCGCCTCGGCCTTCGAGGCCAGCTCGAAGATGGCGAAGCCGCCCACCAGCTCCTTGGCCTCGCTGAACGGGCCGTCGGTCACGTTCAGCCTGCCTCCCGCGACGCGCACCCGCACGCCCGCCGAGCTGGGCAGCAGGCCGCCGCCCGCCACCATGCGTCCCGCCAGGGCCGCCTCCTGGCCGAGCTTGCCGATGGCCGCCATCAGCTCCGGCGGCGGCGGGACGCCCGCCTCGGAGTCCCGGGTGGCCTTGACGATCATCATGAATCGCATGCTTGTTCTCCCTTGCCGCGGCGGGCCAGCCCCCTGGCCCGGCCGCGCGCCCCCGTCTTCACTGTCACGACGAACGACGGCCGGAGGGATCGACAAGGACGGCCAGAAAAATCCTCCGGGCCGCGGGAGCTACCGGCCGCGGCGGGCGTCCAGGCTCCAGGGTCCCGCGCCGGCGGCCGAGAAGTACAGCCAGACGAAGCAGTACAGGACGGCGGGGATGCCGCCGTTGACCACCGGCCAGAAGCCTCCAGGGAAGTGGAACTGGAAGTAGGCCACCGCCATCTCCCCGGACAGCACGAAGGCGACGGGCCGGGTGAACAGGCCCACCAGCAGCAGGGCGCCGCCGATCACCTCGAGGGCCGCCCCGAAGCCCAGCTGGGACAGCCACGGGACGGTGCCCCCGTCCGGCGGAATCCCGGCCGGGAAGGCGAAGAGCTTCATGGTGCCCGACAGGATGAAGATGAGAGCAGCCACGATCCGGAGCAGGCTCTGCAGCTCCGGCCCCCAACCCGACCACCTCGTGACGACGTCCCGCGTCCGCATGGTCCCCCCTTCCCGCCAGGTCGTGTTGTCACGAACCGCACGACCGGTCAAGCCGTTCCCGTTGTCCCGGCCCGGGCGCAGGTGTCCTCCGTGCAGGACGTCCCTACGGCGTGAGGCGCCTCACGAACCTTCGACGCGGCCCCCAAGTGCCGGCCGGGCGGCGTGTTAGGCTTCGCCTCCTCGAGATCCCTCCAGGGCGGTCGGGCAGGGCGCTTGCACGGGGGGTGCAAGCGACAAGGAGGCTCGCATGCGTGCAGCAGTCCTGGTGTTGGCGTCGTCCCTGGCGGTCACGGCCCTGCCGGCCGCGGCCGGGGACAAAGGGGAGATCAAGGTCGAGGGCTACGCCGAGTGGCAGGAGGGCGGCCTGCTGGTGGTCGACGGCCAGCGCGTGGCGCTGGCCCCCGGCGGCAAGTTCAAGGGCCACGGCGAGGCCGAGGACTTCGCCTCGATCCCGCTGGGCTACGAGGTCAAGGCCAAGGGCCAGCGCCGCCGCGACGGCGTGGTCGAGGCGCGCGAGCTGGAGGCCAAGCCCAACAACGACGACGCCCTGTTCGAGAAGGACCTGCGCGAGGCCTTCGACGAGATCGAGCAGAAGTTCGTCGACGAGCGCCGGGTGTGGGAGGAGGACGAGGAGGGCCACGAGGAGGACCTCGGCCGGCTGCGCACGCGCGGGCCCGAGGTGGAGCGCGTGCGCGACATCGTGCGCGACCTGGTGCCGCCCTACCGCGACCCGGAGGACTTCCGCGTCTACGTGATCGACAACAAGGACTGGAACGCGATGGCGGCCCCCAACGGCGCGATCTTCGTCTACAGCGGCCTGCTGGACGCCATGGACGACGACGAGGTGGCCATCGTGCTGGGCCACGAGTTGGTGCACGCCACCCACGAGCACTCGCGCAAGCAGTACAAGAAGGACATGCTCATCCAGCTGGTGGCGGCCGGGGTGATCGGCGCGGCCGAGGAGATCGACTCCGAGACCAAGAAGGTCCTGGTCCAGGGCGCGGCCCTGATGGCCGCCATGGCCTGGCAGAACGGCTACGGCCGCAGCCACGAGGACCAGGCCGACCGGGTGGGCCTGCGCTACGCCTGGGAGGGCGGCTTCGACGTCTCCAAGGCGCCGCGCCTGTGGCAGCGCTTCGCCGACAAGTACGGCAACGGCAACAAGATCGTGAACTTCTTCTTCGCCGACCACTCGGCCTCGCAGGACCGGGCCAGGAAGCTGGCGGCCGAGATCGACGTCAACTACCGCGCGGCGGCCCACGACCGGCGCGGGAACGGCCAGCTGTGAGCCAGACCCCGCGGGCGCCGCTGCGCGAGATCTTCGGCTGGGCCATGTTCGACTTCGCCAACTCGAGCTACACCACCGTCGTCGTGACGGTGGTGTTCTCGGTCATCTTCCCGCGCTTCGTGGTGGGCGACGCCCCCGACTACGCCAAGGGCAACTTCCTCTGGAGCCTGGCCCTCTCGGTCAGCTACGGGCTGGTGGTGCTGACCGCGCCCATCCTGGGCGCCATGATGGACTTCCGCGCCGCCAAGAAGCGCTTCCTGTTCGGCAGCTACGTGCTGACGGTGGTGGCCACCGCGGCCCTGTGGCTCGTGCAGCCCGGCGCGGTCTGGCTGGGCGTGCTGCTGGTGGTGATCTCGAACTACGGCTTCGCGGTGGGCGAGTCGTTCACCTCGAGCTTCCTGCCCGACCTCGGTCCGACCGAGGAGCTGGGGCGCATCTCGGGCTTCGCCTGGGGCCTCGGCTACGTGGGCGGCATCGCCTGCACCGGCCTGGTGCTGACGCTGATCGGCCCGCAGACCCTGGAGAACTTCGAGCGCCTGCGCCTGGTGGGGCCGCTCACGGCCGGCTTCTTCATGGTCGCGGCCATCCCGACCTTCCTGTTCCTGAAGGAGCACGGGCGCGCGCAGACGCTGCCGCCGGGCGAGACGCTCGTGGGCGTGGGCTTCCGCCGGCTCGTGGCCACGGCCCGCTCGCTGGGGCGCTTCCGCGACCTGATGATCTTCTTCTTCTCGTTCTTCTTCGCCATGGCCGGGCTCTCGATCGTGATCAGCTTCGCCTTCATCTACGGCGACCAGGTCATCCGCTGGAGCGCGAAGAGCCAGATGCTGATGTTCGTGATCACGAACCTGACGGCCACGGTGGGCGCGCTGGGCTTCGGCTTCCTGCAGGAGCGCTGGGGCAACCTGCGCACCTTCAACCTCACGCTCGGCATCTGGGTGCTGGCCATCCTCGGCATCTACCTGACGCCCGACCTGACCGTCTGGCTGAACGCCGCGCTGGGGACGGCCTGGCCGGCCGAGCAGGTCTTCCTGGGCATGGGCGGGCTGGCGGGCGTCTGCCTGGGCGCCACCCAGTCGGCCAGCCGCACGCTGGTGGCGGTCTTCAGCCCCGAGTCGAAGTCGGCCGAGTTCTTCGGCTTCTGGGGGCTGTTCGGCAAGCTGGCCGCGATCTTCGGCCTGCTCTCGCTGGGCGTGCTGCAGGCCTGGCTGGGCCTGCGCTCCGCTATCCTGCTGTGCTCGGTGTTCTTCTTCGTGGCCCTGCTGCTGACGCTCCTGGTGCGCGAGGCCCGCGGGCGGCAGGCGGCGGCGGAGTTCGCGGGCTAGACGGGAACAGCCCCGGCCCCGGCGACGATAATCAGGGCATGTGGCTGACGAACCCGTACAAGCTCCGGATGCCGACGCCCGAGGAGGCCCTGCCGGGCCGCACGCAGGCCATGCCGCTGCGCAAGACCCACTTCGTCAACGGCGCGCCGCTCGACGGCCCCTTCCCGGACGGCACCGAGCTGGCGCTGTTCGGCCTGGGCTGCTTCTGGGGGGCCGAGAAGCGCTTCTGGCAGGTGCCCGGCGTGATCTCCACCGCGGTCGGCTACGCCGGGGGCCTGACCCCCAACCCCAACTACGAGGAGGTCTGCAGCGGCCGCACCGGGCACGACGAGGTGGTGCGGGTGGCCTTCGACCCGGCGCGGGTCTCCTACGAGGAGCTGCTGCGGGTCTTCTGGGAGAGCCACGACCCGACCCAGGGGATGCGTCAGGGCAACGACGTGGGCACGCAGTACCGCTCGGCCATCTACTGTTACTCCGCCGCCCAGCGTGCTGCAGCGGAGGCCTCGCGCGCCGCCTACGAGGAAGCCCTGCGCGCGGCCGGCCACGGGCCGATCACGACCGAGATCGCGGACGCGCCCCCGTTCTACTTCGCCGAGGGCTACCACCAGCAGTACCTGGCCAAGAACCCGAACGGCTACTGCGGGCTGGGGGGCACGGGCGTGGCCTGCCCGGTGGGGCTGAAGACCGGGCGCTGAAGACACGAAAGGCCGGCGCCGCGGTCGCGGCGGCCGGCCCGGGTCCGACGCGCTGAGCTACTCGGTGGCCTGCTGGCAGGCCACCAGGGCCTTGCTCTCGATCGTCCAGGTGCCGCTGCCGCCGCAGATGTCGACGTCGGGCACCACGCACTCGTCGCCGTCCTGGTCCACGAGCTTCACGTCCCACGTGTCGCAGGGGATGCCCGAGAGCGTGAACGTGGCGTTGGGCTCGATGACCTGCTGCCGGAGCTGGTCCGGGCCCCACTCCTCGACGTTGACCGGCGAGAGGTACAGCTCGTGGATGGCCCAGTTCGACTTGTTCACGATCTTCACCGTCGCCGTCTTGCCGGCCGCCTGGGCCGCCGGCGCCGAAAGCACGAACGCCGCCACGGCCAACGCCGCCAGTCTCCAAACACTCTTCATCGCGACTCCTCCCCCATTTCCAGGAACGCCAGAGGCCGCGTAGCTGACCACAACCAGGCGGCCTCGCGCAACACGAAATCCTTGCGCCGCCGGCGCCAGTGCCTGGCCGGGCCCCGGCCCGTCGCAGACGCCCACGTCCTGGTCACGCCGCGCTTCCCTGGGCCAGGCCCAGCGCCTGGCGCAGCTGGATCAGCCCGCGGCGCACGTGGGTCTTGACCGTGCCGAGCGGCAGGCCGGTCCGCTCGGAGATCTCGGAGTGGCTCAGTCCGCCGTAGACCGACAGCCGCAGCACCCGCTGCTGCTCCGGCCGCAGCCCGCCCAGCGCCCGGGCCGCGCGGGCCACGTCCGGCTGCTGCTCGATGCGGGCGTGGACCCCCTCCGCCGGCAGCGGCAGCAGCTCGGGCAGCGGCTGCA
>JBDIBD010000223.1:0-7777 GCA_039812725.1 Vicinamibacteria bacterium | reverse complement strand
CTCGGGCGCTGGCCCGCCCTGCTCGAGCGCCTCTCCGGGGCGCGGCTCGAGGAGCCGCCGCGAGCCCTGGGCCCTCTGGCCCTCGACAGCCGGGCCTGCTGGGCGCCGGGCCTGCTGCTGGTGGGCGACGCGGCCGGCTTCTTCGACCCCTTCACCGGCGAGGGGGTCACGTTGGCCCTGCGCAGCGCGGCCTGGGCGGCCCGCGCGGCCCACGCGGCCCTGGCCGCCGGGACCCTCGACGACCTGGGCGGCTACGCCCGCGAGCGCCAACGCGCCACCCGCGACAAGTTCCGGCTCAACCGGCTGCTCTACGCCATCGTCGCCCTCCCGCGGCTGGCCGACCACGTGGCCCGGCGGCTGCGCCGCAGGCCCGACCTGGCCGACCGCGTGGTGGCCATCGCGGGCGACTTCGCCCCGGCCCGCGGCGCCCTCGACCCGCGCTTCCTGTGGGGGCTCCTCGCCGGCTGAGCCCCTCCCGCTGCCGGCCACCTCGGGGTAAAATCCGCGTTCCGTTGCCAACTGGCGCCGCTCCCGCGTCCGGGGAAGCTGCGCCCGTTTCCAGGAGGACTCTTGGCGACACAGGTTCTGGCCCGTCCCCAGCTCGACCGGCGCACCCTGCTCGGCATCTACCGCACGATGTACCTCTCCCGCCGCATCGACGACAAGGAGATCCAGCTCAAGCGCCAGAACCGCATCTACTTCCAGATCAGCGGAGCCGGGCACGAGGCCGTGCTGGTGGCGGCCGGGATGGCCCTCAAGCCCGCCTACGACTGGTTCTACGGCTACTACCGCGACCGGGCCCTGATGCTCCAGCTCGGGATGACCGCCAGGGAGATGCTGTTGGGCGCGGTGGGTGCCAAGGACGACCCCGCTTCCGGGGGCCGGCAGATGCCCTCGCACTGGGGCCACGCCGGGCTCAACGTGGTGAGCCGGTCCTCCCCCACCGGCACCCAGTTCCTGCAGGCGGTGGGCTGCGCCGAGGCCGGCCTCTACCTGGCCGACGCGGAGCTCAACCCCGCGGGCCGCGCCATCCCGCGCCGCTTCCAGAAGGACGAGGTCGTCTACTGCTCCACCGGCGACGGCACCACCTCCCAGGGCGAGTTCTGGGAGAGCCTCAACACGGCCTGCAACCGCAAGCTGCCGGTGCTCTACCTGGTCGAGGACAACGGCTACGCCATCTCCGTGCCCGTGGAGGTGCAGACCGCCGGCGGGTCGATCTCGAAGCTCGTGCGCTCGTTCCCCGACCTCCTGATTCGCCACGTGGACGGCTGCGACCCGCTGGCCAGCCTGGCCGTGCTGCGCGAGGCCGTGGCCTGGTGCCGCGACCGGCGCGGCCCGGCCCTGGTGCACGCCAAGGTCATCCGCCCCTACTCCCACTCGCTCTCGGACGACGAGACCCTCTACCGCCCGCGCGGCGAGCGGGACGAGGAGGCCCAGCGCGACCCGCTCGTGACCTACCCGCGCTTCCTGGTCGACAGCGGGGCGGCCACGGCGGAGGAGCTCGAGGCCCTGCGGGCCGAGGTCGACGCCGAGGTCAACCAGGCCGCGGACGAGGCCCTGGCGGCGGAAGCGCCGCCGGCCGAGAGCGCCGCGCTGTGGGTCTACTCACCCGAGGTCGACCCCGCCGCGAGCGCCTTCGACCACCCGGCCCAGCCCGTCGGCGACCCCAAGACCGTGGTGGACCTGCTCAACGCCTGCCTGCACGACGAGATGGCGCGCGACCCGCGCGTCGTGGTCTTCGGCGAGGACGTGGCCGACTGCAGCCGCGAGGAGAGCCTGGGCCAGGTCAAGGGCAAGGGCGGCGTCTTCAAGGTCACCCACAACCTGCAGCGCCGGCACGGCGGGAAGCGCGTCTACAACTCACCGCTGGCCGAGGCCAACATCGTGGGCCGGGCCATCGGCATGGCCACGCGCGGGCTCAAGCCGGTGGTCGAGATCCAGTTCTTCGACTACATCTGGCCGGCCTACATGCAGATCCGCAACGAGCTGGCGCTGCTGCGCTGGCGCTCGGCCGGTCACTGGAGCTGCCCCGTCGTGATCCGCTGCACGTACGGCGGCTATCTCCAGGGCGGGGCCGTCTACCACAGCCAGTGCGGCGAGGTGCTCTTCACCCACGTGCCGGGCTTGCGCGTGGTGCTGCCCAGCAACGCCCAGGACGCCAACGGCCTGCTGCGCACCGCCATCCGCTGCGACGACCCGGTGCTGTTCCTCGAGCACAAGCACCTCTACCGCCAGACCCACAACAAGGGCGTCTACCCCGGCCCCGACTACTGCATCCCGTTCGGGAAGGCGGCCGTGGTGCGCCCCGGGCGCGACCTGACCGTGGTGACTTTCGGAGCCCTGGTGCACCGCTCGATGGCGGCGGCGCGCCAGCTGGCCGACGAGGGCCTCGACCCCGAGATCATCGACCTGCGCACGCTCTCGCCCTACGACTGGGAGACCGTCGCGGAGAGCGTCCGGCGCACGGGCAAGGCGCTCGTGGCGCACGAGGACGCCCGCTCCTGGGGCTACGGCGCGGAGATCGCGGCCCGCATCGCCGACGAGCTGTTCGAGCACCTCGACGCGCCCGTGCGGCGCATCGGCGCCCTCGACACCTTCGTGGGCTACCACCCGCAGCTCGAGGACGCGATCCTGCCCCAGCCCTCCGACCTGGCCCGGGCCATGCGCGAGCTGAAGCGGTACTAGCGCCGCTCGCGGCGCGAGCCCCCTACGGCCTCGACGTGCCGGCCCTGCCGTAGCGGTCCTCGAGCCGGACCACGTCGTCGAGCTCGGGAGTCGAGACCTCCACCAGGTCGGTGTCCTCGAGGCCCGTCATGCGGTGCACCGTTCCCGGTGTGATGTGAAAGACCTGCCCGGGGCCCATGTCGACGGCCCGCAGCTCGGTCTCCTCGGCCCGGCGCGTCTCGAAGCGCAGCAGCCCGGACTGGACCATGATGGTCTCGTCCTTCACGCGGTGGTACTGGAGCGAGAGGCTCTCGCCCTTGCGCACGTGCAGCAGCTTTCCCACGTAGCGGTCGGTGCGGGCCCACCAGATCTCCCAGCCCCAGGGTTTCTCCACTCGCTTCGGCAGCTCGGACAAGTCGATCTCCTTCCTCAGGGTGCTGGGGCCGGCACGGCCTGGCGACAGGCCCGGCGCAGGACGTCCTCGATCTCGGCCGCCGCGTCCAGGGCCAGGCAGCCCCGCAGCTCCTCCTCGAGCTGGCGGGCCTCGACGGCCCGCAGGGCCGCCTTGACCCGCGGCAGGGCCGACGGCGTCATCGAGAGCTCGCGCGCCCCCAGCCCGACCAGGGCCAGGGCCGACAGCGGGTCGGCCGCCATCTCACCGCAGACGGCCACGGGCACGCCGGCACGCCGGCCGGCCTCCAGCACACCGGCCACCACGCGCAGGACGGCGGGGTGCAGCGGCTCGTAGAGGTGGGCCACGCGCGGGTCGCTGCGGTCCACGGCCAGCAGGTACTGGACCAGGTCGTTCGTGCCGACGGTCATGAAGCTCACCCGCCGCGCCAGAGCCTCCGCCTGCAGCGCCGCGGCCGGCACCTCGAGCGTGGCCCCCAGCGGCAGGCCGCGGGCGCACGGCACGCCCTGCGCCTCGAGCTCGGCCTGGCACTCCTCCAGCAGCTCCTGCACCAGCTCGACATCGGGCAGGCCCGTCACGAAGGGCACCAGCACGCGCACCGGGCCGCGCAGCGCGGCCCGCAGCAGGGCCCGCAGCTGCACCTTGAAAGGCCGCCGATCGCGCCGTGCCAGGCGCAGGGCCCGCTCGCCCAGGGCGGGGTTGTGCCACCCGGCGCCGGCCTGGCCCAGCTCTCCCGGGGCCAGGTCCCACAGGCGCACCGTCAGCGACTCACCGCCCAGGCGGGCGCAGAGGTCTGCGTAGACCGCGTGCTGCTCGTCCTCGTTGGGCCAGGAGCGCCGCGAGCGCAGCAGGTACTCCGAGCGGAACAGGCCGACCCCCAGCGCGCCTTGCGCCACCGCCTGGTCGACGTCCTCCGGAAACTCCAGGTTGGCCCGCAGCGCCACCGCCACGCCGTCGCGGGTCACGGCGGGCAGCGAGCGGATCTCGCGCAGGCGGCAGTCCTCGCGGTGCTCGCGCTCGCGCTGGTCGTCGAGGGCCTCGAGCGCCGCAGGCGAGGGTTCGACGAGCAGCCGCCCGTGCTGGGCGTCCAGGGCCACCCGCGCCCCGGGCGGCACCTGCCGCAGGGGCTCGCCCAGCCCGACCACCATCGGGATGCCGCGCGAGCGCGCCAGGATCGAGACGTGGTCGCTGGGCGAGCCCCCGGCCAGGGCCACTCCCAGCACGTGCTGCCAGTCGAGCTCGGCCGCCTCCGACGGGCTGAGCCCCTCCGCCACCAGCACGCACGGGCCGGGCAGCCGCTGCAGCGAGGGCGCGTCGTCGGCCCCGCCGAGGTTGAGCTGGATGCGCCCCAGCACGTCGTCGAGGTCGTGGCTGCGCTCGCGCAGGTAGTCGTCGGTGACCAGCTCGAAGCGCGCGTGCAGCTGCTCCGAGACCGCGTGCAGGGCCCACTCCGCGTTGACGCGCTCCTCGCGCACCAGGGCCAGGGCCCGGCCCAGCAGCAGCGGATCCTCCAGCATGAGCAGGTGCGCGTCGAAGACGTAGGCGTGCGGCACGCCGGCCTCGAACGCCAGCCGCTCCCGGATGGCCTGCAGCTGGCGGCGGGAAGCCTCGACGGCGCGCTGCAGGCGCTGCAGCTCGGCCTCCACCTGGCCGGGCTCGAGCAGCAGGCGGAAGACCGGCCGCGCCTCGCGCTCGACCACGAGCGCCCGACCCACCGCGCTGCCGGCCGAGGCCCCCAGGCCCCGCAGCTCCATCAGGCCCCCTCGCCGAAGCCGGAGGCGACCAGCTCCACCAGCGCGGCCACCGCCGGTCCCTCGTCGGGCCCCTCCGCCGAGACCTCGATCTCGACCCCCTGCGCGGCCGCCAGCAACAGGATCCCGAGGATCGACTTGCCGTCCATGCGGCGCCCACCGCAGGCCACCAGCACGCGCGACCGGAAGCGGCTGGCCAGGTGCACGAAGCGGGCGGCCGCGCGCGCGTGGAGCCCCAGCCGGTTGGGGACCCGCACGCTGGCGCTGGTCACGCCGGCCTCCGGCCCAGCACCTCGCTGGCCACGGCGATCGAGCCGCGCCCCTGCTCCTGGACCGCCCGGGCGACCTCCAGCAGCTCGCCCTCGCGCACCTGCGACAGCTTGATCAGCATGGGCAGGTTCACGCCGGTCACGATCTCCGCCCGCGGCGAGAGGAAGGCCAGGCTGACGTTGGTGGGCGTGCCCCCGAACATGTCGGTCAGGATCAGCACGTCGCCCCCCTGGCCCACGCGGGCGATGGCCTGCTCGATGGCCCCGCTGGCGGTGCCCATGTCGTCGGACCAGCCGATCGACACCGCCGCGATGCGTGGGATCTCCCCCACGATCGTGCGGGCGGCCTCGACCAGCTGCTCCGCCAGCTGCCCGTGGGTCACGACCACGATGCCGATCACGACTGCTTCAGGTCGCGGTGCCTGAGCCTCACGACCACCTCCCGTCCCTCCAGGGCGCGGGCCAGCGCCCCGGCGATCATGACCGAGCGGTGGCGGCCGCCGGTGCAGCCCACCGCGATGGTCAGGTAGCTCTTGCCCTCGCGCACGTAGCGGGGCAGCAGGAAGCCGAGCAGGTCCTCCAGCCGGCGCAGCAGCTGACGCGTCTCCGGCTTCTGGCGCAGGAAGGCCTGCACGGCGCGGTCGTTGCCGGTCTTGCGCTTGAGCGCCGGGACGAAGTTCGGGTTCGGCAGGAAGCGCACGTCGAAGACCAGGTCGGCCTCGCTCGGCAGCCCGTGCCGGAAGCCGAAGGACATCACGGTCACCACCAGCGGCCGGGCCGTGTCGCGCGGCCCGTAGTGCTCGCGCACCCAGTCGCGCAGCTGGTGCACCGAGAAGTCGGAGGTGTCCAGGATGCCGTCGGCCATCTGGCGCACGGGCCGGAGCGCCGCGCGCTCCTCGCGCAGGCCGTCCAGCACGGGCTGGTTGACCGCCAGCGGGTGCGGGCGGCGGGTCTCGCTGAAGCGGCGCAGGAGCACGCGCTCCGAGGCCTCCACGAACAGCAGGCTGGCCGAGAGCCCGCGCTGGGCCCGGCGTAGCTCGCGCAGGCAGGCCGGGAAGCGGGTGGCGAAGTGCGGCTCGCGCACGTCCACGACCAGCGCCGCCCGGCGCAGCTCGGGCGCGGCCTGGATCAGGGCCGCGAAGCGCGGGATCAGCGCCGTCGGCAGGTTGTCGACGCACGACCAGCCGCAGTCCTCCAAGGCCCGCGAGACGTGGGTCTTCCCGGAGCCCGAGAGCCCGGTGATGATCAGGAGCTGGGGCCCCTCCGCGCGCCTCACGCGCGCCTCCGCGCGGGCGGCCGACGCGAGCGCGGCCCGGCCGGCCCCGTCCCCGACAGCAGCGCGTCCACCCGCCGCACGAAGCGCCGGGCGGCGTGGTAGCCGCGGCCCTTGAGCAACTGGTTGCGGGCTGCTACTTCCACCAGCAGGGCGATGTTCCGGCCCGGGGCCACGGGCATGCGCACCAGCGGCAGGGGCAGCCCCAGGGTCTCGTAGGGCTCCTCGCTCAGGCCGAGCCGGTCGTACTCGCGCCCCGGCTCCCAGCGTTCGAGGCTGACCACCAGCTCCAGCCGCTGGCGCTGGCGGATGGAGGAGACGCCGTAGAGGTCCTTGACGTTGACGACTCCCAGGCCGCGCAGCTCCATGTGGTCCCGGGTCAGGTCGGGCGAGCTGCCGAACAGGGCCTCGCCCACGCGCAGGACCTCGACCATGTCGTCGGCCACCAGGCGGTGGCCCCGGTCGATGAGCTCGAGGGCGCACTCGGACTTGCCGATGCCGCTCTCGCCGGTGACCAGCACCCCGAGGCCGAAGATGTCCAGCAGCACCGCGTGCAGCGCCACGCGCTCGGCCAGGCGCTCCTCGAGGTGGGCCGACAGGCGCTTGATGAAGGCCGTCGAGTCCATCGGCGTGGCCAGCAGCGGCACGCCCCGCGCCTGCGCTTCCCGCACCAGCTCGGGCGGCGCCTGCAGCCCGCGGGTCAGGACCAGGCACGAGACCGGGCAGGCCGCCAGGCGCCGCAGGGACGTGGCGCGCGCGCGCGGCGTCAGGGTCGCCAGGTAGCCCATCTCGGAGCCGCCCACGATCTGGACCCGGCCGTAGTTGAGGTAGTCGCTGTAGCCCGCCAGGGCCAGGCCCGGGCGCTGGACCCGCGACTGCAGGATGCGTCGGTCCAAGCCCTGCCGTCCCGCCAGCAGCTTCAGCCGCAGGGGCCGCGCGTCGGCCGCCAGCAGCTCGGCCACCGGCACGCCGCCGTCCTGTCCCTCGACCCGCGCCCGCCGCGCCATGCCGTCCGGCTCCTCGCGCTCCCCCGGCTGCCGTCAGTGCGCCGACTTGCGCAGGTTCGAGGAAGGGATGCGCAGCTCCTCGCGGTACTTGGCCACGGTGCGCCGCGCCAGGGGCAGCCCCTCGGCCCCGAGGATCTCGGCGATGCGCGAGTCGGACAGGGGGTGCGACGCGTCCTCGCCGTCGATCATCTTGCGGATGCGGTCCTTGATGGTGACCGAGCTGACCGACTCGCCCATGGTCGAGGTGATGCCGCTGTGGAAGAAGAAGCGAAGCTCGTAAACGCCGCGCGGCGTGTGGACGTACTTGTTGGCCACCACCCGCGAGACCGTCGACTCGTGCATGCCGATGTCGAGGGCCACGTCGCGCAGCACCAGGGGCCGCAGGTCCGCCACGCCGTTGT
>JBDIBD010000222.1:0-7843 GCA_039812725.1 Vicinamibacteria bacterium | reverse complement strand
CGGCTCCTGCGCGTGGCGGTAGTCGTGCGTGTTGAAGCAGGTGCGGCAGGTGACCTTGGCCACCTGGCCCTCCAGCAGCGCCGCCACGTCGTGGTTGAGCAGCAGCCGGCAGCGGGGACAATAGTCGTCGACGACGTCGCCGAGGCGCGGTGCGCGCTCCGACATGCAAGCCTCCCGAGGCCCTTGGCCGCGGCCGGACCCACGGCTCCGCGGGCGCGCCGCCCGCGGCGGCGCGATGAGGGCGGGCTGGAAACGGCGGGAGTATAGCACCCTCCTTCCGGGCCCCGGGGCCTTGCGGATACAATCCGCCTCGAGCCCGTCCGTCTCCTCCTCCGGCGGCGGGCGGGAGCGCGCTTGAGCACCACCGACGCCGACTACTACCGGCTCAGGACGGAGTGGCTGCGCTTCAAGAGCCAGCTGCACGACAACCTGACCGGGCTGCCGGCCCTGCCCGCCGTGGTGGACCTGGTGCGCCGGGCGGTCGAGGCGCGCGGCGCGGTGGACCTGGTCTACATCGACCTGGGCCGCTCCGGCTGGCACGAGTCGAAGCTGGGCTGGTCGGCCTACGACGAGGGCGTGCGCGAGTTCGCGGGGGTGCTGGCGCTGCTGCGCAGCGAGGGCGTCATCGGCCCCGACGACGTGGCCTGCCTGCACACGGTGCGCTCCGACCGGTTCCTGGTGTTCCTGGCGGCCGGCGCCGAGGTCAAGGGCTCCGGCAGCGCCCAGGCCCGCGACCGGCTGCTGCGCGCCACCCGGCAGCGCATGGCCGGGGCGGCCTCGAGCCGCCTGCTGCGCTCCCTGCGCCTGTCGGCCGGCCACGCGCGCATCACCGACGACCCCATGGTGCGGGCCGAGCGCGCCATCCAGCAGGCCGTCACCGACGCCATGCTGATGACCCTCAACGAGCGCGAGACCGTCGAGGCCGCGCGCCGCGAGGACCTGCACCGGCTGATCGACGAGGCCGCCGTGCGCACCGTCTTCCACCCGATCGTGCGCCTGCGCGACGGACAGGCCGTGGGCCACGAGGCCCTGACGCGCCCCACCCGGGCCACCGCCTTCGATTCGGTCGAGGACCTGTTCGCCTTCGCCGAGTCGACCGAGCTGCTGGTGGAGTTCGAGCGCCTGTGCCGCAACACGGCCATCCGCGCGGCCGCCGGGCTGGGCGGCGGGCTGCTGTTCCTGAACGCCTCGCCGAGCGCCGTCGAGGACCCCGAGTGGGGCAACGGCGAGGTCGAGCGCCGGCTGCGCGAGAGCGGCCTGGGGCCGGGCGACATCGTGGTCGAGATCACGGAGCGCGTGGCCGTGGGGCGCTCGGAGGCCTTCCAGGCGGCCCTGCGGACCTTCAAGCAGCGCGGCTACCGGGTGGCCGTCGACGACATGGGCGCCGGCTACGCCTCGCTGCAGACCCTGGCGGCCATCGAGCCCGACTTCCTCAAGTTCGACACCAGCCTGGTGCGCGACATCGACCGCAGCAGCATCAAGCGCAGCCTGCTCGAGTCGCTGCGCAGCCTGGCCGAGAAGATCGACGCGCGGGTGATCGCCGAGGGGGTCGAGCGCCCGGAGGAGCGCCAGACGCTCATCGAGCTGGGCATCGAGCTGGGCCAGGGCTTCCACTTCCATCGTGAGACGCCGGTGCCCCTGCCGGCCCGGGAGCAGAGCTGATGCGCAACGCCGAGGTCATCCGCCAGTGGAAGATCCTCAAGACCATCGAGTCGGGGCGCTACACCGGCTCGTCCCAGCTGGCCGCCGAGCACGGCGTCACGGAGCGCACCATCCGGCGCGACATCGAGGCCCTGCAGGAGGCCGGCTTCCCGCTCTACGACGACCGCGAGGGCGGGCGGCGCGTCTGGAAGCTGGTGGAGGGCTACCGCCAGAAGGTCACCCAGACCTTCTCGCTCTCCGAGCTGGCCGCGCTGTACTTCGGCAAGAACCTGATCTCGTTCCTGGGCGGAGCGCCCTTCGCCCAGGACCTCGAGTCGGCCTTCGGCAAGATCCGCGGGGCGCTGCCCGAGAAGAGCCTGGCCTACCTGGCGCGCATCCAGGACCTGTTCGCCGCCCGGCCCGACCCCTTCAAGGACTACTCGCGCAAGCAGGGCGTGATCGCCGCCCTGATCGACGGCATCCTGCACCAGCGCCGGGTGCGCCTGGACTACTTCTCCTTCCAGAGCCGGCGCACGAAGAAGTACGACCTCGACCCCTACCGGCTGGTCTACTACCGGGGCGGGCTGTACCTCTACGCCCGGGCCCTCGAGTACGGCGAGGTGCGCACCTTCGCTGTCGAGCGCGTCCAGAAGATCGAGGTCCTCGACCAGACCTTCGAGGTGCCCGCCGACTTCAACGTCTCGGAGTTCGCCCGGGGCGCCTTCGGCATCGCCGGCGGCAAGGCCGAGACCGTCGAGCTGGCCATCGAGGCGCAGATCTCCGGCTACATCCGCGAGCGCGTCTGGCACGAGAGCCAGAAGCTGGCCGAGCGGGCCGACGGCTCGCTGGTGCTGACCCTCGAGGTGGCGCCCGGCCACGAGCTCAAGGCCTGGATCAAGGGCCTGCTGCCGCACGTGCGCGTGCTGCGCCCGGCGCGACTGCGTGAGGAGATCGGGCGCGAGCTGGAGGCCGCCCGCGAGGCCTTCGGCGGCTAGCTTGCCCCGCGCGCGCGCGGCGCGCTAGAGTCGCGCCCTCGACGAGATGACGCCGGCTCCCTCCTTCGGGCCGCCCCGCGGCTCTCGTGCGGGGGCTGCGCGCCTGGAGGGGAGCATGAACGACACGATCACGAACGCCACCGTGCAGGTCAGCTGGCAGCCCACGGACCGCCAACCCAACGTCAACCCGACCGACGCCACGATCTCGACCCAGGGCCGGGTGACCTGGCAGATCACGCTGCCCAAGGGCTACACCCTCCAGATCGAGTTCGCCGTCAAGGGCGGCGTCAAGGGCCCCTTCCCGGTCAACGGCCAGCCCGACAACCCCTCGCAGGGCCTCTTCGAGGGAGCCGGCGGCAGCGCCATCACCAGCGCGCCCTCGACGGCAGCCGACAACACCGAGTGGAAGTACGGCGTGGGGGTCTATCAGGGCTCCAGCCGGGTGTCCTACGTCGACCCCCGCGTGATCATCAAGAACAACTGAGCCGGCGCCAGCGTCTCAGCGCCGGGGCACGGCCGCGCCGAGAGCCGACTGCACGCGAGCGTCCGCCAGGAGCGGACGCAGATCGGGGTTGGTGCGCACGTCGGCCACCACGCCGGCCCGCAGTGCCCGGAGGGTGTGCTCGACGGCCTGCTCGCGGTCGCCGCCGACGGCCAGGGCCACCGCCGCGTACTGCTCCAGCTCGGGGCGCTCGCGGGCGCCTTCGAGCAGGCCGCGGACCTCGCGCCGGGCGGCGGGGCAGTCGCCCGCTCCGGCCAGCGCGCCGGCCAGCGAGCTCCGCAGGTCCAGGTCGCTGGGGTTCACGCGCAGCTGCTCGCGCGCCAGCTCGGCGGCCCGGCCGTAGGAGGTCTGGGCCTCCTGCCGGCGGCCGAGCTGGCGGTAGGCGTCGCCCAGGTTGGCCAGCACCTGGGGCTGGTGGCCGGCCGCGGCGCTGGCCAGGCGCCACTGGTTGGCGGCCTCCTCGAAGCGGCCGGTGGCGTAGTAGAGGTAGCCGAGGTTGCTGCGCACCTCCCAAGTGGGGCGAATCCGGGCCGCGGCCTCGAGCACGGGCTCGGCGTCCGCCAGGCGGCCGGCCACCAGGAGCGCGCCGCCGAGGTTGGCGTAGCCGGTGTCGCTGTCCGGCCGCAGCTCGATCACCTTGCGGAAGGCCGCCTCGGCGCCCTCAACGTCGCCGCCCTGCAGCAGGTGGCTGCCGAGGGCGTTGTGGTTCTGCCAGTATCCGGGACGCAGGGCGACGGCTCGCTCGAAGAGCACCGTGGCTTCCGCGCTGCGGCCGACGCCGGCGTAGGCCTGGGCCATGCGGCGGCAGATCGTGTCGTCGGCCGGCGCCAGTTGCTCGGCCCGCTGCAGGCTGGCCGTGGCCTGGGGAGTCTGGCCGCGCCAGAGCTGCACGAGCGCGAGCGCCAGGTGGGCCTCGGGCAGGCCGGGGGCCAGCTCCACCGCGCGCGCCGCCGCACGCGCGGCCTGCTCGACCAGGGCGGCCTCCCGCCGCGTGTTGAACTGGTTCAGGTAGGCGCGCGCCAGGCCGGCCTGGGCCTCGGCGAACTCGGGGGCCAGCTCGAGCGCCGCGGTGAACGCCTGCGCCGCTGCCGTGTCGCTCTCGGGCGTGTCCCAGCCCTCCAGCAGCGCCATGCCACGGGAGTACTGGCGCAGCGCCTCGGCCGGCAGCGCGCCTTGGGGCGGGGCCAGGCTGCCGCCGGCCACCGCGACGATCTCTCGCGCCAGCGTCTCGGTCCGATCGAAGAGGCTCGCCGAGCTGCCGCGGACCACCGTGCTCCAGCGCTCCTGTCCCCGCGCGTCGACCAGCCTGAGCCGCAGCTCGGTGTCCGAGCCGGCCTGGCCGAGCTGCCCCTCGAGCACGAGGTCGGCCCCGAGGTCCCGGGCTCGAACCTGGGGCGGGGCGGTGGGCTCGCTGAAGCGGCTCACGCCGTACGGGACGAGGCGCAGGTGGCCGGCCTGCCCGAGCTGCCTCGCGATCAGGAAGGGCAGAGCCTCGCGCAGGGCCGCCTCGCTGCCACCGGCGGCGGCGAAGGGCAGCACCGCCAGGGCGGCCGGCCCGCCCGCGGGAGCGGGCGCACGGCGCGAGGCCAAGTAGGCGGTCCCGGCCGCTAGCAGGAGTGCACCGGCCAACAGCCAGGGCGCCCACCGCCGCGGGGTGGGCGGAGTCGCCGGCTCGGGCCGCACGAGGACGCCCGAGCGAGTCAGCTGCCCCTCGAACTGCTGCAGCACCTCGGCCAGGGCCGCCGCCGAGTCGAAGCGCCGCTCGGGCTCCCGCTCCAGGCAGCGCATGACCAGCTGGTCCAGGGCCTCGGGGACCTCGGGCGAGAAACGGCTCGGAGGCAGGCAGGTCTCGTCCTTCTCCCGCAGCGCCAGCGGCAGGGCGTCGCCGTCGCCCGGCGGGCGCCTCCCGGCCAGCATCTCGTAGAGGATCAACCCGAGGGCGTAGAGGTCGCTGCGCGGCTCGACGCGACCCCGCAGCTGCTCCGGGGACAGGTAGCCCAGCGTCCCGAAGACCGCCCCGGCCTGGGTCAGCCGCTCCTGGTCCTCGTGGTAGGCCATGCCGAAGTCCATCAACACGACGTGGCCCAGCCGGTCCACCATGACGTTGGCGGGCTTGAGGTCGCGGTGCACGATGCCGCGCTGGTGGATGGCGGCCAGGCCCGCGCAGATCTGCTTGGCGAGCGAGACCGTCTGGGAGGGGGAGAGGTGGCCCATCGACTGGACCAGCGTCTCGAGCGTCTGCCCCTCGACGTACTCCATGCTGATGAAGGGCTGGCCCTGGAACTCCCCGAGGTCGTGCACCCGGCAGACGTTGGGGTGGCTGACCTGCTGGGCCAGCAGGATCTCGCGCTTGAAGCGCTCGCGCGCCCCCGGACGCTCGGCCACCCCGGCCTGGATCATCTTGAGCGCCACGCTGCGCCCCAGCCGGCGGTCGAAGGCCTTGTAGATGAGTCCCATGCCGCCCGCGCCCACGCGTTCGACGATGGTGTAGCGGTCGCCCAGGGACTGCCCCGAGTCGAGCGTGGCGTGCAGCTGGCCGCGCGGGTCGAGCGGGCCGGTGGCGGAGCTCGACAGGTCGGCCAGGGGGATCTCGCAGTCCGGGCAGATCACCATGCCGGCCACGAGCGGCGCCGAGCAGCGCGGGCAGGTGTCGATCGGGCGGTCGGGGAGGGAGGAGTCGCTCATCGGCGCTTCGACGGCTGCGGCGTGTGCGGCGAGACTACCACACGGCCCGCGCCGCCGAGGCGGCCGGGGCGCGGCTTCCGCGGTAGAATGCGCCCGGCATGCCCACCTTGGAGACGTTCCCCAATCCCCGCCCGGGCCGGGACTACGCCATCGTCCACACTTGCCCGGAGTTCACCTCGGTCTGTCCCGTGACGGGCCAGCCCGACTTCGGAACGATCGTCGTCGACTACGTCCCCGAGCGGCTGTGCGTCGAGCTCAAGAGCCTCAAGCTCTACCTCTTCGGCTTCCGCGAGCGGGGCATCTTCTACGAGGCGGTCACCAACCAGATCCTGGACGACCTGGTGGCGGCCCTGCGTCCCCGGCGCATCGTCGTCGAGGGGCGCTTCAACGTGCGCGGCGGCATCTCCTCGGTCGTGCGGGCCAGCTGGGACGCCCCCCGGAGGCGCGCTGCGGGGAGGCGGCGGTGAAGGTATTCACGTTCCTGGCCAAGCGCTTCGTGGCCGGGGAAGAGGCACCCGACGCGGTGCGCGCCGGCGAGCGACTGGCGCAGCGCGGCATCAAGGCCACCTTCGACATGCTGGGCGAGGACGTCCTCGACCGGGACTCGGCCCGGCGCAGCGCCGACGGCATCCTGGGCCTGGTGCGGGCCATCCCCGCCGGTCTCGAGTGCAACGTCTCGGTCAAGCTGACCATGCTCGGGCTCGACGTCGACCGGGCGCTGTGCGAGGAGCTCACGGGCGAGATCGCGGCGGCTGCCGCCGCGAAGGGCGGTTTCCTGCGGGTCGACATGGAGGGCTCGAAGCACACCCAGGCCACGCTCGACGTGTTCCGCTCGCTGCGGGCGCGCCACGAGAACGTGGGCATCGTGCTGCAGGCCTACCTGCACCGCACCGACCAGGACGTGGAGGACTGCGTCCGCCACGGCGACCGCGTGCGGCTCTGCAAGGGCGCCTACCGGGAGCCGGCCACGGTCGCGCTGCAGAAGATGGACGACATCCGCGCGGCCTACAAGCGGCAGGCCCGGCGGCTGCTCGACGCCGGGCGGTACCCCGCCCTGGCCACCCACGACGAGAGCCTGATCCAGGACGCCCTGCAGCACGTGCGCGAGCAGGGCTACGCCCGCGAGCGCTTCGAGTTCCAGATGCTCTACGGCCTGCGGCCCAGGCGCTGGGACGAGCTGGTCAAGGACGGCTGGAACGTGCGCATCTACGTCCCCTACGGCACGCACTGGTTCCCCTACTTCTACCGCCGCCTGCGCGAGAAGAAGGAGAACCTCTTCTTCGTCCTGCGCGGCCTGTTCCAGTGAGCCGCGCGTCCTGCTGATGCGGGCGGCCGTCTACCGCGGCCCCGGCCAGCTGGTGGTCGAGGAGCTGCCGGTGCCGGAGCCGGCGGCCGGAGAGCTGCTGGTGCGGCTCGACGCCTGCGGCGTGTGCGGCACCGACATCAAGAAGATCCAGAAGGGGCTCTACGCGCCGCCGCGGGTCTTCGGCCACGAGATGGCCGGCACGGTGGCCCGCGCCGGCGCGGGCGTGACCCGCTTCCGCGAGGGCGACCGGGTGGTGCTGCACCACCACATTCCCTGCGGGGAGTGCTTCTATTGCCGGCGCCAGACCTACGCCCAGTGCGCCGTCTACAAGCGCAACGGCACTACGGCCGGCTTCGAGCCCTCCGGCGGCGGGCTGGCCGAGTACGTCAAGGCCGACGCCTGGATCGTCGAGCGCGGCGTGATCCCCGTCCCCGCCGGCGTGCGCTCCGAGGAGGCCTCCTTCGTCGAGCCCGTCAACACCTGTCTCAAGGCCGTGCAGCGCGCGGGCGTCCGGGCCGGCGAGACCGTGCTGGTGGTGGGGCAGGGGCCGATCGGCCTGCTGCTCATGCAGCTGGCGCGCTGGGCCGGGGCCGAGGCCGTGCTGGCCTCCGACACGCTCCCCGACCGCCTGGAGCTGTCGCGCCGGCTGGGCTCCGCGGCAGCCTACGACGCGCGCACGGCCGACGTGGTGGCGGAGGCCCGGGCCGCGACGGG
>JBDIBD010000221.1:0-7852 GCA_039812725.1 Vicinamibacteria bacterium | reverse complement strand
CCTGCAGCGCGCCCTGCACCGCAGCGGCCCGCTGCGCGCGGCGGCGCAGGTCGGCGGCCTGGCGCTGGCCGCCCTGCGCGGCAAGGTCACGGGCTGAGGCGCGCCGGCGGCTCGTCGGGGGCCCCGAGCTGGACCCATCATGCGCGCGACCGTGCGATGGCAGTTTTCCATGGCTCTCCTCGACGAACGGCGAACAGGCTCTCTCGCGAAGCGACGTCCCGCATGCCGCTCCTCAGCTTGCCGGTGCCGGTGCAGCCGCGCCCGTCGACACGCGGGTCGCTGCCCTCGCTGACAGGCTCGCCGCCGACGGGGGCCTCGACGCGCTCCCGCTCTCTGCGGCCGTGAGACAGGCGAACTCAACCACCGTTCGAGGCGGGGGCTTTCAACTGCGGGGGGCGTGCTTCACATGCGCCAAGCCTACGCCACGGAAACCACGGGCGTCCGCCACGTGGTGTAGACGCCGTCGGCAACTCGATGCTGGTAGACTTCCCGGCGAGGCAATATCGAGATGGCTCTGGCGTCTGTGCATGTCGAGAGGTTCAAGTCTCTCTACGACGTTCCCATCGATCTCGGCCGAGTCAACGTCTTCGTCGGCGCGAACGGGTCGGGCAAGTCGAATCTGCTCGAGGCCCTGGGGGTCGTCGGCGCTGCCGCGGCGGGACGAATCGACGATCAGGCGTTGCAGCGCCGTGGTGTTCGGCCAGGGGTACCCCGGATCTACAAGTCCGCGTTTCCCAGGAGTCCGCGAGATCCCTCGATCCGGATCACCGTGACCAGCGACGACACGCCCGCCTCGGAGTACTTCATCGGGATTGCAAACCAGGGGAAGCCCCCACGACCCTTCTGGTCCTTCCAACACGAGCGCCTGAACGACAATGGGCAGCCGATCGCGTCACGGGGCCCCGCACAGGGTAGAGCAAGGGTCCACGGCGAAGTCGTTAACGACGAGCGGACGGCCAGCCTGGCAGTCCTGGCGCGTGCCAGTCGTGAGACAAGCGACGCCTGCCGTCGATGGCTATATGGACTCGACGAGTACGCGATCTTCTCACCCGTGACGCCCGTGCTGCGCGGCATCGCTCCGGACACCGCCGCGCGCGCGCCCGTCGGTCTGTACGGGGGATCGCTGCCCGAGGCCGTCGACTCGTTGACGGCGGACTCGAAGAAGCGATTCCGGGAGGTGGCGCTCGCGCTGGTGGACTGGGCTCAGGATTTCGACGTTGCCCCGCCATCAAGGAGCTTCATCGCATCGAGCGTTCCCACCATGAGGAACGTGATCCGTTTCACGGATGCGTACATGAAGAGGGGTGAGGACAAGCTCTCCGGATATGACGCCAGTGAGGGCGCCCTCTACATCCTCTACCTCCTGGTCCTAGCCATGCACCCGCAGTCGCCCCGAACATTCGCCGTCGATAACTTCGACCAGGCTCTGAACCCCGCGATCGCTCGCGAGCTGGCGAGGGTCTTCTCGCGCGAAGTACTCAAGCACGACCGGCAGGCGCTGCTCACGACCCACAATCCCCTGGTCCTAGATGGACTTCCGCTGGAGGACAATCGCGTGCGCTTGTTCCGCGTCGAGCGGAACCAGGACGGCAAGACCCAAATCACTCCGGTACCTGTTCACGACCTCAGGGGCCTCAAAGAGCGCAGCGGAGGCCATGCGATCAGCCGCCTCTGGATCGAGGGTCGCCTCGGTGGACTCCAGCGTGTCGACCCGATCTAGGCCGACGTACTCGGTTGGCTTCGTGTGCGAAGGATCCACCGACTATGTCGTGCTGCGCGAGGTGGCGGCGGCCGCGCTTGGGACGATCAACCCAGTCGCCCTGCAGCCTCAGGTCGACCAACTCGACCGCTCAAGACCCGGAGGCCTGGCGGGCTGGAGTGAGGTCAAGGCATGGTGCGAACAGCACCAGGACCTCGGCGATGTTCTCCGGCCACCCATCGGTGAGCCGTTGGACCTGCTCGTCATCGCGATCGATCTCGACATCGCGATCCGAGCAGGAGTTGAGCGTCGGCCGGAGAACCTCAGCAGCTACGACGCAGCGCAGCTGTGTCGTGTCGTCAAGTCGTGGCTGCCGGCACGAGTCCCACGGGAGGTGGTCATCGTCATCCCCGTGATGTCTATCGAGTCTTGGGTCGTGTGCGCTCTGTTCCCACGACACAAGAGGCCCGAGGCGATGGACGATCCCGCGGAATTCCTGGCAGCGAAGGGGAAGATCCCACGAGCCACCAGCCGGAGACCGTGGAAGAGGGCTCGGGAATACCGGGCGTTCGCGAAAGAGGTCGCTGCGAAGCTCCTCCGGGTGCGGAAACGCTGCGGCGAGGCCGATCGGTTCGTCAGGAAGGTCACCCCGTCGGCCGCATGATCGAGCCCTGACCTCCTGCGACCAACTCAACCAAGGACGACCGCGGTAGGCGGAGCTACCGCATCTTCGGAGATTGTTGTCGTTGCGCTAGCGTTGGCGCCGGGACCGGAACCGAGGACCTGCTGAATACGAATCAGCTGTTCCTCGGCTGAGGCTGGTGCGGCGACAATCGGACCATGAGCGCCGGCTCCTGGCCCGTCCCGACCCGCCTCAACCTGGTCCTCGTGGCCCTGGTGACGGCCGCGGCCCTGCTGCTCTTCGCCCTGGCCGGGCGCGTCCAGAGCGGCTGGCCGCTGGCGCTCGTGGCCCTGGCCTTCTCCTTCGTCGGCCTCACGGCCTACGCCCTGCTGCACGAGGCCACCCACGACAACCTGCACCCCGACCCGCGCTGGAACGCCTGGCTCGGCCGCCTGGTCGGAGCGCTCTTCCCCGTCCCCTTCAGCCTGGTGCGCGTCACGCACCAGGGCCACCACCTGCGCAACCGCACGCGCTTCGAGTCTTTCGACGTGCTCGAGCCCGGGGACCCGCCGCTCCTCACCTGGCTGCAGTGGTACGGCATCCTGCTGGGCTTCTTCTGGCCGCTGGTGCCGCTGGGAGCGCTGCTCCTCGCCCTGGCGCCCGGGCTGCTGCGCACGCGCGCCTTCACGCGCCTGCGCACGGCCAGCTACCTGCTCTCCGACGTGCGCGCCCCGCAGGTGCGGCTGATCCGCCTGGAGCTGCTGGGGATCGGCGCCTTCTTCGTGGCGGTGCTGGCGCTTCTGCAGTGGCGCTGGGAGCGCCTGCTGCTGCTCTACGCGGCCTTCGCCTTCAACTGGTCCACGCGCCAGTACGTGGGCCACGCCTTCGCCCCGCGCGAGGTGCTCGAGGGGGCCTTCAACCTGCGCGCCGGCCGGCTGACCAGCGCGCTGCTGCTGCGCGGCGAGCACGACCTCAATCACCACCGCCGCCCCGACGTCCCCTGGCTGCACCTGCCGCGCCTGACGCGGCCGGGCGACCCGCGCCCGGCCTACTGGCGCCACTACCTGAGGCAGTGGCTGGGCCCGCGCCACCACCCCGACCCGCCCCCGGAGTCGCTGCAGGCGCTGCCCTTGAGCGTGCACGACGAAGCGGCCGCGTGAGCCCGGGCCTGCCCGCGCGCGCGGCGCTGTTCCTGCGCCTGGCGACGCGTTGCACGCTCCTGTTCTGCCTGGTCTACGGGCTGGGCGACCTGGTCACGGGCCTGCACCGGTGGCGCCTGCCGGTGGCGCTGCCCTTCGAGCTCGGCCTGCCCTTCGTCCCCGCCTGGTCGTGGGCCTACCTGTCGCTCTACCCGCTCTTCGCCTGCGCGCCGCTCGTGCTCGCGCGCGGCGAGCAGCTGCGCGCCCTGGCGCGGGCCGTGGAGCTGGCCATCCTCGTCGCCGGCCCGTGCTTCCTGCTCTGGCCGGCCGAGCCGGCCTGGCCGCCGCCGCAGGTGGCCGGCGGCCCGCACGCGGCCGCCGTCGCCGGCGCCGACCAGCTCAACCTGCGCTACAACCTCGTCCCCTCGCTGCACGTGGCCTTCGCGGCCATCTGTGCCCTGGCCTACGCGCGGGCGCGCGGCGCGGCCGCCGCTCTGGTCTTCGGGACCTGGGCCGCCGCGATCGCCGCCTCGACGGTGCTGCTGCACCAGCACCACCTGGTGGACGTGGCCACGGGCCTGGCGCTGGGGGCCTGGGCCGAGCGGCGGGCCAGGCGGGCCGTCAGCCGCGCCGGCGCCGCCCCCACAGCACGCCCAGCACCAGCCCCAGCAGCAGGCCGATCGCGCCCACCCACCACTTGAGGCGCTGCTCGAGGCGCAGCAGGACGTTGTCGAAAAGGTTGGTCGAGGCGTGGAAGGAGGCCACCACCCAGCGTCCCTCGTGGCGCACGAGCGTGGCGCTCCAGCGCCCGTCGAGGGTGAAGTCCAGGCCGCCCTTGAGGACGAAGTGGTCCTGGCTGCGGCCGAAGGCGATGCCCGTGTCGTCGCCGTGGAGGATCGTCAGCTCGTCCACGACGGGCTGCACGGCGAAGCTCTCGACCAGCCGGCTCGGGCCCGTGAGCATGCGCTCGTAGTAGGCCTTGACCCCGTCGCGGCCGCGGCTGACCTCGGCGTTCTGCCAGGTCACCACGACGTTGGGGTGCAGGCAGCGCAGGATGCCGGGCAGGTCGTTGCGGTTGACGGCCGTGGCGAGCTCGTCGCGCAGGGCCCGCAGCTCGTCGTGCACCCTGGCCTGCGCGGCCTGCTCCGGCGTGGCGGGGGCCAGCGCCGGCGGCGCGGGCGTCGCGGCCGGGGACGGGGCCTGGGCGCGCAGCGGTGCGGCCACCAGGGACGACAGCACGAGCAGGGCGGCCAACGGCTGGGTCATCTCATCCTCCCGGCGGAAAGGTGCGCCAGCGGCGCGGCCTGGGCGGCGGGCAGCTGCGCGGCCCAGGCCAGGTACTCGACCAGCGGCCGGTCAGCCTCCTGCAGCAGCCCCGGGCGGTAGCCCAGGCCGCCCAGGCGCTCGAGGTCGGCTCGCACGAAGGCCCGCACGAACAGGCTCCGCAGCGCCGCCACGGAGCGGGCCAGGAGCAGGCCGGCCACCCGCGGCACGACCGTGAAGACCTCCAGCGCGCAGCGCCAGCCGTCGCGCGGCGCGACGCAGAACAGGATGCGGCTGGTGGCGCGCGCGAAGCGCGCCTCGACCAGCACCAGCAGGCCGGCCCAGACGGTGATGCCGACGTCCACCTGGTCGCCCGCCAGGGCGGCCAGCAGCCGGTCCGAGGCCCGCGCGCCGACGATCTGGGAGCGGTAGCGGGCGCGGCGCGCGAAGGGCGCCGGCTGGTCGACCTCGAGCGGTCCCAGCAGGCGCCGCCCGTGCACCGGGGCCAGGTGCTGGGTGTCGAAGGCGTTGGCGCCCACCATGAACCAGGGGGCGTCGAGCTCGGTGCGGAAGGGCGCGCCGCACAGCAGGGAACCGGCCTCGGGGCCCTCGAACCAGGGCAGCGGAAACGACGGCTGCTGTCCCGCGAAGGCAAAGGCCAGGCCGCCCACCCGGGCCGTGGGCACGCCGCCGGCGACGACCGCCTCGCCGACGGAACCGCAGCCGTACCAGCCGGCGGGCCAGGGCGCGAAGCGCGACAGCGGCGGGGCCTGAAGCGCTGCAGGAGACATGGGTGTGGGACGAGTCTATCAGCGCGCGGCGGGCAGCCCCCGGCCCGTCACGAGGTAGACCGCGAACGTCCCCAGCCAGTGGCCGCCCTCGTAGTGCTCGCCGGTGACGTGGCTCAGGCCGGCCTCGCGGTGCACGCGCGCGGCCGCCAGCACGGCGGCGCGGCGCGGGTCCGTGGCCGGCAGGCTGGCGGCGATCCCTTCCAGCATCCAGGCCCGGCTCAGGTTCAGGCCGTCGAGGTGCGCGAGCTTGGGGTCGCTCGGGTCCGTGACCACGCCCGGCTCCAGCCAGCCCGCGCTGCCGGTGCGGGGCAGCCTGGGGAGGAAGCCGTCCAGCCAGGCGGCGAACTCGCGCGGCGTCAGCACCCGGCGCATCAGGTCGGCCTCGGCCAGGCAGGGGGAGAGGAAGTCCTCCCCCGAGGGCTCGTAGCCCAGCGGGCAGTCCCGGTCGCCGGCGTAGAAGTCGCGGCTGCGCGCCGCCACGAGCGACTCCATGGGCTGGTTCGCGGTGGCGCGCGCCCAGTCGAGCACCAGGCCGAGCGCGAACGCGGTCTGGGAGTGCTCGCCCACGCGGATGGGCCGCGTGAGCTTGGGCAGCCACTCGCCCAGGCGCGCCGCGGCGGCCTGCTCGAGGGGCGCGAGCGCCGTGGCCCAGCGCCGGGCGTCGTCGTCGGGCCACTCGCGCAGCTCGGCCGCCAGCTGCAGCAGCCAGGCCAGGCCGTAGGGGCGCTCGAAGCTCGCTCGTCCCGGCCCCTGCAGGTAGCGCGCCTCCGCGGCCAGGTTGGCCTCGGTGAAGCTGCGGCCCAGGGCCGCGCGGGCCTGGGCGGCCAGCGCCGCGTCCGGCATCAGCCGCGCCAGGCGCGCCAGCAGCCAGTGGCCGTGCACGGAGGAGTGCCAGTCATAGCAGCCGTAGAAGGCGGGAGTCAGCTCGCGCGGGGGCTTGACGTCGCCGTCCCCGGCGAGGGTGTGGGCGATCTTGTTGGGGTACTCCTGGTGGACGCAGGACAGGGCCAGGCGCGCGAAGCGCTCGGCGGCGGCCGGGTCGACGGGAGCAGGAGCGGCCAGGGCCGCGGCGACGAAGAGAGCGGGGAGCATGGAACGATCGTACGCCCCGGGGAGCGCCGCGTGCTATCGTCTTGTCAGCGCGCCGCCCCGGCCGGGGCGGAGGGAAGGGTCATGGTGGACCCGAGCCAGCAAGCCGCGCCACAGACGCCGACCGAGGCCGCCGCCACGGCCGTCCTCGAGCCCTCCCAGACTCCCACCGAGGCCGACCCGGGCCGTGCCGCGCGCCCCCTGCCGGCCGACGTGCCCAGGAGCGTCGGGCCCTACCGGGTGCTGCGTGTGCTGGGCGAGGGCGGCATGGGCACCGTCCTGGAGTGCGAGCAGGAGCAGCCGCTGCGCCGCCGGGTGGCGCTCAAGCTGATCCGCGCGGGCATGGCCAGCGCGGAGTCCGTGGCCCGCTTCGAGTCCGAGCGGCAGTCCCTGGCGCAGCTGAGCCACCCCGCCATCGCCCGCGTGTTCGACGCCGGCGCCAGCGAGGGCCGGCCCTACTTCGTCATGGAGCTGGTGGCCGGCCAGCCGATCACGACCTTCTGCGACCGCCTGACGCTCACCTTGCGCGAGCGCCTGACGCTCTTCGTGAAGGTCTGCGAGGGGGTCCAGCACGCCCACCAGAACGGCATCATCCACCGCGACCTCAAGCCCTCCAACATCCTGGTGACCGACGAGGACGGGCGGCCGGCGCCGAAGATCATCGACTTCGGCATCGCCAAGGCCACCCGGCCCGGGCCGGAGGAGGCCCCGTACCAGACGCTGCGCGGGGAGCTCATGGGCACCCCCGAGTACATGAGCCCGGAGCAGGCCGAGCCCTCCCGGCTCGACGTCGACACCCGCACCGACGTCTACTCGCTGGGCGTGATCCTGTACGAGCTGCTGGTCGGCGCGCCGCCCTTCGCGGCCCGCGCCCCCGGCGAGGGCGGCCTGACCGTGATCTCGCGCCGGCTGCGCGAGGCCGAGCCGCCACGGCCGAGCACCCGGGTCGGCGTGCTGGCCGACGGGGGCCGGCGAACGGCCCAGGTGCGCCGCACCGACGAGCGCGGGCTGGCGCGCGCCCTGCGCGGCGACCTCGACTGGATCGTGCTCAGGGCCATGGAGCGCGAGCGCGAGCGGCGCTACGCCTCGGTGTCGGAGCTGGCGGCCGACATCCAGCGCCACCTCGACCTGCAGCCGGTCCTGGCGGGACCGCCGAGCGCCGTCTACCGGGCCGCCAAGTTCGTGCGCCGCCACCGCGTGGCGGTCGCGGCCGGGGCGGTGGCGGTGCTGGGGCTCGTGGTCGCCGCGG
>JBDIBD010000220.1:0-7859 GCA_039812725.1 Vicinamibacteria bacterium | reverse complement strand
AGGCCGCGCCGAGGAGCGCCAGCAGCAGCAGGCCCGACCGGCGCGCGTTCAGGCGCCGGCTCCCGCGGCCGGGGCGGCCTGCTTGCGGTAGTCGAGGTAGTTCTGCAGGATCAGCACCGCGGCGACCTGGTCGACCTTGTCCCGGCGCTTGCGGCGCGAGACGTCGCCCTCGATCAGGACCCGCTCGGCGATGGTGGTGGTGAAGCGCTCGTCCCAGGTGGTGACCGGCACCTTCAGGCGCGCCCGCAGCCCCTCGACCAGCGCCAGGACCTTCTCGGCCTGCGGCCCCAGGCCGCCGTCGAGGCGCCGCGGCAGGCCCACCACCACCTCGCCCACCTCGTGCTGCTGGACCAGCGCGGCCAGGAAGCCCAGGTCCTTGCGCGGCCCGATGCGCTCGAAGGTCGGCAGGCCGCTTGCCAGCGTGGCGCTCTCGTCCGAGAGCGCCAGGCCGATACGGCGGTCGCCCACGTCCAGGCCCAGCAGCCTCACGCGGGCAGTATAGCCGCGCCCCGAGCGGCTCCAGGGCCCACGCGCGCTCAGGCCGGGGGGCCGGCGGACGGCTGCAGCCCGAGCGCGGCCGAGAGCGCGCGCAGCTTGGCCTGCAGGCGGCGCACGTTGCGCGGCCCCATGCGCAGCAGCTGCTTCTGGGGCAGGCTCAGCTGCTCGAGGCGCGGGTCGGCGTATTCGTAGACCAGCGTCACGCGCTGGACCGGCCGCACGGCCACCTCGCCCTCCAGCACGGGCACCTCGAGGAGCGGGCGCGCCGCGGCGAGGAGCGCGCGGTCGAAGCCGCCCTCGGGGTGGCCCAGCTCGCGGAAGGCGGCCTCGAAAAGGGGCATCAGCAGGCGGTAGACCCGCGCGCTGCCCGCCTCGTCGAGCGAGTCGATCCCCTCGGCGATGGCGTCGAAGCGCGCGTAGCTGGCCGGGTCGATCACCGTCGCCCCACCGCGCCGCAGCACGGTCAGGCGCTCCTTGGGCTCGAGGAAGCGCAGGTTGGGCCGCGGGTTCTCGCCGGCCATCACGTTCACCACCAGCACGACGAAACGCCGCGCCAGCTGGTCCGCGCCCAGCCACACGGCCAGCTGGGGATGCGCGGACAGCCGCCCCACCAGCTGGCGCACCAGCGCGTCGCTCTCGCCCAGGGGCGGCAGGGCGATGGTCTCGGGGAGCGCGGGCGCGGGCGGCGGCGACGGCGACAGGGCGGGGACGGAGGCCGGCGGCGCCGCGCTGGCGGCGGGCGCGGGCAGGGACGGCCGGCGCACCACGAAGAGCAGGAGCGCGGCGAAGCCGGCCAGCATCAGCAGCGCCAGGACGAGAAGTCCCAGCGGGAAGGGCTCGCGCGCGGCCTCGACCAGCGTGGGATCGCCCGGCTCGCCCGGTTCCAGCCCCGGCCCCGCGGCGCCGAGGTCGTCCTCGGGCCTGTGCAGGTCGAGATCGTCGGGATCGCGGTCGTCGGCCATGGCGCGCCCTCCCCGGTCCAGCGTAGCAGCGGATCCCGGATCGGCAGCGACGGCGTCACAGGAGCCGCGGGCGTGCGCGGCGTCACGCCGGGCGGCTTGACCGGCCGCAGTCCCTCTGCAATGCTGCCCGCCAGCACCCGAAACGCCATGAACGCCGCCGCGAAGTACCGCATCCTGCACGAGCTGGGCAGCGGCGGCATGGGCCGCATCCACAAGGGCGTGCTGGTCGGGCAGGCCGGCTTCCAGCGCCCGATCGTGATCAAGCGCCTGCGCGACGCCGGCGACGCCCTGCACGTCAGGCTGTTCGTGGAGGAGGCCCGGCGCTACGCCGTGCTGGACCACGAGAACATCGGGCGCATCTTCGACTTCGAGCAGGTCGAGGGCCAGCTGTGCATCATCATGGAGTACATCGACGGCTGGAGCCTGGTGGAGTACCTGCACCGCCACGCCGAGCGCGGCCGCCTGCCCGACGTGGAGCTCTCGGTGTTCATCGCCAGCCGGGTCTGCCGGGCGCTGCAGTACGTGTTCGAGAAGGCCCACATCGTGCACCGCGACGTCAGCCCGGCCAACGTCATGATGACCCGCGAGGGGGCCGTCAAGCTGATCGACTTCGGCATCGCCACGCGCTCGGGGACGCGCGAGAGCACGCTGACCGGCAAGCCGGCCTACATGGCCCCCGAGATGATCGCGGAGCTGCGCGCCGACCAGCGCAGCGACATCTTCGGGCTGGGTGTCGTGCTCTACGAGATGCTGACGGGCCGGCGCCTGTTCGCCGGGGCCTCGCCCACCGACGTGCTGGCGGCGGTGCTGCGCACGGAGGTGCCCGACCCGCGCGAGGCCAATCCGGAGGTGCCCGAGCCGGTGGTCGGCATCCTGCGCCAGGCCCTGCAGCGCGCCCCCGAGAAGCGCTTCTCTTCGGCCGCCGAGATGGGCGCGGCCTGCGAGCACTTCCTGTACGACAAGGGCTACGGCCCGACCAACCTGGCCCTCAAACAGTACCTGGGCGAGCTGTTCCCGGAGCCGGCCCCGCCCGACGAGCTGGACGAGTCGGCCTTCCCCGAGCTGGAGGCCGAGCTGCTGCCGATCGACGACGGGGCCGCGCCCGCCGCCGACGACCCGGCCCGCACGGCGGTGCGCCCGGCCCCGCCCGACCACGGCACCCTGCCGCCGCGTTAGGCCCAAGTCGGCCGAGTCGGCTAGAATCCCGGCTTTCGTCGGCGCACCGCCCCGATCTCTCCCCACGCTGCGCCAGGTTTCCCGATGCGAGAGGTGTCCCGGATGTCGTCTCCTGCGCCTGCCCGGCGGCTGATCGTCACCGCCGCCGTCCTGTCCCTGGTCGTGATCGGAGCGTTCCTCGCCCGCCGGCCCAAGGCGCCCGAGGGCAAGGCCCTGCGGCGCGCGTCCCAGCGCGTCTTCGTGATGGGCTTCGACGGGCTCGACCCGACCCTGGCCCGCAAGTGGATGGACGAGGGCAAGCTCCCCAACCTGAAGAAGCTGGCCGACGAGGGCACCTTCGCCACCCTGGGCTCGACCCAGCCCTCCGAGTCGCCCACGGCCTGGTCGAGCTTCGCCACGGGCGTCAACCCGGGCAAGCACAACATCTACGACTTCCTGGTGCGCGACCTGCAAACCTACATGCCGGACCTGGGCATGGTCAAGAAGGAGCCGCCCGAGTTCCTGTGGGGGCTGTTCCCGAAGAAGGCCCCCAGGATCACCTCGACCCGCGGCGGCACGTCCTTCTGGGTGCACGCCGGCCAGGACGGCGTCAAGAGCGTGGTGCTGACGGTGCCGATCACCTTCCCGCCCGAGGAGGTGCCGCACGGCGAGCTGCTGGGCGGCCTGCCGCTGCCCGACATCCGCGGCACGGTGGGCACCTTCTACTACTGGGCCTCCGACCTGACCTCGTGGGAGGAGGGCAACACCGAGTTCGGCGGCTACCTGAAGACGCTGCTGTTCGACGGCGGCACGGCCGAGACCTTCCTGAAGGGCCCCGAGAACCCGGCCCTCAAGCAGGAGGAGCGCGAGCTCAAGGCCAAGGGCAAGGACCAGACCGAGAAGGACAAGCAGCGCCTGGAGTGGCTGGCCAAGAATAAGGACGTGCTGGTGCCCATGAAGGTGCGCTGGCAGGAGGGCTCGGGCCAGGCCGAGGTCGAGATCCAGGGCCAGACCCTGAAGCTCAAGGCCGGCGAGTGGAGCGACTGGGTGCCCCTGACCTTCAAGGTCAACTTCCTCGTCCGGCTGCACGGCATGACCAAGTTCTACGTGGTCAAGGCCGACCGCGACGTGCAGCTCTACGCCCACCCGGTCAACTTCGACCCCCGCAACCCGCCCATCCCGATCTCGAAGCCCGACGACTACGCCCCGCGGCTGGTGGAGAAGGTCGGCCTCTACCGCACGATCGGCTGGGCGGAGTCGGCCGACAAGGCCCTCAACGAGGGACGCGTGGACGAGGCCACCTTCCTCTACGACTGCGAGCGCGCCTTCGAGGACCGCGAGAAGCTGATCTTCAAGGAGCTCGAGCGCGGCGACTGGGACCTGTTCGTGGCGGCCATCGAGACCACCGACCGCATCTCACACATGATGTTCCGGCTGATCGACCCCAGGCACCCCATGTACGACGCCGACCTGGCCGCGAAGTACGGCGACTCGATCGAGAAGATCTACCGGCGGGCCGACGACCTGGTGGGCCAGTTGCGCGCCAAGCTGCCGCCCGACGTGACCTTCATGGTCATGTCCGATCACGGCTTCCACTCCTTCCGGCGCGGGGTCAACCTCAACACCTGGCTGGTCAAGAACGGCTACATGAAGTTCGAGGGCCAGAGCCAGATGAAGGGCCTCGAGGACCTCTTCGGGCGCGGCAAGTTCTGGGAGGGCGTGGACTGGTCGCAGACCAAGGCCTACGCCGTGGGCCTGGGCCAGATCTACTTCAACCTGCGCGGGCGCGAGTCGCAGGGCATCGTCTCGGCCGGCGAGGAGTACCGCCAGCTCCAGGACGAGATCCGCGACAAGCTGCTGCCGCTCACCGACCCCGACGACGGGGCGCGGGTCTTCCGCGACGTCTACAAGCGCGACGAGATCTACAAGGGCGAGTACCTGCAGTTCGCCCCCGACCTGCAGGTGGGCTTCAACGACGGCTTCCGGGTGGGCTGGCAGGACACCCTGGGGGGCGTCAGCCGCAGCGGCGCCATCGTCGAGAACAACAACCGCAAGTGGAGCGGCGACCACTGCGCCACGGCCACGGAGATCAGCGGCGGGGTCTTCTTCAGCAACCGCAAGATCAACACCGAAGCGCCCAGCATCATGGACCTCTCGCCCACCATCCTGAAGCTGCTGGGGGCGCCGCTGCCGGCCGACGTGGACGGCAAGCCGCTGATGTGAGGGGCGGGGGACGCGGGTGAGGCGCGGCGGGGCGGTCCTGGCGCTGGCGGGGGCCCTGGCCCTGGCCGCGCCTCCCGAGCCCGCGCCGTCCCCCGACGCCGCCCCCGGCCAGGCCCCGGTCGCGGGCAGCTCCGACGACCGCCTGCGGCTGGTGCAGCAGCGGCGGGCCTCGCTGGAGGCCGAGCTGGGCCGGCTGCGCAGCGAGGAGAAGAGCCTGCTGGGCGAGGTCGAGCGCCTCGAGCTCGAGGTGCGGCTGCGCGGCGAGCGCCTGCGCGAGGCCGAGCTGCTGCTGCAGCGCACCACGGCCGAGCTGGACCAGGCCACGACCCGCGCGCGCGAGCTGGAGGGCTCGCTGGCCGCCGCCCGCCCCGTGCTGGCCCAGCGCGCGCGGGCGCTCTACAAGCTGGGCGAGCCCAGCTACCTGCGGCTGCTGCTCAGCGTCGAGCGCCCCTCGGACCTGCTGCGCGGCTACCGCTTCGTGGGCTCCCTGGCGCGCCGCGACCGCGAGCGGGTGGGGGCCTTTCGCGCCGACCTGAAGACCCTGGAGGCCACCCGCGCCGACCTGCAGCGCCGCAACGAGGAGACCCGCGCCCAGCGCGCCGAGCTGATGAAGGCCCGCCGCGACCTGGACGCCCAGCGCGCCCGCAAGACCGAGCTGCTGACGCGCATCGTGCAGCGCAAGGAGACCCACGCGGCCTACGTCGAGGAGCTGCAGCAGGCCGAGGGGCGGCTGGCCGAGATGCTCACGGGCCTGGGCCCGGCCGACGCCGCGGTGCCGCTGGCCGCCTTCCGGGGCACGCTGCCCTGGCCGGTGGAGGGCAGCGTGCGGGTTCCCTTCGGGCGCCGCAAGCACAAGCACTTCGACACCTACACGGTGGTCAACGGCCTCGACATCGAGGCCCCCCTGGACGCGCCGGTGCGGGCCGTGCACGAGGGCAGCGTGGCCTTCGCCGACCACTTCCGCGGCTACGGCCTGATGGTCATCCTCGACCACGGTGACAAGCGCCACACGCTCTACGCCCACCTGGGGCGGGCCGACGTGAGCGTGGGGCAACGCGTGCAGGCCGGCCAGCAGATCGGCACGGTGGGGGGCACGGGCGTCGAGGGCCCCGGCCTCTACTTCGAGGTGCGCGCCGGCGGCCGCCCCGAGGACCCGGCCGACTGGCTCGAGCCGCGCAGCCCTATAATGAAGAGATGAGTCCGCGCGTCCGTCTGCTCGTCGCCCTGGCCTCCACGTCGATCGTCGCCTACACCCTGCTGGGGTCGCTGCCCGGCCGGGTGGCGGGCGACACGACCTACGGTCAGCTGGCCGTCTTCAACGAGGTCGTGCGCCTCGTCAACGAGGCCTACGTGGAGCCCGTCAACATGGACCGGGCCCTGGCCTCGGCCGACCTCGGCCTGACCGAGGCCCTCGACGGCGACAGCTCCTACCTGGACGAGGCCGAGTGGAAGGCCTTCCAGGACCCGGCTTCGCAGGGCCCGGCGGAGGCCGAGATCGGCGTCACGCTGACGCGCCGCTTCGCCTTCCTGCTGGTGGTGGCCACGCGCCCGGGCTCGCCCGCCGAGCGGGCCGGGGTGCGGGCCGGCGACGTGATCAAGACCATCGACGGCCGCCACACGCGCGCCATCCCCGCCGTGGTGGGCGAGCGCCTCATGCGCGGCGCCCCGGGCTCGGCGGTCAAGCTGGCGGTCTTCCGCGGCCGCACCGAGCCGGTCGAGATCTCCGTGACGCGCGAGCGGCTGGCGCCCCAGCCCGTGCGCGGCCGGCGCCTCGAGCAGGGGCCCGGCTACCTGCGCCTGCCCGACCTCGACGCCCAGACGGCCGAGGAGGCCCGCGCCCAGCTCGAGGCCCTGAAGCGCGAGGGCGTCAAGAGCGTGGTGCTCGACCTGCGCGGCGTGGCCACGGGCGACGTGGCCTCGGCCGTGGCCGTGGCGGAGCTGTTCCTCGAGGGCGGTCCCGTCACCAAGCTGGCGGGCCGCAGCGCGGCCGAGAAGAGCTGGACCGCCGACGCCGCCCGGCGCGCCTGGGACGGCGGCCTGGCGGTGCTGATCGACCACGGCACGGCTGGCCCGGCCGAGATCGTGGCGGCGGCGCTGGCCGACGCCGGGCGGGCCCAGCTGGTGGGCGAGCGCAGCTTCGGCCGGGCCGCGGTGCAGAAGGCCATCGCGCTGCCGCGTGGCGGCCTGGTGCTGACCGTGGCCCGCTACGCCTCGCCGAAGGGCGCCGTGCTGCACGGCAAGGGCGTCGAGCCCACCACGGCCGTCAAGCCGGCCGAGCGCGAGGACGAGGACGAGGACGGCGATCTGGCGCCGGGCACCGAGCCGGCCCCGGCGCCCACCCCGCCCGAGGCGCCCAAGAGCGACCCGATCCTCGACAAGGCCATCGAGCTGCTGCTGGCCCCGCCCGCCCCGCCCGCACCCAAGGCGGCGTAGGCCCCGTCAGCCCCGGCGGTCGTCCAGCACGGGAAAGGCCTGCCGGGCCCCGCTCACCGCGCGGGGGTCGAGCTCCGCGACCAACAGCGTCTGCTGCGCGGCCGCGCAGCAGAGCGTCTCGCCCCAGGGATCGATCACGCAGCTGTCGCCCGCGTAGTCGAGGCCGTCGCCCTGGCCCACGCGGTTGACGCCCACCACGTAGGCCAGGTTCTCGATGGCGCGGGCCCGGAGCAGCGCCTGCCAGTGGGCTCGCCGGCGGGCCGGCCAGTTGGCCACCAGCACGTAGGCGTCGGTGGCGCGCGCGGCGTCCCAGAAGGCGTCGGCGAAGCGCAGGTCGTAGCAGATGAAGAAGGTGCAGCGCAGCCCCTCCACGTCGACCGTGAGCAGCTCGTCGCCGGCGCCGTAGTGCAGGTGCTCGCCCGCGTAGCTGAAGGGGTGGCGCTTGCGGTAGCGCCACTGGCGCCCGTCGGGGGCGCACAGCAGGAGCGTGTTGAACGGGCGCGGCGCCCCGGGCGGCAGCTCGGGCAGCGAGCCGCACAGCCACAGCCCGTGGCGCGCCGCGGCCGCCGCCAGGAAGGCCCCGCTCGG
>JBDIBD010000219.1:0-7890 GCA_039812725.1 Vicinamibacteria bacterium | reverse complement strand
GCTCGGCCTGGGCCCGCGCCACGGCGGCGGGGCCGGTCTCGGCCGGCGGCGCCGTGGCCAGGGCTGGGGCCGGCTGCTTCTGGCCGTGCACGTCGATCACCAGCCGCACGGGGTCGCTGAGGTAGAAGACGTTGTAGTCCTTGAGGCTGTGGAAGTCGAGCACCACCCGCACCACGTCCTCGCGGTTCTGGCCCACGCGGATCTGCGAGAGCAGGCCGTCGCCGACGGGGAAGGTGCGGTCGGTGAGGGAGGGGTTGAGCCGCGTGTGCTGGAGGTCGACGTAGACGCGGTCGGGGTCCGCGATGCGGTCGTGCTTGAGCGCCACCTGCCGCTCGAGGTCGATCACGATCCGGGTGGAGGCCTCGCCGCTCCAGAAGCGCAGGTTGAAGACCCGCGCCAGGCCCGGCGGTGGGGCCTTGGGCAGGGCGGCGGCCTGGGCCGGGGCGCGCTTCCTGACGAGCTGCTTGACCTCCGCCGCGCGGCGCGAGTCGGGGAAGGCCGCCAGGTAGGCCCGCGCGGCGTCGGCCACGCGCTTCTGGTCGCTGTCCTCGCGAGCCATCTCGACCACGTTCCAGAGGGCCGGCTCGGCCTTGCTGCTGCTGGGGTACTCGTTCGCCAGGGCGCGGTAGGAGTCGGCCGCGTCGTCGCGCAGGCGCGGCGCCTTGAAGATCGGCGCCATCTGCCGCTGCAGGTCGCCCAGGGCCATGAGGGCGTCGTCGCAGTACGGGCTCTGGGGGTAGCGCGCCACCAGGCGGCGGTACTTGACCAGCACCCGGTCCCACTCCAGGCGCTTCGACTGCAGGCGGCGGTTGCCGAGCAGGGCGGCCCTGGCCTTCTCGGCCTCCTGAAACAGCTCGCGGTCGGGACGGGCCGTGGCGGTGCGCACGGCCGGCGGCCGGGCCGTCCCGGGCGCACCGCCGTGGGCGCCGGGCACGGGCAACAGCAGCGCCAGCGCCAGGCCGGCCGCGCGCCAGTGGCTCACTTGGGCCAACTGTCCACCGTGGCGTAGTAGTCGGCCGGCACCCGGATCTCGCGCGGCTTGCTGCCGTCTGCGGGCCCGATGATGCCGTCCCGCTCCATCATGTCGATCAGCCGCCCGGCCCGCGAGAAGCCGATGCGGAAGCGGCGCTGGAGCATCGACGTCGAGGCCTGGCCCGACTGCACCACGAAGCGCACGGCCTCGTCGAACAGCTCGTCGCGGTCGTCCGCCGCGGCGGCCTCGGCCGCCTTCTCCTGCCTGCCGACCGTCTCGTCGTAGGTCGGCTTGCCGGTCTGGCGCAGCCAGCCGGTCAGGCGCGCGATCTCGGCCTCGCTGACGTAGGCCCCGTGCACCCGGCGCAGGCGGGCGCTGCCGGGCGGCAGGAAGAGCATGTCGCCGCGCCCCAGCAGCTGCTCGGCGCCGATCGAGTCGAGGATGGTGCGGCTGTCGACCCGCGCGGCCACGCGGAACGAGATGCGCGAGGGGAAGTTGGCCTTGATCAGGCCGGTGATCACGTCCACCGACGGGCGCTGGGTGGCCAGGATCAGGTGGATGCCCACCGCGCGGGCCATCTGGGCCAGGCGCGTGATCGACTCCTCGACCTCGTGCGACGAGACCATCATGAGGTCGGCCAGCTCGTCGATCACGATCACGATGTAGTGCAGCGGCTTGAGCTCCTCCTCGCCCTCGTCGAGGGTGGCCCCCTCCGCCTTCAGGATCTGGTTGTACTGGGCGATGTTGCGCACGCCGGCCGAGGCCAGCCGGCGGATGCGCCGCTCCATCTCGGTGACGGCCCACTTGAGCACGTTCGAGGCGACCTTGGGGTCGGTCACGACCGGCGTGAGCAGGTGCGGGATGTCCTCGTAGACCCCCAGCTCCAGGCGCTTGGGGTCGATCAGGATCAGGCGCGCCTCGTCGGGGGTGGCCCGGAAGAGCAGGCTGGCGATCATGCAGTTGAGGCCCACGCTCTTGCCGGTGCCGGTGGAGCCCGCGATGAGCAGGTGCGGCATCTCGGCCAGGTTGGTCACGGCCGGCTCGCCCTCGACGGTCTTGCCGAGGGCCAGGCCCAGGCGGCCGCCGATCTTGCGCAGGGCCTCGGACTCGAGGATCTCGCGCAGCGAGATGGTCTCGCGGACCTCGTTGGGGATCTCGATGCCGACCGTGCTGCGGCCGCTCATGCGGTCGATGCGCACGCTCTCGGCCTCGAGGGCCAGGGCCAGGTCGTCGGCCAGGGCCACGATCTTGGAGTACTTGACGCCGGGGTCGGGCTTGAACTCGTAGGTGGTCACGACCGGCCCGGGGTGGGTGTCGATGACCTTGCCGAGCACGCCGAACTCGATGCACTTGGCCTGCAGGGTCTTGCCGCGCTCGAACAGGCGCGTGCGGTCCAACTCGGTCTCGGGCTGGGGGGCGTCGAGCAGGCTGAGGGGCGGCAGGTGGCCCGGACCGGCGGCGGCCGGCGCCTCGGCGCGCGGGCGCTTCCGCACGGCCGCCTTGCGGACCGGGCGACGCGGCTCGAGCTCCTGCTCGGCCTCGCCCGGCAGGCCCAGCGACTCCTCGGCAGCGGGGGCGGCCGGGGCGGGCGGGTTGAAGGTGATCCGGCGCTGGACGGGCGGCCTGGGGGCCGAGGCCGCGGCGGGCGCCACCAGGTCGTAGTCCTCGAGCACGTCGTCGCTCTCGGCCAGCGGAGGCTCGTCGCCCTCGTCGGCCTCCGCGCCGGCCGGCAGCGACTGCGAGCCCTCGGCCGCGGCCAGCCGCTCCGTGTGCTTGCGGATCACCTCGCGCCGCAGGTGCTCCTTGCGGCGCGCCTCGGCGTAGTGGGCCCAGGCGGTGCGCAGGGACCGCAGGCGCTCGCCCGCCAGCCGGCCGGCGGCGGACAGGAAGGCCGCGAAGGAGAACTGGGTGCAGAGGATGACCGAGACGAACAGGGCGGTGCCCACGACGATGAAGGCCCCGGCCCGGCCGAAGCTGGCCCCCAGCAGCTGCGCCAGGGCCTCGCCGACGGCCCCTCCGGCCCGCACCGGCTCGCCCTCGTACGGCACGATCCCGAAGGTCAGGGCCAGGAACGAGGTCAGCGAGGCCAGCAGCAGCAGCAGGCCCACGGCCTTGGTGTAGGGGGCCTCGAGGGGCCGGCACCAGAACAGCTTCCAGCCCGTGACCGCCAGCATCAGCGGCAGCAGCATGGCGGCCGCGCCGAAGAGCTGCGGCACCAGGAGCTCCGCCAGGAAGGCGCCGAACGGGCCGATGAAGTTCTGCGCCGGCTCCTGGCCGCCGGCCTTGAAGAAGGGCGCGGGGTCGTGGGGGTGGTAGGTGGCCAGGCTGACGAGCAGCATCAGCGCCAGGGCGAAGCACAGCAGCCCGCCGAACTCGGCCAGGCGCGTCGACTTCCAGCCTTCGCTCGCCATCCTTCGCCTAGACCTCCATCACCACGGGAATGACCATCGGGCGGCGCTGGGTGCGCAGGCGCAGGAAGCGGCGCAGCTCCGCCCGCACGCGCTCGCGGGTCAGGGCCGGGTCGGCGCGCTCCTCGTCCGAGCGGCCGTGCACGGCCTCGAGCAGGACGCGGGCGGCCTCCTCGAGCAGCTCCGGACGGCCGCCCGCGTCCACGAAGCCGCGTGTCACGATCTCGGGCGGCGACTCGACCCGGCCGCTGCGCTTGTCGAGCACCACCACCGGCACCACGATGCCGTCGCTGGCCAGCTGGCGGCGGTCGCGCACCACCACGTCCTCGAGCCCGTCCAGGCCGGCGCGGTCGAGCAGCACGCGCGGGGCCGGCACCGGCGGCAGCCGGCGGGCCCCGTCCGCGGAGAGCTCCAGCACGTCGCCGTCCTCGAGCACCTGGACCGCGTCTCTGCCGAGGCCGGCCTGGGCCGCCAGGGCCGCGTGCTGGGCCAGCATGCGGTACTCCCCGTGGATCGGCACGAACCAGCGCGGCCGCGCCAGACGCGCCAGCTCGGCCAGGTCGTCGCGGTGGGCGTGGCCCGACACGTGCACCCGCGCCACGCCGGGGTGCAGCACCCGGCAGCCGTGCCGGAAGAGGTTGCTGATGAGGCGCGAGACCACGCGCTCGTTGCCCGGGATGACGCGGGCGGAGAGCACCACCGTGTCGCCGGGCCCCACGCCCACGTCCTTGTGCTCGCCGCGCGCGATGGTGGCCAGGGCGGAGAGCGGCTCGCCCTGGCTGCCCGAGACGAAGAGGCAGGCCGACTGGGGCGGCAGGCTGGCGGCCACGGCGGGGGAGACCAGCGCGTTCGGGGGCAGCGGCAGCAGGCCCAGGTCGCGGGCCACCTCGGCGTTGTCGGCCATGCGCCGGCCCACGAAGGCCACCGCGCGCCCGTGGCGGGCCGCGAGGGCCGCCACGCGCTGGATGCGGGGCAGCGAGGTGGCGAAGCACGACACCAGCACCCGGCCGCGCGTGCTGGCGAAGACCTGGTCGAAGGCGGGCAGCACGTCCTCCTCGCTGCCGCTGGGCCCGCTGGCCTCGACGTTGGTGCTGTCGGCCAGCAACAGCAGCACGCCCCGCCGGCCCCAGGCCGCCAGCCCCTCGAGGTCGGTCTGCTCGTCCGGAGGGGCCTGGCGGTCGATCTTGAAGTCGCCCGAGTGCAGCACCACGCCGGCGGGCGTCTCGATCGCCAGGGCCAGGCTGTCGGGGATGCTGTGGGCCACGCGCAGGGCGTGCACGCGGAACGGCCCGAGCTCGACGCTCTCACCCGGGCGCAGCGGCCGCAGGTCGCCCGCGACCTCGCGCTCGCGCAGGCGGCGGCGGGCCAGGCCGAGGGTCAGCGGCGTGCCGTAGACGGGCGCCGGCGCGGCCTGCAGCGCGAAGGGCAGGGCCCCGATGTGGTCCTCGTGGCCGTGGGTGAGCAGCACGCCGTGCAGTCGCTCCCGGCGCTCCGCCAGCCAGCCGTAGTCCGGGACCACCGAGTCGACGCCGGGCATCTCGGCCGAGGCGAACATGAGCCCCGTGTCGACCAGCAGCAGCTCGCCCTCGCAGTCGAGCACCAGGCTGTTGAGGCCGAACTCACCCAGGCCCCCCAGCGGCACCACGCGCAGGCGTTGCCCCGTTGACGTCAAGACCCCCTACCCGCTCCAGCCCGGCGCCAGCCCCGAAGGCCGGCGCGACGCTCAGCGGCAGACCCGCAGCGCCTCGGAGAGGCGCGCGAACTCCACCACCGATAGTGTCTCCGCCCGACGGTTGCCCGCGATCTGGAGCAACCTCAAGTATTCCTTGAGGTTAGGATAGCTATCTTGCAGGTTGTTTTCAAGCGTCTTGCGGCGCTGCCCGAAGGCCCTGAGGACGAGGCGCTGGAAGTGGTCCGGGTCGCCGAGCGGGGCGGCGGGCTCGGGGCGGAAGGCAATGCGGAGCACGGCCGAGTCGACCCTGGGCGGGGGCTCGAAGGCGCCGGGGCCGAGGCGCAGGACCAGTGCCACGTCGGCCCACATGGCGAAGAACACCGACAGCACGCCGTAGTCGCGCGAGCCCGGGCCCGCGGCCACGCGCCGGGCCACCTCTTCCTGGACCATCACGTGGGCCTCGCGGAAGTGCGCGCGCAGCTCCAGGATACGCCGCAAGAGCGGGCTGGAGATGTAGTAGGGCAGGTTGCCGACCAGGCGCGAGCCGGCCGGAGCCAGCTCGGCCAGCGGCGCCTCCAGCGCGTCGGCGGTCACGATCGCGACGTTGGCGGGGACGCGCGGGCGCAGCGCGGCTGCGAGGCGTCCGTCCAGCTCGACGGCCACGACCCGCCGGGCGCGGGCCGCCAGCGGCAGGGTCAAGGCCCCCGCCCCGGGCCCGATCTCGAGAAAGGTCTCGTCGGCCCGCGGCTGCACCACGTCGAGGAGCTGCTGGACGGCCGAGCTCCGGAGGAAATGCTGTCCGAGGCGGCGAGGCACCGGCGAAGCCTAGCACCGACGGGCGGCCTCGCCGATAATGCGGCCGCCGCACGAAGCGGGGGGGACATGTCCGACCGACTGCACATCGCCTACGCCACGTCCGAGGTCGCGCCCTGGTCCAAGACCGGCGGGCTGGGCGACGTGGCGGCCGCCCTGCCCAAGGCCCTGGCCCGGCTGGGGCACCGCGTGACGGTCTTTTCCCCGCGCTACGGCTCGATCGGGTTCCCGCCGGGGGAGTTCCTGGGCTCGGTGCACGTGCCCGTGGACGGCACGCCGCGTAGCGCCGGCTTCTACCTCACTCGGCCGGCCCCGGGGGTCGAGGTGGTCTTCGTCGAGCACCCGCCCTTCTTCGATCGGCCGTTCCCGTACGGCGACGAGCACGGCGCCTACGGCGACAACGCCCAGCGTTTCGCCTTCCTGTCGCGGGCCGTGCTGGAGTTCTTCCGCAGCCGGGGCGAGCGCCCGAGCGTCTTCCACGCCCACGACTGGCAGACCGGCCTGCTGCCCGTCTACCTGAAGGCCTTCTACTCCGACGACCCCACGCTGCACCGGCTGCCCACGGTCTTCACGGTGCACAACCTGGCCTACCAGGGGCAGTTCGGGCGCGAGGCGCTCGGGCTGCTGAGCCTGCCCTGGAACCTGGGCGCGGCGGGCGGCGGCCTCGAGTACCACGGCGACGTCAGCTTCATGAAGGGCGGCCTGCTCTTCTCCGAGGTCCTGACCGCGGTCTCGCCGCAGTACGCGCGCGAGATCCAGGGGCCGGAGATGGGCCTGGGGCTCGAGGGCGTGGTGCGCGAGCGCTCCTCCGACCTGATGGGGATCCTCAACGGCGTCGACTACGACGAGTGGGACCCGCGCGTGGACGCCTACGCCGTGAAGCGCTACTCGCCCGAGGACCTGGCGGGCAAGCAGGCCTGCAAGGCCGACCTGCTGCGCGCCTTCGGCCTGCCGGAGTTCCCCGACTGGCCGGTGCTGGGGATCACCTCGCGCCTGGTGCACCAGAAGGGCTTCGACATCGTCACCGGCGCCTGGTGGGACTTCCTGCAGCGCCCGCTGCGCCTGGTGGTGCTGGGCAGCGGCGAGAGCGCCGTCCAGGAGGGGTTCCGCTGGATGGCGGCGCGGGCCCCCGACCGGGTGGGCGTGAGGCTGGGCTACGACGTCGCGCTGGCCCACAAGATCAAGGCCGGCGCGGACATGTTCCTGATGCCCTCGCGCTTCGAGCCCTGCGGCCTGACCCAGATGTACTGCCTGCGCTACGGCACGGCGCCGATCGTGCGCTCCACCGGCGGGCTGGTGGACACGGTCGAGCCCTGGGACGCTGCCGCCCGCCGGGGCACGGGCTTCCGCTTCGAGAACGCCGACGGAACCGGCCTGATGTGGGCGATCGACCAGGCCCTCCTGGCCTGGCGCGACCGGGCGGGCTGGCGCCAGCTGATGCTCAACGGCATGAGCCGCGACTTCTCCTGGGAGCGCTCGGCCCGGGCCTACGAGGACGCCTACCGCCGCGCCATCGCCAGGGCCTGAGGGCCGCCGCCCGCGGCGGCTACTTGCCCTTGACGTCGATCTCGAGGTGCAGCGTCAGGCGGCCCAGCTTGCGGTTGCCCACCAGCTTGACGGCCACGGCCTCGAAGGCCTGCGGCTCCTTGCCCGGCTGGTCGAAGACCAGCTGCACGTTGAGGTCGCTGGCCTGGCGCAGCAACGCGCCGGGCACCTCGAGCGCGGCCTTGCGCCGGACCTCCTGCTTCTCCCGCTCGGGGACCAGCATGTCGTGCAGGCGCTTCTCGACCGCGGCGGAGGGGCCGGCGGCCTTGGCGGCCTTGACGGCCGCGAACTTGCCGGAGCCGCCGACCGCCAGCGTGCGCAGCGCGGCCAGCTCCTGGGTGATGTCCTTGTTGGCCTTGGTGGCCACCGCCCGCACCTCGTGCTTGTCGGTGTCCTCCTCGGCGAACTCCACCGCGGCCAGGTCGGGGACGAGCGCCGCCAGGGGGTCGTCGGGGGCCGCCGCGGGCGGCGGGGCCTGC
>JBDIBD010000218.1:0-7891 GCA_039812725.1 Vicinamibacteria bacterium | reverse complement strand
GTGCGTGCTCGACCGGCGCGCCACGCCGCCCGCCCTGCCGACCCTGCCCCGCCGCCACCAGTGGGACGCGCGCCCGCTGCTCGACTGGCTGGCGGCCGAGGCGGGCGCGGGCGAGCTGGTGCTGGGCCTGACGGGCTGGGACCTCGCGCTGCCGATCTTCAGCCACGTCTTCGGGCTGGCCCAGGACGGCGGGCGCGCGGCGGTGGTCTCGCTGGTGCGGCTCGACCCGGCCTTCGACGGCCTGCCGCCCGACGCCGAGCGCTGGCTCGGCCGGACGGTGGGCGTGGCCCTGCACGAGCTCGGCCACCTGGCCGGCCTCAAGCACTGCCTGCAGGCCGAGTGCCTGATGCGCTTCGCCGGCACGGTCGAGAAGGCCGACGCCCGCGGGCAGGCCTTCTGCCGCGCCTGCCACGCGGCCCTGCCCGCCTGGCTCAGGCCCGTCGGCCTGGCCGCCCTGTGACGCCCCCCTAGCCCCGTACGAGGAAGACGTCCCCGTCGGGCTGCTCGGTGCCCTTGAAGAGCTCGTCGAGCTTCTGCTGCAGCTGCGCGGCGCGCAGCTCGGCGCGCTCCTTGTGGCGCAGGTAGACGCGCGCCAGCTCGTCCTTGGCGGCGCCCACCAGGCCCGTCACGAAGGCCAGCAGCGGCACCAGGCGCGCGGGCTCGGCGCGCTCGGTCAGCAGCTGCCAGGCGCGCTCCTCGAGGCCGCTCAGGGCCGCCTGGACCTCCTCGAGGAAGTAGCCCTCGTCGGCGCGCTCGTCGGCGATGTGCCGCACGTGGCTCACGAACGGCTCGGCCCCGGCGCAGGAGGCCTCCAGGAAGGCCCCCACGAGGCGGGCCACCCGCTGGCGCAGCAGGTCGGGCTCGCTGGCCTGGTAGTGCGGCGTGTCGCTGGTGCGCAGGCGGCGCTCGACCGAGGCGATGAGGTCCTGGGAGCAGCCGCACAGGAGCTGGTAGAGCGGCGTGTGGACGCCGGGGGCGTGGTGGTGGGGAGACGGCTCGCTGGACATGGACAACCTCCAGGGCGAGGGCAGGCGCGCGCCGGCCCCGCCTGATAGGATGCGGTTGCAAGCGACGAGCCACCCGCTGGGGGCCAGTTTCCTGCATAGTTTGCGCGAGGGGGCGGGGGGGCGGCATTCCTGGCGTGCCAAAGCCCCCAACGGCCGTGTCTCACGTGGCATCAGCCTTGCCTAAGGAGGGCTGGGGTCCAGGCCGTCTCCGCGGGCCCGTTCGGAGGGGAGTGCAATGGTCGACAACCTGGTGATCGGCATGGCCGGCTCGGGCGGGGACGGCATCGTCTCCGCGGGCGAGTCCCTGCTGGCGGCGGCCGCGGCCGAGGGCTACCACGGCATCATGACCAAGAGCTTCGGCTCGCAGATCCGCGGCGGCGAGTCGTCCTGCCGCGTGCGGCTCTCGACCAAGGCCGTGCTCAACCCGGGCGGCACCCTCGACGTGGCCGTGGCCCTCAACTGGGAGGACTTCCTCAGGTTCGGCGCCGAGCTGCCGGTGGGCGGCAACACGGTCGTGGTCTACGAGAGCAAGACCGGCGTGGCGCCCGACAAGCTGCCGCTGGTGGGCGTGACGCCGGCCGAGGCCGTGCCGGTGCCCTTCGGCGACATGGCCCGCCAGCACGGCGGCACCGACAAGGCCAAGAACACCGTGGTGCTGGGCCTGCTGGCCGGCTGGTTCGGCACGGCCCGCGAGAGCCTGATGAAGGGCATCCACAAGAAGCTCGCCAAGAAGGGCGCCGAGGTCCTGGCCGGGGCCGAGCGCGCCTTTGGCGCCGGCATCGAGTACGCCGAGCGGCACCCGCTCAAGAGCGGGCTGCGCCTGGCCGGACCGGTCGACGCCCCGGGCTCGAAGCTGCTGACCGACGGCAACGAGATGTGCGGCGCGGCCGCCATCTTCGCCGGCTGCCAGTTCTTCGGCGGCTACCCGATCACCCCCTCCACCGAGGTCATGCAGTTCCTCTCGCGCGAGATCTGGAAGCACGGCGGCGCGGTGCTGCAGGCCGAGGACGAGATCGCCGGCATCGGCGCGGCCGTGGGGGCCTCCTTCGCGGGCCGCAAGGCCATGACCGCCACCTCGGGCCCCGGGCTCTCGCTCAAGACCGAGGTCATGGGCCTGGCCACCATCGCGGAGCTGCCGCTCGTGATCGTCGACGTGCAGCGCGGCGGCCCCTCGACGGGCCTGCCCACCAAGCCCGAGCAGGCCGACCTGTTCGCGGCCTGCTTCTCGGGCCACGGCGACGCCCCGCGGCCCGTGCTGGCCGCCACCTGCGTGGCCGACACCTTCGACCTGACGGTCGAGGCCTTCAACCTGGCGGAGCGCTACCAGACCCCGGTGATCCTGCTCTCCGACCAGGAGATCGGGCAGTGCAAGGCCACCGTCGACCCGATCGACACCAGCCGCTTCAAGATCGAGCAGCGGCTGCAGCCGACGGCGGCCGAGCTCGAGAAGTACCAGCGCTTCCGCTTCACCGAGTCGGGCGTCAGCCCCATCACGCACCCCGGCCAGCCGGGCGGCGACTACCTGGCGGCCGGCATCGAGCACAACGAGGCCGGCGCCCCCACCGCCAGCGGCGGCATGCACGAGAAGATGAACGCCAAGCGCTTCCGCAAGCTCGACCCGTTGCGCGGGCGCCGCGACCTGTTCCGCCTCGAGGGCGACCCGGCGGCGCCCCTGGCGCTGGTGAGCTGGGGCTCGACCGGCGGCGTCTGCCGCGAGGCGCTCGACCTGGCGCGGGCCGAGGGGCTCAAGGTCAAGCTGCTCGTGCCGCAGCTGCTCTATCCCGTGGCCGAGGACGTCTACCGCGAGTTCTTCCGCGGCGTCAGCGCCGGGCTGGTGGTCGAGCTCTCCTTCCAGGGCCAGCTCTACCGCCTGCTGCGCATGTACCTCGACGTCCCCGCCGGAGTGCGGCCGCTGTGCCGCAGCGGCGCCAACCCCTTCCTCCCGCGCGAGGTGGTGAGGGCCCTGCGCGAGACCACCTTGAGCCTGCAGCGCAGCCACCAGGACGCGCTGACGCCCCAGGAGTAGCCGACATGACCACGACGATGCCGGCCCCCGCGACGTTCGAGCCCAAGGACTACAAGAGCGACCTGAAGCCCATCTGGTGCCCCGGCTGCGGCGACTTCGGCGTGCTGCAGGCCCTCTACCGGGCGCTTTCGGCCATCGGGCGCGCGCCGCACGACATCGCCTTCGTCTCCGGCATCGGCTGCTCCAGCCGCATCCCCGGCTACACCACGGCCTACGGCTTCAACACCGTGCACGGCCGGGCGCTGCCCATCGCCCAGGGCATCAAGATCGCCAACCCCGACCTGCTGGTGCTGGCGGCCGGCGGCGACGGCGACGGCTTCTCGATCGGCGGCGGCCACCTGCCGCACGCCATCCGCCGCAACCTCGACCTGACCTACCTGGTCATGGACAACCAGATCTACGGCCTGACCAAGGGCCAGCTCTCGCCCACCTCGCCGCGCGGCCTCAAGACCGTGACCTCGAGCCTGGGCAGCCTGGAGAACCCGGTCAACCCGCTGCTCTACGTGCTGGCCTACGGCGCGCCCTTCGTGGCCCAGGGGACCCCGGCCGACATGGCCGGCCTGGCGGCCATCATCGAAGAAGGCATCCGCTACCCGGGCTTCGCCTTCATCAACGTGCAGTCGCCCTGCGTCACGTTTGGCGAGCCCGAGCAGCAGCTCAAGGCCCACAAGGCCGGCATGAAGGCCCTGTCCAGCCTGGGCCACGACCCGGCCGACCTGCTCAAGGCCCTCGACCTGGCCCGCGCCTACGGCCAGGAGCTCTACACGGGCGTGCTGTTCCGCAACCCGACGCCGCCGCCCACCTACGACGCGCTGGTGCGCGAGCGCCAGGCCGCCCTGGCCGCGCCGGCCGGGGCCCGCGAGCGCATCCTCGACCTCTTCGTGCAGAAGTGAGGCGCCCATGACCACCCGCGGCATCGACTTCTCCAGCCTGCAGCTCAAGGACGCCCTCGACCTGGCCGTGCTGGTCGAGGAGGAGGCCCAGGAGCGCTACGAGGAGTTCGCGCACCAGATGGAGACGCACCACACCCCGGAGGCGGCGGCCTTCTTCCGCTTCATGGCGGAGAACGAGGCCAAGCACGGCAGCGAGCTGCGGGCCCGGCGCGTGAAGCTGTTCGGGGACGCCCCGCGCGGCGTCACGCGGGCCATGCTGTACGACGTCGAGGCCCCGGAGTACGACGAGGTGCGGGCCTCGATGAGCCCGCGCGCGGCGCTCGAGACGGCCCTGCGGGCCGAGGAGAAGGCCCACGCCTTCTTCGTCGGGGCGCTGCCCGGCCTGAAGGACCCCGACGTGCGGGCCCTGTTCGAGGAGCTGCGCGACGAGGAGGTCGAGCACCAGGCGCTGGTCCAGAAGCAGATCGCCCGGCTGGCCCCCGAGTCCGGGGTCGACGGCAGCGCCTTCGAGGACGAGCCCGTCGGCCACTGACAGCGCCCCGCCGTCCCGAGCGACGCTGCCACCGCCCCCGTCATCCTGAGCGACACCGTCCGGATCGGAAGCGAAGGATCTGCTGGGTCGTACAGCCCGAGAGATCCTTCGTCGCAAGCCAGGACGGCGCCGACTCAGGATGACGAAGACGTTCTCGACCTCGCCGACGCACCGTTGCGGTCCCGACTCAGGGTGACGAGGCCGCGGTCGAACGGCCCTCAGCGCGGCCCGGCCACCGTCCAGTCCGTGCGCGCCGTCGCGGCTCCGGACGGGTCCGCGGTCGGGCCGTCGGGCGCCGTGAACTGCCCTGCCAGCCGCGTGGCGGCGTTGTCCATGTGCCAGACCACGGCCCGGCCGCTGGTGGCGTTGCGCCAGACGATGTCGTTCGTGCACCAGGGCTCGCCCGGAGGCGTGTTGGACCAGGGCCTCGGGCTCGGCCAGGACGGGCAGGGCCAGGCCCAGCAGGGCCAGCCGGAGGGCCGTCCGCGGGGACCGGGGTAGCGAGGTGGGGGCGTGCATCTCGACGTCTCCTTCCTTGGATGCGCCGGCTCGGCGCCAGCGCGCCCGGTCACTTCCGGGCACGTGGATGAGACGGCGGCCACCCCCTCCAAGTTCAACTGCGTCAACGTCGTGTCGTGGTTTGTCGCGGTTCGGCGGCGGCTTTCGGCGAGTCTTCGTCGAGCGTTCGGCAGGTTCGCCGCCTTGGGCTACCATGCGCGGGCCTTGGCCGACGACAGCCCCCCTGCCCCCGGAGCGAGCCCCCAGGACCGGCTCGACTCGTGGAAAGAGATCGCCGCCTACCTGGGCCGCAGCCCCCGCACCGTCCAGCGCTGGGAACGCACGGAGGGCCTGCCGGTCCACCGCCTGCAGCACGAGCGGCTGGGCAGCGTCTACGCCTACCGCGCGGAGCTGGACGAATGGTGGCGCGCCCGCCGCGTGAGCCTCCAGGCCGCCCCCGAGGAGGGCGACGACGTGGAGGCCGCCGGCGGGGCGGGGGAGGCGCTGCCCTCCCAGGAGGCGCCGGTCGTGCCCGGCCCCACCCGTGGCGCGCCCCGGAGCTGGCTGGCCGTTGCCGCCGTCGTGGCGCTGGCCCTGGGGCTCTTGGGCTGGTGGTCGCGCCGTGGCGCGCCGGCCGCGCCCACGCGCCTGGCGGTGCTGCCCTTCGACAACCTGAGCGGCGCCCCCGAGGACGAGTACCTGAGCGCCGGCTTCACCGAGGAGCTCACCGCCGAGCTGTCGCGGCTGCAGCCGGAGCGGCTGCGGGTGATCCCGCGCGCGTCGGTCACGGGCTTCAAGTCCGCGGCCCGTCCGATCGCGGCGCTCCGGAAGGAGCTCGCCGCCGAGTACGTGCTGGTGGGCAGCCTGCGGCGCGCCGGAGACCGCCTGCGCGTCACCGCCCAGCTCGTGCGGGCCAGCGACGAGTCGCCGGTCTGGGCCGACAGCTACGACGGCCGGGTGGGCGAGGCCCTGGCGCTGCAGGCCGACGTGGCCCTGCGCGTGGCGCGCGAGGTGCGGGTGAAGCTGGCGCCGCCCGACCGCGAGCGGCTGGCGGCGCGCCGCGGCCTGGCCGCCGGCGCCCACCAGGCCTACCTGCGCGGGCGCCACCGCATGGCGCTGGGCGACGCCGAGGACAAGCACGCCGCCATCGGCCACTTCGAGGAGGCCACGCGCCTCGCCCCCGGCTTCGCCGAGGCCTGGGCCGGCCTGGCCGAGGCCTGCGTGGACCTGGCCGGCTACGGCTACGGCGGCCTGACGCCGCCCGAGGCCCTGCGCCGGGCGCGCTCGGCCGCCCAGACCGCGATCGAGCTCGATCCCGGCTCGAGCGAGGCCCACCTGGCGCTGGGCGGCGTGCTCCTCTTCGCGGACCGAGATTGGACCGGAGCCGGCCGCGCCTACGGCCGCGCGCTGGCGCTCAACCCCGGCGACTCGGCGGCCTGGCAGGCGCAGTCGCTCTACCTCGCGGCCGCCGGCCGCACGGACGAGGCCCTGGCGGCGGCCCGCCAGGCGCGCGACCTCGACCCGCTGTCGGCCCCGGTCAACCGCACGCTGGGCGCGCAGCTCTACTTCGCCCGGCGCTACGACGAGGCCCTGGCCCACTTCGGGAAGCTGCGCGCGCTGGCGCCCGACGACGTCAACGTGCTGGACGCCCTGTGCGAGATCCACTGGCAGAAGGGCGACTTCGCGGGCTTCTTCGAGGCCTTTGCCGACGAGACGCGGGTGATGGGCATGCCGCAGTGGCTCGCGGCGGCGCGCCAGGGCCACGCGCGGGACGGCTCGCGCGGCCTCGCGCGCGCGCTGATCGGGGAGATCCAGCGCTCGCCCGGCCTGACCTCGCCCTACCTGGTGGCCGAGCTGTACGCCCGCGGGGGCGAGACCGAGCCGGCCCTCGAGTGGCTGGAGAAGGCCGAGGCCTCCGGCGCCACCCAGGTCTTCTACGCCCGCGCGGCGCCCTACTTCGAGAAGCTGCACGGCCACCCGCGCTTCGAGGCCTTGCTGAGGCGCATCGGCCCGTCCACGCCCTGAGGCGCGGCCGGTCAGAGCCCCGCCAGGGAAACGTGCAGCTCGCGCGCGCTCTGTGGACGCAGGCGCGGGGGCGCGGCCAGCGCGGCGTCGAGCAGGCTGGCCAGGCCGGCCGGCAGGTCGGGGCGCGCCTCGCGCAGGCGCGGCACCTCGGCGGCGCGGACCGCCGCGACGGTCTCCTGGAGGCTGTCGCGGGCCAGCGGGTTCGTGCCCGTGAGCGCCTCGTACAGCGTCACCGCCAGGGCCCACAGGTCCGCCGCCGGCGTGGGGCGCTGGCCCACCACCACCTCGGGCGAGACGTAGGCCGGCGTGCCCGCGATGACGCTCGAGCCGGTGGCGTGGAGCACCGAGGCCGTGTCGCTCTCGCCGCTGCCGCCGTCGGAGGACCCCTCGCGGCGCGTGTCCTCCATGATGCGCGCCAGGCCGAAGTCGAGCAGCTTGGGCGTGCCGTCGCCCGCGTAGCCGATGTTGCTGGGCTTCACGTCGCGGTGCAGGATGCCGGCCGCGTGGATGCGCTCGAGCACGCCGCTCATCGCCAGCCCCAGCTGCACCACCTGGAGGGCCGGCAGCGGCCCGTGCCGCAGGCGGTCGGCCAGGGTGCCGCCCTCCAGGTACTCGCACACCAGCGCCGGCGTGCCGTGCCAGGTCTCGGCCCCGAAGATCAGCGCCAGGTTTGGGTGGCTCACCGCCACCATGGCGCGGGCCTCGCGCCGCAGCCGCATGGCCTGCTCCGGGGCGATGCGCGGCAGGGTCTTGATCGCGACCGCGCGGCCCAGCGCCAGGTCGACGGCCTTGTAGACCACGCCCATGCCGCCGGCTCCGATCCGTCGCTCGACGGCGTACTTGCCCAGCAGCACCAGCGGCAGCGCCGCGCGCCGGGGCTCGCCGCCGCAGCGCGGGCAGGCCGGCGTGC
>JBDIBD010000217.1:0-7901 GCA_039812725.1 Vicinamibacteria bacterium | reverse complement strand
CACAGCGTGACGGCCACGCCGCCCAGCACCAGGGCCAGCGTGGCCGGGGGGCAGACGCGGGTCGTGAAGGCACCGCCCAGGGCGCGCCAGAAGCGCGGCCGCAGCCGATCGCGCCAGGTGCCGAAGAAGGCCTCGGCCTCCTCGCGCGGCAGGAAGCCCGGCGTCTGGTTGACCGCGTTGGAATAGAGCTTGAAGCCCACCACGGCCGCGGCCAGGGCCACCGCCAGCAGCCCCAGCTCGCGCGTCCACAGGCCGCGCGGCCCGCGCCGCGCCAGGCGGTCGTAGCCCAGGCCCACCGCGAAGGGCAGGTAGAGCGGGTTCTTGATCAGCGTGGCCAGCAGCGCGCTGGCCAGCAGGCCCAGCAGCCAGGCCAGGCGGCGCGGCCCGGGCGCGGCGCGCTCCAGGCGCAGCCAGCACAGCAGCGACAGCAGCCCCAGCAGCAGCGCCAGCCCGTCGGGCAGCGGCACCTGGAAGTAGAACAGGTCGAGCGGCGCCCACGCGCAGGCCAGCAGCCCCGCCAGGCGGGCCGGCCGGCGCAGGCCGCAGGCCCGCCAGACGGCGTCGAGCACGGCCAGGCACAGCACGAAGAGCAACACGCTCGCGGCGCGCGCCGCCGGCACCGGCGCGGCGCCGGTGGCGCGACAGAAGGCCGCCACCAGCCAGCTGTAGGCCGGGAACTCGAACAGCGCCCCGGGCACGTCCTGGTTGTAGGCGGAGGGCCGCAGCGAGAGCCCGTCGCGCACGAACTTCTCGACGTTGCCGGCCACGTGGGCCTGCCGGAAGACGTGCTCGCCGTGCAGCGGCTGCCCCAGGCCCGCCAGCATGAGGGCCAGCGCGGGCAGCAGCCCGGCCAGGAGCAGCGCGGGGAACCAGGCGCGCGAGCGCATGCGGACGGGCAGCGTAGCACGCGCTCGGGCCGGCGCCCCGGGGGCGGCGTTGACAGCCCGCCTCGCGCGGGGGAGAGTTGAAGCCATCCGACGGAGGCAAATCGCGATGAGGCCCAGGCACTCCCTCCCCCTCCTGCTGACGGCCCTGCTGGCGGCCCTGCCGGCGCTCCGCGCCGGGGCCGCCGAAGGGCCGGCCGCGGCGCTGAAGAAGACCTGCGACAAGGGCGCGGCCGCCGATTGCCGGGCCCTGGCCGGGATGCACCTGCGCGGCGAGGGACTGCCGCGCGACGTCGAGAAGGCCAAGGGCCTGTTCAAGAAGGCCTGCGACCTGAACGACGCGCCCTCCTGCCTGGAGCTGGCCGGCTTGTTGCGGCCCGCCGGCGCCAAGGAGATCGCGCGCGTCACGGCCCTGCTCGAGAAGGCCTGCCTGGGCGGCCAGGCCGAGGGCTGCGGCCAGCTGGGCGACCTCTTCTACGACGGCAAGGACGTGCCGCGCGACCTGGGGCGCGCCGCCGAGGCCCTGGGCAAGGCCTGCGAGGGCGGCGTGGCGCGCTCCTGCCAGTCACTGGCCGGCATGTACGCCGAGGGCCTCAAGGTCCCCCGCGACGCCGCCAAGGCCGCGGCCTTCTTCGGCAAGGCCTGCTCGGTCGGGCTGGCCGACGCCTGCGCGCGCCTGGGCCGCCAGCACGAGGCCGGCGAGGGCGTGCCGCGCGACGCCACCCGGGCCCGCGAGCTGTACGAGAAGGCCTGCCAGGGCGGCAGCGCCGGCGGATGCCACGAGCTGGGCCTGCAGTACGAGAAGGGGACCGGCGGCCTGGCGCGCGACCCCGCCCGGGCGCTCGAGCTGTTCACGCGCGCCTGCGAGGGCCAGGAGCTGCGCGGCTGCCAGCGCCAGGGGGCCATGCTGCGCGACGGAGTGGCCACGGGCCGCGACCTGGCGCGCGCGGCCGAGCTCTTCAAGCGCGCCTGCGACGGCAGCGTGGGCACGGCCTGCGTGGACCTGGGCCAGCAGCTGGCCTTCGGCCGCGGCGTGGCGGCCGACATGAGCGCCGCTACCTTCGCCTACCGGCGCGGTTGCGACTTCGGCGACATGCGGGGCTGCCTGTTCCTGGGGCAGCTCTTCCAGGAGGGCAAGCTGGCCCAGCGCGACCTGCGCAAGGCCGTGGAGCTCTTCAACGAGGCCTGCAGCGGCGGGAACGCCGCGGCCTGCGGGCGCCAGGCCGCGCTGCTGGAGGCCGGCGAGGAGATCCCGCGCGACCAGCCCAAGGCCCGGCGCCTCTACGGCGTGGCCTGCGAGGCGGGGCTGGCGGCCGACTGCCTCTCGTGGGGCCGGCTGCTGCTGAAGCGCGACGCCGACTTCCAGTTCATGGGCGACCCGGCCCGGGCCTTCGAGGCCATCCGCAAGGCCTGCGAGGGCGGCGTGGCCCAGGCCTGCTTCGAGCAGGCCGAGATGGCGACGGTGGGCAACGGCACCGCGCGCGACCCCGTCAAGGCCCTGGCCCTCTACCGCAAGGCTTGCGAGGGCGGGCACGCCGGCGCCTGCGAGATCGTCCGCAAGAGCGAGCGCCGCAAGTAGCCGGCGGGCGGGCGCGGCGCGCTAGAACTGGCGCTGCAGCCGGTCGACGATCGGGCCCACGCCGGTGGCCACCGGGTCGACGCAGGGGACGCCCAGCTCGTCCTCGGCCCGGCGCAGGGCCTCCAGGCGGGCCGCGGGCTCGAGGCCGGCCGTGATGATGGCCCCGCCCACCAGCCGCACCTCGGCGTTCACGAGGCGCGCCGCCTTGAGGTTCGCCTCCAGGCAGGCCCGCAGGGCCGGCACCGGGTAGTCCGGCAGGCCGCGCATGTGGCGGCGGGCCGGGTCGTGGCACAGCACCAGCGCGTCGGGGCAGGCCCCGTGCATCAGCCCCAGGCTGACGCCCGCGAAGGACGGGTGGTAGAGCGAGCCCTGCCCCTCGACCAGGTCCCAGTGGTCGGGGGCCGCGTCGGGCGTGAGCCACTCCACCGAGCCGGCGATGAAGTCGGCCACCACCGCGTCGACCGGGACGCCGGAGCCGGCGATCAGGATGCCCGTCTGGCCGGTGGCGCGGAAGTCGGCCTTCAGGCCGCGCCCGCGCATCTCGCGCTCGAGGGCCAGCGCGGCGTACATCTTGCCCACCGAGCAGTCCGTCCCGACCGTCAGCAGGCGCCGTCCCGTGCGCCGGCGCCCCTTGCCGACCGGGTAGGAGTGGCCCGGGCGCCGCACGTCGTGCAGCTGGCGCCCCAGTTGCGCCGCGCGTTCGGCCACGGCGGGCAGGCGGCTCAGGCGCGAGTGCAGTCCGTTGGCCAGGTCCAGCCCGGCCTCGAGCGCCTCCAGCAGGCTGGGGACCCAGCTCTCGGGCAGCACGCCGCCGGCGTTGGCCACGCCGATCACCATGGTGCGCGCCCCGCGCGCCGCGGCCTCGGCCGGGCGCAGGTCGGGCAGGCCGAGCGAGGGCTGGCAGCCGGGCAGGCGCCACTGCCCCACGCACCACTCGGGCCGCCAGTGGGCGATCCCGCGGGCCGTCTTGGCCGCCAGCTCGTCGTGGGCGTCGCCCAGGAACAGCAGGTAGGGTTGCGCGAGGGTCGGGGAGTCGCTCATGGGGCGGATCTTAAACCCCGCCAAAGAAAAAGGCGCGGGGCCCGTGGGGGCCCCGCGCCGGGACGGCCGCCGTCTCTACCTGGGTCCGACGATGACCCAGTCGAGCGGCGTGGTGTTGGCGGCCGGGTTGGTGAACTGGCCGTGCACGCGCGTGCTGTTGAAGTCGAGGTGCCAGACGACCTGGTTGCCGCTGGTCTCGTTGCGCCACACGATGTCCGGCGAGCCCACCGGCGGCGTGCCGGGGACGTACGCGCGGCTGTAGTCGGAGCTGGCCACGACCTTCCAGTTGGCGTCGCCGGCGGCGTTGGGCGTGGTGAACTGGCCGCTGGTGCGCGCCACCGAGGAGTTCATGTACCAGGTCACGATCTTCCCGGACGTGTAGTTGTACCAGAGGAAGTCGGTGTTGTTGTCGTTGTTGTAGTCGGCCGCGGCCACGATGATCCAGTTGGAGTCGACCGCCTGGTCGGGGGTCGGGATGACGTTGCCGACCTTGGCCGTGCCGTTCATGGTCCAGATCACGATCTTCTGGGACGTGAAGTTGCGCCAGACGATGTCGGCCCGGTTGTCGTGGTTGAAGTCGGCCGTGCCCGAGAGGTCCCAGTTGGTCGGCAGGGTGGCGCCGCCGGTCAGAGGCACGCTCGCGCCGGGACGGGCCACGCCGTTCATCAGCCAGAACTCCACGGCGCCCGTGGACTCGTTCCAGTACACGAGGTCGTTCAGGTTGTCACGCCCGCTGCCCGGCGAGGCGAAGCTGTCGAAGTCGTCCACGCCGCGCACCTTCCAGCTGGCGCTGGCGGCGTCCGGCGTGATGCTGGCCTCGGCCGTGCGGGTCACGCCGTCCATGTACCAGACCTTGTAGTGGGCGCCGTTGCTGACCTGGCGGAAGACCAGGTCGGGCAGGCCGTCGTTGTTGAGGTCGCCCTTGGCGAAGACCGGTCCGCTCACGCTGTCGTCGTTGACGACGGTCACCGTGCCGGTGCCGGTGCCGATGGTCGCGCCCACGGCGTTGCTGAGGTTCACGGAGATGGTCTCGTTGGGCTCGACCGTGGTGTCGCCGTGCACTTCGACGGTGACGGTCTGGCTGGTCTGGCCGGGTGCGAACACCAGGTTGCCCGTGCGGGCGTTGTAGTCGCCGCTGCCGGCCGTGGCCGTGCCGTCCGCCGTGGCGTACTGCACGCTGTGCGGGCCGGTGTTGTCGGCGGGCGAGAGGCTGACGGTCAGGTTCGCGTAGCTCAGGCCGTCGTTGCCCTCCAGCACGCTGGCGTTGCCGATCGAGATGGTCGGGTTGCCGGTGCCGGCGGTGGCGCAGCTGTAGGCGCTGAAGTTGTCCAGGTACCAGCCCACCGCGCTGCCGCAGCCGTCCTGGGCGAAGTCCCAGCGCAGCTTGACGCTGTCGCCGCTGTTGGCCAGGCCCGCGAGGTCGACCACGGACGTGCCCCAGCTGCCGGAGTTGCTGCCGCCGTCGGTGCCCGAGAAGGCCGCTTCGCCGGCCAGCGGGTTGCCGGCGCCGAACGGGCCGCCGACGTAAGCGTTGAACGTGAAGTTGGCGGCGGGAACGAGCGTGTAGGCCCCGCCGTTGACGCTGATCTTCAGGTTGCCGCCGTCGTAGGTGGTCTCGGCCGCCATCCAGTGGTCGAAGGCCACGCGCGTGCCCGCGCCGGCGGTGAAGGCGGGGCTCTCCAGCTGGATCACGCCCGAGTTGTCGCCGCCCGCCGCGCAGGTGCCCGCCGGGTGGTCGATGGCGAAGACGCCCCAGCCGCCGCGGTCGGGCAGCGAGCTCCAGGTCCAGGCGCGCGGCACGAAGTCGGGGCCCGTCGCACCGGTGGAAGCCACCCAGCCGGCGCTGAACGGGTTGCCCTCGAAGGACTGCGAGGTGATGGCCACCGGCGCGTTGCCGGCGGCGCAGAGCGCGGGCGCGGTCGGGTTGAGCATCGGCGTGAAGCCGCAGAACGTGGGCGGCAGGCGCAGCTCGACGGCCGCGATGGCCTCGGCCACCCCGGCGCAGTCGGCCGCGGAGATGACCTGGCCCGACGGGCTGCCCGCGCCGCTGGTGGACAGCGAGCGCAGGTTCTGGCCGGTCAGGTCGGCGCAGGACTGCTCCAGGGCGTCGGCCAGGTCGCTGAAGTCGCTCGACGACACCAGGTACTGGCTCTGGGCCCGGAAGATCAGGTGGGTGGCCTTGGTGATGCCCAGGGCCGGCACGGTGTGGCCGTTGAAGGTGCCGCCGTCGGTCATCAGCGCGTAGAGGTGGTTGACCACGCCCGAGTTGGTGTGGACGCCGCCCTGGTCGTTGGAGATCGGGCCGCAGACGTAGTTGGCCTGGTCGCCCACGCGGTCGGGGTTGGCGAAGCAGGTCGGGTTCCACATGTCACGCAGGGCGCCGCCCGGCGTGACCTCCTCGCCCATCAGCCAGCGCAGCGACGGGTCCGTGGAGGGTCCGATCGTGAAGGTGGCGTTGACCGCGCCGCTGAGCAGCGCGTTCTTGATGGCCGTGCCGTCGCTCTGCAGGATCATCGCGCCGGGGATCGGGTTGGCCGGGGCGCCGCCCATGGTGATCACGCCGGCGGCGTTGTTGGCCACCAGCACCATCGAGGCGCCGGCGGTGAAGGCGTTCTGGGCCTTGACCGCGAACGTGCAGTTGCCGCGGTCGACCAGCGCGATCGCGCCGGCCGCGACGGTGAAGGCCTCGCAGCCGTCGGAGGTCGAGGCGCCCCCGCCGTCGTTGACGAGCTGGACGTTGGCGGTGACGTTGACGGGGGCGACGTTCCAGGCCGCGCCCTTGTTGGTCTTGCTGCCGGCGATGCCACCCGGCGAGTTGACCACGAAGCTGGGCGGCGGGGTGCCGCCCACGGTCGAGCACTGCCCGGCCAGGCGCGCGGTGTTGGGCGTGTCGTTGCCGCGGCCGTTGAGCAGGTCCACGGCCTCACCGTACATGTCGGAGTAGGCCTCGTTCATGGCGCCCGACTGCCAGGCGTAGATCAGGCCGCTGGTGAACTCGGTGTAGGCGTGCGACCACTCGTGCGAGGTCACGTCGTCGGTGGTGAAGCCGGGGCAGAAGGAGATGAAGGTGCTGTTCCAGGAGGCGTTGGGACAGGACCAGCCGCGGTTGAAGATCGAGTGCATCTCGCCGGCGGTGGCCGGGAAGAAGGGACCGACCGCGTTGGTGTCGTACTGGAAGGCGCTCTCGTACAGCCAGTAGGTCTCCTTCGAAGCCAGGATCATGTTGTCGGCCTCGGTGGTGCCGGTCGGGAAGGGCACCTGGCCCTCGACCCAGAACGGCGTGGCCGGATAGTTCGGCCCCGGGGCCGTGGCGCTGTTGGCGCCGTCGTAGGACTTGCGGTTCAGGGCGTCCGCGACCTTGCTGTAGGCGTCGAGGAGCTTGCCGCTGACCGCGTCCACGAAGACGTCCTGGCGCACGTCGCCGCCGTTGCCCACGTCGACCTGCCAGGCCAGGTGGTTGGCGCCGGGCTCGCCCTTGACGAGGCCCTCGCGGAAGACCACCAGGCGCGTGCCCAGGACCTTGGCGGGAACGCCGGACGACGGCCTCTCGGGGTCGGCCACGGCCGCCTTGGCCAGGGCCACCTCGCCGGCGCGGTCGGGCGTGACGAGCGGCGCGGCCGGGACGTCGAGGCCGGGGACGAAGACGCCGTTGACCGTCGTCAGGCGGCCGGCGTCGTCGAAGTGGGCGCGCAGCAGGCCGGCGAAGACCGGCACGCCGCGGTAGTACTGCTGGAAGGTCAGCCGGGTCACGCCCAGGGCGTCGGTGCGGCTCTCGACGGGCCGCAGCTCGGCGCGCGCGTCACGGATGCCGAAGAGCGCCGCGTGGTCGGTGAAGAAGCCGGCGGCCTGGCTCTGGGCCGTGCCGGAGCCGGAGGACAGGCTGGCCTCGCTGCCGGGCGCCACGCGCACGAACCGGGCGGCCCCCGTGCTGCGGTGGAGGCTCACCGCCGTGCCGGCCGGAAGCCGCTGGGCCTCGGCGCGCGTACGGGCCTCCTGGCCCTGCTTGAGCTCCTCGGGACTGGCCGCGCCCGCGAGGGGGCCGGCGATCAAGGCCGCGAGCATCAGCCCCGACCCTGCCAACCACGAGACGTATCGCTTCATGGAACCTCCGTTTGGACGCGGCCGACCGGTCGCGGACGACGGCGTGTGCGCCTGGACGACGGGGAACGAGACGGGCAGGCTAGCCCAGACTCACAGCGGAGTCAACGAGCTGCGAGGGTCGGTCGTCGGCCGGGCGCCTCAGGACCCGCCCAGCTCCTGCAGTCGCTGGCGCGCGTGCTCGATCTGGGCCGCGGGGCGCGGGGGCGCGACGGCCAGGAAACGCTGGAAGGCGGCCGCGGCGCCGGGGTGGCGCGCGGCCAGCAGGGCCTCGGCCCGGGTGAAGAGCGCCGGGGCCG